>PWGU01000154.1 GCA_003554605.1 Halorubrum sp.
CCGGTGCCCCCGTGTCATTCCCCCCACCGGCCACGGCGGCGACGTAGTTCGTCGTTCCCGCATCGAGGAGGTCGTCCTCGACGATCGTTCCCGGCGTGATCACCTCGGTGACCGCCCGGTCGACGAGCCCGGTCGAGGCGGCAGCGTCCTCCACTTGGTCGCCGAGCGCGACTCGGTAGCCCGCATCGAGCAGCGTCTCGAGGTACGGTGCCGCGTTGTCGATGGGGATCCCCGCCATCGGATACTCGCCGGTCGAGTCCGACCGCTCGGTGAGCGTGACCTCACAGGTCCGTGCGACGACCTCGGCGGCCTCGCAGAACGCCTCGTAGAAGTCGCCGACCTGGAAGAGCACGAGCGCGTCCTCGTGGGCCGCACAGAGGTCGGCGTACTGTGCGAGCATCGGCGTGAGTTCCTCGCGGACGGCCGCGATGCCGGGCGGCAGCCCGACCGCCGCCTCCCGTTCCGCCGGTGACATACCTCGGATCCGGGCAGCCGGAGATATAAACGGTGCGGAGGCCGTGGGCGGTCCGATCCGAAATGGGATCGAAACGGCCGACCGACCCCGGCGTGGTCCGCCATCACACGCCCGGGATCGTTTTTATACCCCATGGCGTGACGACCCGTGTATGTTCCCCGAACGGATCGAAACCGAACGGCTCGCGCTCACGCCGGTAGGTCCAGACCACGTGGACCTCGACACGCTCTACCGGATCTGCTCGTCGGATCCGGACATCGAGGACGTGACGCGGTACGTCCGATGGAGCCCGCACGAGACGAAACGCGAGACACGGGAGTTCCTCGCGAACGCCCGCGACCAACGGGAGGCGGGCGAGGGGGCCGACTACGTAATCCGCCCCCGGGCGGACGAACTCCGACGTGGCGCGACATCCCGGACGGACGAACCCGACACGGGCGACATCGCCGGGCTCTGTGGCCTCGTCTGTGATTGGGATCGACGGAGCGCGGAGCTCGGGATGTGGCTCCGCAAGCGCTTCTGGGGTCGCGGCTATTCGGGCGAGCGGGCGGCCGCGCTGCTTGCGGTCGCCTTTGAGGGGCTCGATCTCGAGATCGTCGCCGTCGACGTCCACGTCGACAACGAGGCCTCCCGTCGCGCCGTCGACCGGTATATAAGTCGGTTCGGCGGTCGACGCGAGGGCGTCCTCCGGAACCGGATCCGATTTTTCGACGGGAGCGTCCACGACGCGGTGCGGTACACGGTCAGTCGGGGGGAGTGGCGCGCGACGATCGAGGACGACCCGGTAAGCGTACGGCTCGACGGCGAAGCGGTGTCGTGATCGTCGCGAAAACAGCGCAACCGACATATAAGTGGGCGTAACGGGTGTGCCCCGCCGTCGCGAGCCAGCAAACACTTACCGCTGGCCGAGAGACGGCACGATATGTCAGTCAGTGACCGTCTCGGAGCGCGGAGCATCGCTGCCGGTGGGGTCGGCGGGCTCGCCGCGTACGTCCTCGGCTACCTCTTCGTTTATATCACCCAGCGTGGCGGGGTCGAAGAGCAGTTGGAGGCGTTCAACGCGATCGCCGACCTCTTCGGCGGCGACCCGATCCCCGCATGGCAGGCGATCGGCTGGCTCTTTTATAATGCCCACTTCGTCGACACCGAGATCCCCCAGCCGCTCGGGGGTGTCCAGGTCGAGAACTTCATCGCGAGCGCTGACGGGTTGACCTACCTCTATGTCGTCCCCCCGATCCTGCTCGTGATCGGTGGACTCGCTGTCGCACGCGTCGCGGCTGCACGAACGCCGGCGGAGGGGGCCGCCGCGGGCGCGCTCGTCACGGCCGGATACCTCCCCCTCGCAATCATCGGCGCGTTCCTCTTCCGGTACGCGGTCGGCGACGCGACCGTCACGCCCGACCTCGTCACCGCGGTGCTGCTCGCCGGGATCGTCTACCCGCTCGTGTTCGGCGCGGTCGGCGGGGCGGTCGGCGGTGTGCTCGGCGGCCAAGACTGAGCGAACCGGCTACGGCAGATATCGGACGCTGATCAGTCCCGGTTCCGACCGGATCTCGACGCGATTCACCCCGAGCCGCGCCGCCCGCGTGAGCGTCGTCTCGCGGTCGTCGATCACGTCGGAGACGGCCTCCTCCGTCTGCCCCTCGGCCGGCGTGAGGACATGGATCTCACCGATGCCAGCACGTGGTTCGCGGGCCAACTCGCCGACGGATAGCTCGGCGGCCAGCTCGCGTTCGTGTACCGTCGGCGGCTCCTCGCTCTCCCCGATCGAAAGCGACCACCGGTCGTCGACCTCGATGATCCGGTAGGTGACGTTGAGCGGCGGCTCGGGGGCGACCGTCGCTTCGACGGCGTCATCGACCGACAACCCGGGGTTCGAATCCAGCGTGTGGACCTGTCCGTCGTGAACGTCGCGCAACACCGCCGAGTCGGGTTCGACGTGGGTGACAAGGAACGTGCTCGATTTTTCCGTCTCGTCGGTCATTGCCGCCCGTACGTCGCCGAGCCTTTTCGGGGTTTCGAGCGGGCCCGCGGGAGGAATGGCTGCCTTCCCGGCCTACCGTGTGGGTTCGACCCGATCGACCGGGGCATCACCGACCTCGTCGTTCGGGAGTTCCCCACCCCCGCCGCCCGATGCGGCACCGACGGTAAAGTCGTCGAGCAGGGAACGGAGGTCGTCGGACCGCTCGGAGAGCTCGCGGGCGCTCGCCGTGACCGTCGAGACGGTCGCGGTCTGTTCTTCGGTGGCCGCTGCGACCGTCTCGGCCTCGGCGGCTGTCTCCTCGCTGATGGCGGCGACCTCGTCGACCATCGCAACGACGTCTTGGGTGGTGTGTGCCTGCCCGTCCGTCGCATCGCTTATCTCCTGGATCGTGGTGTTGACCGTCTCGACGGACTCAACGATGTCCTCGAACTCGGTGAGCGCCGTCCCGATCGTGTCGATGCTCTCGGCCACCGTCGTCTCCATCGCCTCGACATCTGCCCGCGTCCGCTCGGAGGCCTCCTGAACGGCCTCGATGCGGGCGGAGATGCGTCCGGCGGACGCTTTGGTCTCCTCGGCGAGGCCTTTCACCTCGTCGGCGACGACGGCGAACCCCTCGCCGCTCCGGCCCGCGCGGGCGGCCTCGACGGAGGCGTTGAGCGCGAGCAGGTTCGTTTCCTCGGCAAGTCCATCGATGAAGGAGACGACCGTGTCGATCTCGGCGACCTCTTCGGCGAGGGCATCGACCGCCGTGGCCGTCTGTTCGATCCGGGCCTCGAACTCGTCGAGTTCGGCGAGCGCCTCCTCGGCGGCCGCCGCGCCGATACGGCCCCGTTCCGCGGTCCGTTCGGCCATGTCCGCCGCGCTCTCGCCCGAGGCGGCGATCTCCTCGACGGTCGCCGAGAGCGTGTTCATCTCGGCGACGACCGCCTGCAGGTCCTCGGTCTGTCGGGCCGCGCCGTCGGAGATCTCCTGAACCGAGCGGGCGACCTCGTCGCTGGCGTCGTCGACTTCGGTCATGCCCGTCCGGAGCTGCGTGCTCGCGTCGTCGACCACCCGAGCGAACCCCTTGACGTCGGCGATGGTTCCGTCGAGGGTTCGAACGAGGTCGTTGTAATTCTCGGCGAGGTCACGGTAGCGTTCGTCCGCGATCGCTCCCTCGTCGGCGTCGATCGTCGCCGTGAGGTCGCCGTTACGGGCACGGTCGGCGGCCTCGGAGAACGTGTCGACGAGCGCTTCGAGCTGCGTGGAGCGGCTTTCGAGCTCCCGCGTGTAGGCCTCCAGGCTCTCGGCCATCCGGTCGAGTGACCGCCCGAACTCCCCGGGAACCGTCTCCGCAAGCGCCGGGTCGTCGAACTCCTGGCGTGCCAGCGCGTCGGCCTGCGCGGCGACCGTTCGTAGGGACCCCTGCATCTCGGCGAAGGCGTTCGTGAGGCTGCCCACCTCGTCCGGCTGGTCGCTGGGCTCGACGGTGACGTCGAGGTCCCCGGCGGCGATCCGATCCGTGCTCGATTCGAGCGCGAGCAGCGGGCCGGTGAGGTCCCGCCTGACGATGAGCAGGGTGTTCACGAACGCGACCACCGCGGCCACGAACAGTACCGCAACCAGCGTATAAAAGAGCGGCCCGTGGGACAACAGGACGGCCAGCGCGAAGATGGTCACCGTCACCGTGAACTGGATCCCCACGGCGGCACCAACCTTCCGTTCGACCGATTCGGTCACGCCGAGGAGGTCCATCGAACCCCACAGCAGGGACTCATAGCGTCGCTGGAGGCTCGTGGACACCGATTTCGTTCCGCCCATTTATATGCCCTCCATGATCTAACGGCGAGAGGTATACTACTTAAAACCGCCACAAAGCGGTGATAAAAGATCCGTGACAGGACGGCAGCGGGCAACCGGCCGGCTCACTCGGACCGGGTCGGACGGCCCGTTTCGGGGTTCGCCGTCCCTGGATCCCCGTCCGCCGCAACGGCCGGATCGGTCCCCTCCGTTTCCGTGTTCACGGTCCGTGAGTCGTCGTCCGCCCCTCCCTCGGACTCGGCGGACGATCGATCGACGGAGGATCCAGCATCCGAACCGGCGGCATCCGAATCGACAGCATCCGAACCGGCGGCACCTGAATCGACAGCATCCGAATCAGCGGCATCCGGACGCCGGAGTCGACGGTGCGCGACGAAGACGAGCGTCCCCGTGAGGATCGGCGGGACCAACCCCGCAAGCGGCGGAAGCGCGTAGAGCGCGTTGACGACGGCGGAGTTCGTGGGATCGCGGAGGTCCGCCGGCGCGGAGATCACCATGCCGACGTACAGCGAGACGAGGAAGACGAACCCCGTGTACGCGAGGATCCGGTCGTAGTTGTCGGCGACGGGGTCGCCCCGCCGGTGTCGACGCGCGACGAGCAGCATGGGCGCGATGAGCGGGGCCACCGCCGCGAAGCCGGCGATGACGTACAGCGAGCGCGAAAACAGAAAGAGCCCGCTGTCCATCTCGGCGGTTTCGCCCATCCAGACGACGAGCGCGAGCATCACCACGACGGTGATGAACGCCGCCGCCAGCGCGCCGACGACGCCGTACACCCGCATCGTCCACGAATCGGTGTGCCGGATGGCATAGGGGATCGCCCCGAACACGCCGCGATAGCTGTCGGCCATTGCCGCAGGTAGGGGCGAGACGTGATTAAATCCCGCGACATCGGGTCGGCCCGAGCGATCGAATCGAGGAGCGGCCTACCCTCAGTGGCCGTGGCCGTGGCCGTGGTCGCCCTCAATGGCGCCTGGGCCGAACTCGTCGACGGGCATGACGCTGTAATCGACCGTGAGCGTGTCCTTCGTCGCACGGACCTTCCCGACGAACGTCGAGATGTCCGCCAAGCTCCCCTCCAGGACGAACAGCTCCATACAGTAGTGTGGTCCGACGTGGCTGTGGAAGTTCGAGGCGACGAGGCGCTCGTGTTCGTGACGCAGGTGCATCATCCGCTCCTCGACGCTCGTCGTTTCGTAGTTGAACAGGACGGTGACAATGGCCATCAGGTCCCGGTCCTCCAACTTGGCGTCCTCGAACTCTCCCAGCAGATTTCGGGACGCCTCCCGAACGACCTCGCTTCGGCCCGTATAGCCGTGCTCATCGGCGAACTCGTCTATCCTGTTCAACAGCTCCTCCGGCATCGAGACGCTCACTACAGCCATGTATTAAGATAGGAGCAATTACTTATTAATCTTTAAGATCCGGATCGGCGGGCGGTTCGGGCGCGCCGGCGATGGTCGTGGATGTGTCACCGTTTCCGACGTCCTCCCCGTGTTCCTCCCCATCGCCGTCGCCGACGTCGTGTCACTCCCCATCGCCGTCCCCGTGGCTCCCACCGCGTTCGACGCGAGCCGAGAGCCACGAGTAGTGATCGCGGAGTGCCCGCTCACCACCCTCGGTAAGCCGATACACGTCCGCGATCCCCTCGGTCCGCCGTTCGAGATGGCCGGCGTCGACGAGCGCCGAGAGCGTCCCGTAGAACGATCCCGGGTCGATCCGCTCGTCGTAGTGTGATTCGAGCCGGTTTTTGAGTGACTGTGCGCGAAGCTCGCCGGCCTCGTACAACAGCGCACAGAGGTCACGCCGCCGCCCGCTGTGGAACCACTTCGCCATGGGGTCCGTTCTCGACCGTCGATTACGTCGGTTTCGGTCGACGGGTTTCGACCGTTCGGGATGATAAACGTCGGGATGATGAACGCGACGCGCTCATTGTCGCAACAGTTCGTACGCCTCGGTGACCTTTTTAAACGCCTCCTGATCGCCGTCCTCGCGGTCGGGATGGACCCGTTTGACCCGCCGCCGATACGCCGAGCGCACGGCGTCACCGTCGGCGGACGTGTCGAGCCCGAGCGCCTCATAGGCCTCCCGTTCGGTCATGACGTCGGCACGGGGAGCCCGGTCTCGGGGGTCGCCAGCGGTCCCTCGCCAGCCACCTCCTGCACCCGCGGTGTGACCCCTACCGGCTCGACCCGCCCCGGGCCCGGCGGTCGCCCCGGCGGTCCGATACGCATCACGGCGGTTGGTCGCCGCCCGGGCACGCTGGCGGGCACGTTCACGCTCCGTCGGGCCCGCGGTCTCGGCCTTCCGTCGGACGCGGTCGCGAAGCCGTCCGCTCGCGTGTAACCAGAGGAAGTACGCGACCGCGCCGAACGGAACGGCGATCGCCAGCAACAGCGGATGGACGACGACCCCGGCGATGACCAAAAGAGCGGTCATCCCCACGAACGCCGCGGCCATGCCGACGAGGATCGGACGGTTCGTCACGTCCGTATTCGGGCCGCCAGGGTTGTAAGGCTCTCGGGCGGAGCCGATGTGAGACAGATCGGAGATCGGTATGAACCGAAAACACTCACGACGATCCGATCCCTCGCCGACGGAGTTCGGCGCGGATCGCCGTCCGCTTGACGAGCGCGAAGCCCGCACAGATACAGAGGAAGCCCGCGACCGTCTCCGGGGTGAGCCCCTCCGAGAGGAACAGCCATCCGGAGAGGGCGGCGAATATGGGAGCGACGTAGGAGACGAGGTTGATCTCGATCGGCCCGAGCCGGTCCAGAAGGTCGAAGTAGATGAGGAACCCGACGGCGCTCGCCGCGAGTGCGAGGTACGCCAACGCGAGCACCGCCTCCGTCGTCCAGACGATGTCCGCCATCGACTCGCCGAGCCCGACCGCAACGACGTGCATGATGATCGCGCCGAGGAGCATCGACCACGCCTCCATCGTCTCGATCGGGAGGTCGGCGTCGACGGCCTTCGTGAGCACGGAGCCGAGCGCGAACGCCGCCGCCGCGCCGAGGACGAGCAGCTTCGCGATCGTCCCGTCACCCAGCAGGTTCGTGGGGTCCGGCGCGGCGAGGATGACCGCGCCGAGCAGGCCGACGAGGAGGCCGACGATCCCGAGGGGTGTCAGCCGCTCGTTCGGGAGGAGGACCCGCGCGAAGACGGTCGTCAACACCGGCGAGAGGCTGACGATGACGGCGGCGATGGCGCTCGTCACGGCCGGGTCTGCCTCGCCGAGGAACAACAGCGCGTGGTAGGCGGCGATGATGAGGGTTGCCCCGATGGCGACGACCGTCCACTGGCCGCGGCCGCGTGGGATCGGGTCGTCGACGACGTAGGCGGCGTACGCGAGCATGACGACGGCGGCGATGTCGTAGCGAAGCGCGGCGAAGAGCACCGGCGGGAAGTACGCGAGGCCGGCGTTGATGGCCATGAACGCCGACCCCCAGATGGCGGCGAGAACGAGAAACAGCGCGAGGTTTCGATACGGGGTCACGGCGACGTTCCGTCGCCGGCGGGGCAAAAGCTTCCGGAAGCGGTCGGTCCCGCCGGCGATGGACGTGACACGGGACACTCACCGGCGTTGAACTGGCCCCTCACCGGCGTTGAACTGGCCCCTCACCGGCGTTGAACTGGCCCCTCACCGGATCCGATATCGGTCGCCCTCGCGGGCGACGACGCCGACGTCGGTCAGCTGGGCGAGCGCGTCGCGGACCGCCTCCTCGGGCGCACCGACCTCCTCGGCGACGGCCGCCGGGGTCCCGTCGGTCTCGACGAGCGCGGCGAGGGTGGCCGCGAAGAAGCGGCTGTCCGCCTCGGTGCCGAGCCGTTCATCGAGGGCCGCGAGCGTGTCCTCGACCCGGCCGTGGACCCATCGCTGGGCCAACGAGAGCTCGCGATCGAGTTCCTGAAGGCGGCCGTACTCGGCGGCGAGGTCGGCCAGGTCGTTGGAGCCGTCGCCGTCGGCCGGTACCTCCATCGAGAGGTGCGGACAGCGGCCGGCCATATCGAGGCTGCGCTTCGCCGGGTAGGCGCTTTTCGCGCCGAAGCCGTACGGGGAGACGCTCACCTCCAGCCGGAGGCTGCGGGAGATGTGGAAGTACTTTCGGCGCTGGTCGTCGGTCGTCGATTCGATCAGCCCGGCGTCCTCCAGTTTCCGCAGGTGATCGATGACGGCTTTGGGGCTCACCGCGAGGTACTCGGATATCTCCGTCACGTAACAGGGTTTGTGGGCGAGAAGCCGGAGGATACGCCGGCGGTTCTCGTTGCCGAGGAGATCGAGCAGTACCGCGGAGTCCATTAACGTGGGGTAAGCCGTTGCGAGTTAAAACGTTGCCTTCACCGCGGCGCCGACGCCGACCGAACGACCCGTCGCCCCACGGTTTCGGCGGGGAGGGGCGGACGTGGCGGCGGCGATTTATATATAGAAACGGCCAGCGCGCGGTCAGTATATAAATACCGGCGACGGGGAACGTGCGTGGATCGGTGCGTATGGGCACGTGTTCTCGATGGTCCCCGGCCGTCGCAAGGTCGGCTCTCCCCAACCTCACTCCTCCCCAGCCTCGCCGCGGCCGACCTCCGCAGGCTCCGGTTCGGCCGCGGGCTCCCTCGCGCGCTCCCCTCGCGCCTTTAAAAGGCGCTCGGAGGCGCGCGCCGACTGGGGGGGTCGGTGGTGCCTTCTGGCGGCGAGGTTCATCCGAAACGGAAGCCTCCTTAGGGCCGAAGGGGGAGTAGACGGGTATGAATGCGGCGCTCATCGTGCTGGACGGCTGGGGGCTCGGCGATCACGACCGACGGGACGCGGTACGGGGGGCCGACACCCCAACGTTCGACGATATCGCCGAGCGGGGGGCATACGGCGAGCTCGTCGTCCACGGCCGGCGCGTCGGGCTGCCGGACGGGCAGATGGGCAACTCGGAGGTCGGCCACCTCAACATCGGTGCCGGCCGGGTCGTCAAACAGTCCTACACGCGAATCGTCGACGCGCTCGAGGACGGCTCCTTCGCCGAAAACGAGGCGCTCGCCTCGGCGTTCGAACACGCCGCCGCGACCGGCGGGCGCGTCCACTTCATGGGGCTCGTCTCCGACGGCGGGGTCCACTCCGACATCGCCCACCTCAAGGCGCTCATCGACGCCGCCGCGAAGGCGGACGTACCCGCGACGACCCACGCGTTCACCGACGGCCGCGACACCGCCCCGGAGATCGCCGACGGATTCCTCGAAGACGTCGAGGCGCACGCCGACAAGCGGGGTACCGGCGACCTCGCCACCGTGATGGGCCGGTATATCGCGATGGACCGCGACGAGAACTGGGACCGCACGAAACGCGCCTTCGATGCGATCGTCAAGCGCGAGACGCCCCATGAGGCGACCACGGCGGCCGAGGCGGCCCGGGAGGCGCACGCCCGCGGGGAGACGGATGAGTTCATCGAGCCGACGCGGATCGCGGGCGGTCACGCGCTCGAAGACGGCGACGCGGTCATCTTCTTCAACTTCAGAGCCGACCGGGCGCGCCAGCTCGTCCGGATGTTAACCGACACGGAGCCGGCGTGGGAGGTCGCCGTCGACGCACCCGACATCCAGCTGGTGACGATGACCGAATACGACGAGACCTATTCGTTCCCGGTCGCGTTCCCGCCGACGATCCCGGCGGACACCATCGGCGAGGTCGTCTCCGAAGCGGGACTGACCCAACTGCGGATCGCGGAATCAGAGAAGTACCCACACGTCACCTACTTCCTCAACGGCGGCCGGGAGGTGAAATTCCCCGGCGAAATGCGGGAGATAACGAAGAGCCCCGAGGGGGCCACCTACGACCTGCAGCCGGAGATGTCGGCCCCTGAGCTCACCGACGCGGCGGTCCGGATCGTCGATGAAGAGGACCCCTCCCTCGTCGTGTTGAACTACGCGAACCCCGACATGGTCGGACACACCGGTGATTACGAGGCCGCCGTCGCGGCCGTCGAGGCCGTCGACGAACAGCTCGGCCGGCTGCTCGATGCGGTCGCCGAGGCGGGCGGCGAGGCGGTCGTCACTGCCGATCACGGCAACGCGGACGATATGGGCACGCCCGAGGACCCACACACCGCCCACACGTTCAACCCGGTCCCGTTCATCAGCCTGACGCCCGCCGGCGACGACGGGGGGCGGTCGATCCGCGAGGGCGGCTCGCTGTGTGACGTCGCCCCCACGGTCCTCGAACTGATGGGGATCGAGCAGCCGACGGCGATGACCGGCGAAAGCCTGCTTGAGTGAGCGACGAGGTAGCTGAGCGACCCACGAGGACGGATCCGTGCCTACAAAGTAGGGTGAGCGCTGACGGTGGCGTATGGATCCGCAGGCGTTTATGAAGGCACGCCTCGACCGCGGGGCGGTGCCGCTGGCCGTCGGCGACGTGCTCGCGCTGGTCGTGTTGTTGACTATCGGCACGCTGAATCACCTCCCGGCGTCGTTCCTGATCGATAACCCCACCCACCTCCTCGGGGTGTATGCGCCGTTTCTGATCGGCTGGCTGCTGATGGCCCCGCTCATCGGGGCGTACTCCGCCGGGGCCGTCGAGACGGCGAAGTCGTCGATCCCGCTCGTGATCCGGTCGTGGGTCCCCGCGTCGGTCCTCGGGTTCGTGCTCCGGGAGTTCGTCTTCGCCGGGGGAGCCAGCCCCGTCTTCGTCGCGATTATCTTCGTCACCGGACTGATCGCGTTGGGCGGGTGGCGCGCGCTCTATTTCAAGCTCCGCGGGTGAGCAGGCTCCGCGGGTGACTCCCACGCCCGCGGATGCGTTCCCGGGCGGGTGACCACCACGTGGTCAGGAGCCTGCATGTATGTTAAATACCCACAGACACGGGTCTGAGAGCCGCTGGGGCGTATAGTCACTCATAAGTTATGAGTAACCACTAGATATAGGCCACCCTCGTAACGGCGTAGGTATGGGAAATATTTATAACAACCCCCCACATAGTATAGAATGTATTATGACTGGATACTACGACTACGTGCTCGGGCTTATCCCGGCGGTGCTGATCGGAATCACTGCGGTCTTGACTCTGGTCGGCTTATCCACGCCGTTCGCCGTGTCCGTAGGCGCGATCATCGCAGTCGGCCTGATGGGCCACGCGATGTTCGTCAAAGGTCCAGTCGTCGACGTCGGCGCGCCGACGAACCACACGGGTGGGACGAACGGCACGCCGCCAGGAACAGGGACGTCCGACTGAACCGACCACGAAACACGGCAGTTCTTCTCCGAACCGTTCGATCGCTGAGCCATGCGTGTCGCCGCAGCCTATACCATTTAGCCGCCGGCCGATGATCGTCGCGTATGACCGACGCCCTGTTCCTCACGAGCGCCGACGTCGACGACCTCGCCGAGCCCGCAGACTACGTGGCCGCCGTCCGGGACGCCTACCGACAGATCGGGGAGGGAGCGCCCGCTGAACCCCGAACCAAGCTCATCTCCCGATCCCCGCCGGGGATGTTCACGACCTACGCCGCGGTACTGCCCGAGACGGGCGCGATGGGGGGTTACATGTATTCGGCCGGCTTCGACGCGCGCGACGCGTGGTTCATGACCACGCTTTTCGACGCCGACTCCGGCGAGCCGTTGGCGCTCATCGACGGTGCCTCGATGAATCCGTTTAAGACGGGTGCGGCCGGCGCGGTCGCCGTCGACGCGCTCGCCCGCGAGGACGCCACCTCCCTCGCCGTGATCGGCAGCGGCGCACAGGCGCGTGGCCAGCTCAAAGCGACCGCCACCGTGCGGGCGTTCGAGAGCGTCCGCGTCTTCTCACCGACTCCCGAGAACCGCGAGGCGTTCGCCGCAGCGTTCGACGAGGAGCTGGACGCCGATGTGCGGGCGGTTGCTGACGCGGGCGAGGCGGTCTCGGGTGCGGACGTGGTCATCACTGCCACGAACGCGAGCGAGCCGGTGATCGACGACGGCGATGTCGATCCCGGCACCCACGTGACGGCGATGGGACAGTATCACCGCGAGCGCAACGAACTCCCCCCCGAACTGATCGCCCGCGCGACGTACGTCCCGGACCTCCGCGCCCGTGCGACACACGACGCCGGCTCGTTCCTCGCCGCGCTCTCGGCCGGCCTGATCGACGAGGGCCACGTCGCCGCCGATCTGGGGGAAGTCATTGCGGGGAGCCACCCGGGTCGAACCGCGGAGGAGGAGGTGACCGTCTTCGACTCCGGCGGAACCGGGATCGAGACGGTCGCGGCCGCACATATGCTCTACACCCGAGCCGTCGAGGAGGGGCGCGGTGAGACCATTTCGTTCGCGCCGGCGAGCGAGGCGCTCACGGGGGAGTGAGCGATTCGGATCGGAAGGGATGCGCCGGGAGTTACGGCCGTTGGCTCGGGTGACGGGTGGTCGCGCCGTGAACCATCCGGTAGACCCTGGGGAACGCGGCGTACGCAACCGTCGGGACGAGCAGCCCGCCGAGCGGCGCAACGATCAGGGACCCGACCCACGCGGCGACGGCGCCGACGCCGAACGTCGCCACGAGGAAGGTCGCGGAGAAGTAGGTCGCACGGAGCGGGACGCTCGAGAGTTCACCGAGGCGTGGCCACGGCCCGAAATCGACCGCTTGTGCACGAAAGAGCGTGAGCGAGAACGAACCGACGATGAGCGCCGTGAGCCCAGCGATCGGGATGGCGTTCGGATAGAAGTGTTGAAAGAGCACGACCGGGACGAACGCGGGCGTCGAGAGGACGGTGATCTCGATGCCGGCATAAAAGTAGCGTTCGACCCAGCGGTCGACGCCCTCCTTCCGCTGGGAGTAGTGTGCCTCGTCGTAGCCACGCGGTTCCTTGCTCATGAGAGTCGGTATCTGAGGACGGCGGCGATCCCGCCGAGGTTCGAAAGCTGTTCACCCGGGGCGAAGGCGGCGGAGAAGACGACGACGTCGCCGCCCTGTCGCTCCACCGTTTCGATCACCTCGTTGATGTCGATCCCCCAGTCGCCCTCGCCTTGTCGCTCCGTGCGGAGCCGCTCGTCGACGACGAGGAGCGTCTCGACCGCCCCGAAGGAGGCCGCCTCGGCGACGTCCTCGGGCCCGTAGGTCGCCTTCGCGCCCTGAGCGATGTTCGCGGTGAGTTCGTCGATCAGGTCCGCCTCTCGGGCGATCCGCGTCTCCTTTTGTACCTCGTCGACGGCCCCGCGTTTGAGCACCTCGTGGACGCCGCGGTCGCCCGCCGCGGAGGTGTCGACGACGGTCGCCGAGTCGAGCGCGTCGGGGAACTCCGCTTCGATGTAGTCGCGGGCATCGTTCTTCGTGAACCCCGGGCCGGCGAGGATCACCGCGTCGGAATCGAGGTGAGTGAGCGCCTTCCCGAGCTCCGCGAACAACTCGTTGCGGGGGCGTGCATACTCACCCTTACCGGTCGGTTTGGTGAAGGAGGCGTACTCCTCGGTCCCGTACTGTTGGACCGTATGGATGTATGCCGCGCCCTCCTCGATCGTGGCGATGGCGACGTCGGGGTTCTCGGCCGCCTCCGTCGCCTCCTCCAGTCGCTCGGTCTGATCCGGCTTGAAGTGTTTTTCGACCGTGATCTCGTCGTGCTCCTCGACGTTGATCGTGTGGTGAGCCCCGAGTTGGTCCTCACGTGAACAGCCGACGATGACGCCGGAGACCCGCAGGCGGTTCGCGAAGCGCGCGAACTCAACGTCCTCCACTTCGAGGGTGACGTGGAGGTGCTCGCGCTGCCCGCCGGTGTCGCGCATCCGATCGTCATCGCGCTGGATCCGGCGGGTGGTGTCGCCCTCGACGAGGTCGCCCGGTTCGAGGACGTGTGCGAGGTGCCAGAGGTCGTCGACGTTCTCGGGGACGAGCGCGAG
>PWGU01000086.1 GCA_003554605.1 Halorubrum sp.
CCATGAGCCAGGCGCGACGACGCGAGATCTCCGTCTCCATTGGGCGTCCTTCGGGACGTTCGTGCCTTAAGCTTGTCATCACCGTCCGCGTTGGGTAGCGAGAGGAGCGGTCGGCGAGGCCCTACACGCCCACGAGCGATCGAACGGTCTTCAGGTACAGTCCGGGTGCCTTGCTCCGGGAGCCCTCAAGGGCGTCGGCGAGCGCCGTCGGGGCGTCCTCAAGCACCCCGACGCCGTGTCCGACGAGGATTCGCTCGGGTTTCAGCCCCGACAAGGCCGCCCGCGGTGGGGTCAACCGCAACATCGGGTGGACGCCGAGCCGCTCGCGGTCGCCGCGGAAGTAGGCGGCCGCCCCGAGCGACTCGGGGACGATGAGCGTCTCGCCATCGAAGAGCCCAACCTCCTGCCACGGCGGCACCGAGGAGTTGCGGATCCGGATCGTTTCAAATCCGGTGTCGGCGAGCCGGCGACCGAACCGTTCGACGGGCGCATCCAGCTTCGAGGCCACCCCGTCCATCCAGTCCGGGACGTGAACCGCGACGTCGTGGCGTCGGGCGATCGCCGCGCAGTCGCGCTTGTGGCGGTCGAGCGCACAGACGACGCCGGCGACCTCGCCGAGCTCCGCGAGGAGGTCGTCCACGCCGGGGGCGTCGACCGGATCGACCACCCAGACGTCGTCCGTATCGGTCTCGTCGTTCGCCACCGCAAAGGCATGGCTCGCACGCTCCATTTTCTCCTCCGGATACGCGATCCATCCGACGCCGCCCTCGTACCGATCGATCTCGTGGACGATCGGGTCGCCGACCTCCTTCATTCCCATAGGATCTTTCGGCGCTCGATCCTTTTGAATCCCCCCGTGCCGAGGCGGCTCACTCGCTCAGCCGGTCGGTGTTTATCCCTGTCCCCGGGGGCGTGACGATGAGGAACCCGCGGAAGTGCATCAGTTCCCCGCCCATGTCCTTTATTTCCCGCGCGAAGCCGGCGGCAAGCTCGTTGAGGTCACCCTCGATGGAGAGGACGAGCGTGTTGCCGTAATCGACGTTTCGAACCCACTCCTTCGGCTCGGTCGTCCCGTCCAACACGCCGAGGACGACGTCCCCGCCCGCCGAGAAGGCCTCCTCCATCTGCTCTTCCGCGTCGCGGAGGTCGAGATCCCAATCGCTCATATGCGGACTCACACCACACGCCGGCAAAAGCGTTCGGACCGGTTCGCTCACCCTCCCCGCAGTCGCTCACTTCACGATGACGACCGGGACGGCCGATTTATCCACGATCGTCTTCGCGACGCTCCCCACGCGGGGGTCGCGCTCGGCGTCGTCGCCCCTGTGGCCCACGTAGATCCGTTCGGCATCGATCTCGTCTGCGTACTTCGTGATCGTCTCCGCCGGTGACCCGCCTCGAAGCACCGTGTCGATCCTCGGTAGCGACCCGCCGTCGGTCGTGTGCGCCTCGGCCGTCCGTGTCGCCTCCGCAAGCAGCCGCTCACCACGTTCGGCGGCTTTCGCCCCACCGGGAAGGACCAGCTCGCCGTCGACGATCTCCGCGTGCGGCTGGAGGACGTGGATGATCTCGACCGCGACGCCGCGCACTGCCGCGTCCGTGGCCGCGTGTTCGATCGCCTGGTCGCTCACCGCCGATCCGTCGGTCGCGACGAGATAGCTCATACCCGTAACTACCCTCGGTGTCGTTAAATAGCCGCCGGACCGATCCACGGCTATGGAACACTCACGACGGGCGGTGCTCGCCGCGAGCGCTGCGGGCGTCGTCGGTGTCGCGGGATGTCTCGGCGACGACACTCCGGATACCCCTGAGTACGATTGTGACGGAACGGAGCCGGCCGATCCGGACGTTGAGTACCGGCCGGTGATCGGCGACCCGGACTCCGAGGTACTCGTCCAGACGTTCGAGGATTTTACCTGTGAAGGCTGTGCGACGTTCAAAGCGGACATCTTTCCGACTATCGAGGAGACCTACATCGAGACCGAAGAGATCCGGTATGAACACTGGGACTTCCCGATACCGGTCGATGACCAGTGGGCGGTCCCCGTCGCCAGCGCGGCCCGCGGCGTGGGTGCCCGCGAAGGCAGTCGCGCGTTTTTCACCTTTGCGGACGTGATCTACGAGTTCATCGGGAACTACAGCTACGACGCCATCGGGTACGCCGCCGAGGAGGCCGGGGCGGACCCTTGTGCGGCGATAGCCGATGCCGAACACGAGTCCTACGCGACGCCCATCGGCGAGGACCGCGCGGAGGGCGAGTCACGGGGGCTCTCCTCGACGCCGACCGTCTACGTCAACGGCGACGAGGTCGAACCGAGTGCGGAGGCCATCTCGACGGCGATCGACGCGGTCCTCTCGTAGCGTGGTCGACGGCGGACGGGGCCACGGCGAACGTTCGGCCGGCGGTGAACGGCGGGACCGCAAGCGGCTCGGTGCGGTGGTCCTCGCGGTGTTGATCTCCCAGGTCCTTTTATATCCCGGGGTCCCGTCGCTCACGGTCGCGCTCGGCGCGCCGGCCGGCATCGACGCCGGGATGTGGTTCCTCGTCGCTGAGTTCGCCGCCTTCGTCGCGTTCGCCGTGGTCTGGGGCGCGGTGAGCGACGCGCTCGGTCGCCGGATCCCGCTCATCGTGATCGGTGCGTTCGGCGGGGCGCTCGCCTACGTCTCGCTCGCGTTGATCCCCGTAATCGGGGCGGGGTTCGAGGCCGCGCTGGTCGTTCGAGCGGTCGGCGGGGCGTTCACCGTCGGCGCGTTCTCGCTTTCGATCACGACGCTCATGGACCTCCGTGGCGGAAACGGCCGGAACATGGGCGTCGCGGGCCTCGCGATCGGTCTCGGTGCGGCCGTCGGCTCCGTCGGGGGTGGCGTCCTCGCCGATCTCGGGGGGTTTTATCCCATCTATGCCGGGGCGGGCGTCCTCGTCCTCTCGGGCGTGTTGGCGTCGACGGTATCGGACACCCCGGCGAGAACCGGCGATATTCCCGGTGGCGATCGGGCGACCGAGGCCCGCTCACCCCGTGCACGCGGGGTTCGAGAGGCACTCGCTCGGGTACGTGCCGTCCCCGCGCTCCTCGTCCCCTGTGCGTTCGGCTTTATCGACCGCCTCACGGCCGGCTTCTTCTCGTTGGTCGGCGTCTTCTACTTTCAGGACCCCGCGACGTTCGGTCTCTCCGCGACGGGCGCGGGGGCGACGCTCGCGCTCTTTTTTATCCCGTTCGCGCTCCTGCAGGCACCGTTCGGGGCGATATCGGATCGGATCGGCCGGTTCTATCCGATCATCGGCGGTTCGTTGGCATACGGGGTCGCCATCATCGGGGTAGGGTTGGCACCGGTCTATCCTGTTGCGGCCGGGCTGATGGTTCTCGTTGGGGTGTGTGGGGCGCTCTTGGCGCCGGCGACGATGGCGCTCGTCACCGACATCATCGATCCCGAGGCGCGTGGCGCGGCGATGGCGCTTTTCAACGTCTTCGGCTCGCTCGGGTTCCTGACCGGGTTCCTCGTCGGCGGCGCTGCGACCGGCGCCTTCGGCTATCGGCCGGCCTTCCTCGTCGTCGGCGGCCTCGAACTCCTGATCGCGCTCGCGCTGTTGCCGATCGTTCGCGCTATCGTCTCCGAGGACGGATCGCCCCGATGGGGGATCCCCGACCGATCGTAGCCTTCGAATCGACCATTATCGGATCGTATCCACATCGACCCTCGAAAGGACGCCACGAACCCCGAGATAGGTGATCACCGCAAGTCCGACGTACACCGCGACGGTCACGTATGTGGTGAGGTCGGCGCTGTCGATGGCGAGCCGCGCGACGGCGTTGGTGGGTCCGCCAGCCATCGCGGTCGCCCCGCCGAACAGCGCGAGCACGGCGATCGAATAGAGCAACTGGGCGGCCCGCCTGTCGGGAGCGACGACCGCGATGGCGACCGCGACACCCACGACGATGACGGTGAGGGCGGTCATCAACGCGAGGATCGAACCGATGTTGGCGATCGGCGTCCCGTTCAGTTCGAGCAGCAGGAGCCAACAGAGCGCCTGTACCGGCGCGATCGCCACCGCTGCGAGCGCCTTTCCGTCGACGATGTCGGTAAGGGTGACGGGAGCCACCCGGAGGAGTTCGAGCGTCCCGCGATCGATCTCCTCGGTGATCGAGTCGACGGTGATCGACCCGGAGATGAACACCGGCAGGAAGACCAAAAGCGGGATCAATACCGTGTAGGTGAACGTGAAATAGGGGCTCGAACCGGTCCGATCGGGCAGCGGAAGCGGCGGCTCCTCCAGATACGCGCTCCGGGCGTCGCGTTCGTTCGACTCGTACGCCTGTAACACCGCCTGCAGCTGTACGACGATCACCGTCGTCTCGACGTTCGAATCCGGGGCAGTGACGACCGTCGAGATCCCCCCATCGTCGGTTCGGTCGGCGACCACCACCGCATCGGCCGCGTACGCGTGGAAGGCCTCCCGTGCGGCGAGGGGCTCCGAGTAGGGTGTGACCCGCGCGCCTGGCACCTCATCGGCGGCGCGTTCGAGGTCCGCCACGGCGTCGCCGGAGCCCGCGATCTCGATCTCAGCGCCGTCGAGCCCGCTCGGGTCGTACATCGAGACGAGCCCGACGACGAGGAACGACGAGAACGCCGCGATAAACAGCTGGATGCCGATCGCGAGCAGGATCGTCTTTTCGGCGCGAAGCCCCGCGAGCTCCCGCCCCGCGACCGTGATCCGGCTATCCATAGAGGCTCACCACCCCGAAATTGTAGGCCGCATGGATCAGGGTCGCGATCACGAGCGTCATCGCGTAGTAGACGCGGCTTCGGCTCGCACCCACGGCCGCGACCACGGTCGCGAACCCGTGAAGCGCGAGCGGCGCGAAAAAGAGCCCCACCGCGACCGGAAGCGGCAGCGCATCGAGCCCGGCGACGGCACCGAAGGCGGCTCTGCCGACGAAGAGGTCGGTGAGCCCGACGGCCTGGACGATCGCGGTCGCCTTCTCGGCGAGGAAGAAGCCGAGGCCGGAGGCGAGCCCGACCGCGACGGCGACCCGGTCGGTTCGAGCGAAGATCCCACGTTCGAAGCCCGCATACAGATGGATGCTCTTTGCGACCTCCTCGATGAGCGCGAGCGTCACGAGCAACACCGGGATCGAGACCGTCACCGGGAGCGCAAAGAGCACGGCGACCGCCAACAGCTCCGCGACGAAGACGAAGGGGATCGTACACGCCGTGATGAACGCGACCGTCGCAAGGCCGCGGAAACGGCTTCGAAACCCAGAAAGGGAGGATCCTTCGACCGGCGCGAGTCGGACCGCAAGCGCATCCAGAAACTTCCGCGGAACCGGCTTCTGGGTGAACAGGTCCTCCTCGCGGTAGACGCCGACGCCGAGCAGGAAGAGCAGCCCCGAGGCGAGGGTGACCGGGCCGGTCGAAAAGAGGAACGACACCGTGGAGACCGCCTCCCCTTGAAGATCGAGGACCACGAGCGAGAGCGGGGAGATGAGCGCGACGGGGGTCACGTTCGTGAACACCGCCGGGATGAACGCGTAGGTCGTGAGCAGCACGCTCACGGCGACGGTGACGAACGTGAGCTCCTTGAAGGAGCGGGCGAACATCGCGCCGACGAACGTCGCCGCGAGGAAGGTGAGCGCAATGGGGAGCATCGCGAGCACCGAGAGGACGCCCCCGCCGACGCCGACCGCGATCACCGCGGTGAGCCCCGCGGCGGCCACGACGTACGGGAGCGTTTTCCCGGCGACCACGTCGGTCGGGTGAACCGGCGTAACGAGAAGAAGTTCGCCTCGACGGTTGATCCGCTCGTTCAGTATCGAGGAGCCGTACGCCTGAATCAGGAAGTTCATCGGGACTAAGAAGACGAACGCTAAGACCAGCGAGACGAACGGGAACGGTGGGGAGATCGATCCCGGCGAGCCGACAGCGTCCGCGCCGAACGCGTCGCCCCCGCCACCGATGGAGGGGACGGCGAACCCGTCCGTGTCATCCCCGTCGTCACCGTCGGTCGTCCCATCGCCATCGGCGAGTGGGTCCTCGTCTGCCGATTCGTCGCCGTCGCTTCCGGCATCCTCATCGGTAGCCTCCCCACCATCCGTCGGCTCCTCCCCGAGCGTCGGCCCCTCAGCGGTGGTTGCAGCCCGACTCTCATACTGGAGGGTGACGCTCACGGGGAACGCCGCGGTTTGATTCCCCTCCGCGGCCATGCGACGCTCGTTGTGGGACTCGAATGCCTCCCGCACGGCTTCGGCGGCCGCCTCGCCCTTCGCCGACTCGGCGGTATGGAGGGTGACCCCCTCCCCGGTCGGCCGAACCACGACGTCGACATCCGCTCCGAGTGTCGCGCGGGCGTTCCCGACGGGCACGAGCGCCGGATCAGCCTCGATCGCCTCCGCATACGGCGAGTCCGGATCGACGCCCACGCGATAGATGTCGCGGTCGACGTCGAGCCCAGCGACGCCCGCGGCGACCCCCCCGCCGACAACGACTCCCACAAGCACCACGAGCGCGAGCGCGGCGAGGATCGTTCGCCGGTCGAGTCCGTGGCGTACCCCGCCGGCCTCCCACCGAGCGATCCGAACGACCGTCCGCAGACGACGCCTCACGTCCGGTCACCCTCGGCGGTGCCTCCCTTCCCGCTCGCCCCCTCGGTTTCGACGGCCTGCGCCGTGGCGGTCCCGCCCGTCCCGGTCATCGGCGCCCCCACGACCGATAAAAAGAGTTCCTCGAGGCTCGGCTCGTGGCTACGAATGTCGACGACCGAGCCGCCCTCGGCGGCGACGACCTCACGGACGCGCTCGACGGCGTCCATTGTCGGGACCGTACACCGGTATCGGTCGCCGATCGGTTCCGCACGAATCGACCCTCCCCCGTCGCCGTCGTTGGCACGTCCGTCCACAGCGGTCGCGAGCGAATCGGTCGGGACCGTCACCGGCACGTCGGTGAACACCGTATAGGAGGTCTCCCCGTGGCGCTCGCGAATCCCCTCCACGCTGCCGCGCGCGACGATCTCCCCCTCGTTCATGATGATGACGCGGTCACAGACCGATTCGACGTGGTGGAGGTTGTGTGCGGAGAAGACGACGGTTTTCCCTTCCGCACGAAGCTCACGGGTGAACTGGAGGACGGTGTTCGTCGTCACCGGGTCGAGCCCGGAGGCGGGCTCATCGTAGATCACGACGTCCGGGTCGTTCACCAGCGAGCGGGCGATGGCGACCTTCCGTTTCATCCCCTTCGACATGTCGCCCAGCCGGCGGTCGCGGTGGTCGAGCGAAAGCCGGTCGAGGGTCTCGCCGACGCGCTCGTCGGCGACCTCCCGGGGGACGTCGTATAGGTCGGCGAAAAATCGGAGATACGACCGTGGGGTCATCTCCTCGTACAGGGGGGATTCCTCGGGGAGAAAGCCGAGCCGGTGGCGCATCTGCGGGTCCATCGAATCGAAGCCGGCCACCTCCGCGTGTCCGCCCGTCGGCTCGATGAGCCCCGCGAGCATCTTGAGGGTCGTCGTCTTTCCCGCGCCGTTGGGGCCGACGATACCGAACACCTCACTTTCGGCGACGGCGAACGAGCTGTCGGCGACCGCTGTGAACCCGCCGTACCGTTTGTTTAACCCCCGCACCTCGATCATATTCGAGGCTGCGCCGGCATCCCGGTTAAACTCACGGCCGTAACTATCAACCGGGAGAATGGATCATGACGCGAGCGGGTCGCTCCGGACGGATCGATAAGGAGAATGAGAACGTTACCGGTGCCGGTCGATCGTCCGGCCGGGATCGATCACTCCTCTTCGAGTTCGGGTTTTCGTCCCCGCTCCCAGACGGCCTTCGCGGACGTGCCGTTCGGTCCTGTGTGTGAGACGTCCTTCATCGTATCGCGGTCGTTGGTAGCCATGTTGAGACAGGGTAGCGCGGACCGATGTATTAACCCTTCGGCGGGGATGATATTGAGTCATAATATCATATTAGTTCTCCGCGGATCGACCACCTGGCCGGCCCTCATATCGACGGATTTGCGGCACTGTCGTGGTATCTCCGATGAACGGTCACCTTTTGAGGGTTGCGGCCGTAGATCCGTCGTGAACTCCACCGAGCCAACCGTGACGGTGACGCGCGTCGGCCGGTCCATCGAGGTCGCCCGCGATGTCGCCATCGAACCGGACGTCGCCGCGGAGGCGCTCCGTGACAGCCGGGCGTGGCCGACGTGGAGCCCGTCGATCAGCGGCGTCGAGAGCGAGGATCGCTACATCAGGAGCGGGACCCGCGGCCGCGTGCGGGTCGGATGTGGGTGGGTTCCATTCCGCGTGACCGCGTTCAACGGTCGGCGCTGGGACTGGACCGTCGCCGGAGTTCCGGCAACCGGACATCGGGTCGACACGTACGCCGGCGAGCCGGGTCGCTGTCGTGTCGTCATCGAGGTCCCGCTTCCCGCTGCGGCGTACGTTCCAGTCTGTGAGCGGGCGCTTCAGCGCTTCGTCCGGTTATTGGAGGAGGGTCGATTCGATCGACGGGAGGCGTGAGGCCGGTCACGGTGGCCGTTCGATCGAGAACCGTTCATCGGTGCTGACGTACCGGTTCCCCGCGAGCCGACCCACGGTCTCCAGCCGATCGATGTCGATCTTCCCATCCGTCAACACTTCGTCGTCGACGTGGACGTAGACGACCTCCCCTAACACGACCGTCGATCCGCCGACCGGGATCGCCTCCGTGAGGGTACACTCCAGGCTGACGGCCGCCTCGGCGACGCGAGGGGCGTCGATACGTGCCGCCGCAACGGCGGTGACGCCGGCGTGATCGAACTCGCTCTCGCTCGCCGCAAGCGTCGCGCTCGAGGCGTTCATCTCCTCGACGAGGTCCTCGGTGACGACGTTGACCACGAACGCCTCCGTCGCCAGCGCGTTTGCGAGGCTGTCCTTCGGAGCCTCGGCGGTCGAGACGGGCGCGAAAAGCACCGTCGGCGGGTCGACCGCGGCGACCGTATAAAAGCTGTAGGGCGCGAGGTTCTCGCCGGCCGGGCCGCGTGAGGAGACCCAGGCGATCGGTCGCGGCGTGACCGCCGTCGAGAGCAGTCGATAGGGGGACCCGAACGCGTCGGGCTCGCCGGATCTCACCGCTCGCCCTCGCTCGCGAACGGGTCGATCTCCGCGCTGCCGGGCTCCTCCTCGTCGTGGGTGAAGCCGGGACCCTCCGTCGCCAACTCGAAGACGAGCCCGTCGGGGTCGGTGAAGTAGATGCTTTTGAAGTACGTCCGGTCTTTCACCGTCGAGACGTTGACGTCGTGCCCGAGGAGGTGCTCGCGCCACTCCTCCAAGCGCTCCTCGTCTTCGACCCCGAACGCGAAGTGGTGGCTCGCGCCCGGTCCGGGTGCCCCGTGGGAGCCGGGATACTCGAAGTAAGTGACAGTCGTCCCAGGCTCGCCGGTCGGCGTGGGCGAAAAGTAGTAATGCGGGGTCCCCGGGTCGTCGTAGTTCTGGGTCCGTTTGACGGTGTGCCAGCCGAGGACGTCTTCATAAAAGGCGACGGTCGCATCCATGTCAGTACAGATGTTCGTCACGTGGTGCAAGCCGGTGGTCGGTGGGGCGTCGCTCATGGGTATGGGTCGATTCGTGGAGGTATCGGTTAGTTCTGTGGGCGGCTCATTGGCGGTGGGAGTACAGTCTTAAAAGAGGCCGATGCCGACCGCGTACGGCCAACTCGTCCCGCCAATCGCGAGAAGCGCGAAGGCGGCACCTGCCCCGTAGACGTTCTTGAGGAACCCGGTGAGCTCCGACTGGCGCTGTTCGGGGTCATCGACCGCCCAGAAGTCGTGCATCGTCACCGCGGAGACGAGCAGAAAGACCGCCAATCCACCGGCGGCCAGCACGGGGTAAAGCCCGATTGCGACTCCCACTCCCCCTAAAACGAGGAGGACGCCCGAGGCGATGACGGAGAAGCGCGGTGCCGGCAACCTCTTAAACTCCGCGTAGCCCGCCATCGTATCGACGTCGAGGAAGTGATTGAGCCCCATAAACGCGAGCACACCGCCGAACAGCAGTCGTCCAACGAGGAACAGCTCCCCGGAGAGTGTGGTGTCGAACTGCAGCGGTATCGTGAGTAATTCAGCTATCATTGTGTAACCACATATACGAGCGTAACCTATATATCGGTTCCCGGATAAAAATATAAGCAGGTAACCTCAATGTCCTCCCAGGAACTCACGGAACACGGTGTCGACGTTGGATCGGCCGACGACGACGGCTCACACTCCCATATCGGTGACACACCCTGTCCGATCGTCGATTCGATAGACCAGATCGGATCGCGGTGGCGGCTCGTGGTGCTCCACGAACTGCAGAACGGGGAGCGCCGGTTCAACGAACTCAAGCGCGAGACGGACGCGAACGCGCGGACGCTCTCCCGCGTCCTCGATGACCTCCAGGAGACGGGCTTTGTCGCCCGCCGAATGGAGGAGGACGCCCCGGTCGCGACGTACTACAGCCTCACCGAGAAGGGGGAGTCGCTCGCGCCGGTCTTCGAGGAGATCGGGTCGTGGGCCAACGAGTGGCTCGCCGAGTGTAACGAGGCGTGATCGGGTCGGGGGGCCGCCAGCCCCCGATTCGGCGTGCCGGGATCAGAACTCGTCGAGGCGGTACTGGTTCGGTCCCACCCGCTTTTCGGGATCCTCGGTCTCGACCCCGAGCAGCTGCGGAAGCGCGGTATACGCGAACGTGAGCGCCACCACGAGGATGATGGGCGCCAAAAAGAGCCCGTAGAAGCCGAACACGACCGGCCCGAACACGTACGCCAACATCAGCAGTCCAACGTGGGTCGTCTTCCCGCTGAAGTACGGCCGGAGGACGATGTCGGGGATCGTATCGACGACCACGACGACGACCGCGACGAACACGCCGACGTACAAAAGCGCCGTGAGGTCGTTCGCCAGTACGGCCGGGGTCGCCGCGGCCGCCGCGAGCGGAATGTAGACGATCTTCATCCCGATCACCGGAATGAGGCTGGCGATGCCGGTGAGCGCACCCGCGACGGCGGGATACGGGACGGTCGCTCCCGCGGGCGCGACGAGGTTGTATCCGCTGTAGGTCGCGACCGCGATGAGCGAGATGGCGATGACGTTGAGGAGGTTGCCGTACAGAACCGCCTCCAGCTCCGCGTCGGCTGCCTCTAGATACTCGCGGACGATCGCCTCGTCATCGAAGCTCAACAGCCAGTCGTGGAAGCGGGAACCGTCCAGCAGCAGGTAGTAGGTGACGATGACGGCGATGAGCACGTTCAACAGGAAGCCGGTGACCGTGGAGGTGAGCAGCGCCGCGTGCTCGGAGAGCAGTTCGATGAGCGGGTCGAACCCACCCTCGCGATAGGTCCCGATGAGCCCGTCGACGGTCGGCTCCGAGAGGTCCGCGAGCCCCTCAACCCACGGCACCTCGGTCCCAACCGACTCCGCGACGGGATACTGTTCGATGAATCGGCGTGCCTCAAGCACGATCAGCACGAGCGTGTAGCTCAAAAGCAGGATCAGCGGAAGGCCGATGACGGAGATGGCGGCAGCCGCACGAAGCCGGGCGGGGAGCCGAAGCCGGGCGAGGGCGTAATAAAACCGGCGCGTGGAGTAATATAAAAAGACGGCCCCGGTGAGCGCGGCGACGAACCGATAGGCGATGTAGCCGACGATGACGGCGACCGCCAGGCCGAAGAGGGTGATAACGAACCGTTTCTCGTCCATGCGCCACCGTGTTCGGGGGCAAATATAAACCATCGGTCGGGCCCGGCCCGGTTCGGGGGCTCCGTCGACCCGGTGTGTTGGGTCGGAAGAAGACGGATTCAGCTCCGCGACCGGCCGGAGGCGTTCCGTTCGTCCCCGTCAGCATGTCCGCGTTCGTCCCCGTCAGCATGTCCGCCTTCGTCCCCGTCAGTAACACCGCTGTCGGCACGCCGATGTGGCGTCCCCTCCCCGGAGACACGCTCACGGTGGGCGAGTCCTTCGCGATGGAGGGTGAGGATCATGTCGGCGAGCACGCCGAAGATGAGCAGTTGGATCCCGAGAATCGTGGCGCCGGCGGCCCCGACGGCGATGATCTCGTGGCCAACCCCCATGACGACCCACCGGTACAACACGTAGACGGTCATCACGAGGCCGGCCGCCGTCGAGGCTGCGCCGATGCTTCCGAAATAAAAAAGCGGGTTGTTGGTCTTGGCCTTCCGGTAGATCTCAAGGAAGATCACCCCGCCGTCGCGGATCGGATGGAGGTTGGTCGCCGAGCCGTCCGGCCGCGGCCGGTAGGTGATCGGTACGACCTCGACACTGGTGCGGTTTTTCACGCACTCGACGGCCATCTCCGTCTCGATGCCGAACCCGTCCGCGGTGAGATTCATCCGGAGGAACGACTCGCGGGTGAACGCCCGGTAGCCCGAGAGGATATCCCCGTATCCCCGGCCGTGGACCAGCCTGAACGTGAGGTTGATGAGCCGGTTGCCGAACTGGTTGAATCGGGTCATCGCCCCGGGACGAATGTCGGCGAAGCGGTCGCCAATGACGTGTTCGGCGGCGCCCGAACGGAGCGGTTCGAGCATCGCGTCCGCATCGTCCGCGTCGTAGGTCAGATCGGCGTCGGCCATCAGGACGTACGGCGCGTCGATGTGGTCACGGACCGCCTCACGAACCGCCTGCCCCTTTCCCTGTCCGGACTGTCTGATCACCCGTGCGCCCGCCTCACGGGCGATCTTCCGGGTCTTATCGGTCGACCCGCCGTCGACGACGAGCACGTTTCCTAGACCGGCATCGCGGAAGTCGTCGACCACCTCGCGGACCGTCGCCGCCTCATCGAGCGTCGGCAGGAGGACACAGACGTCGTCGGGATCGGCCATAGCCGGCATGACTCAGGGCCATCGCTAAACTCTGTCCCTTATGAACGGTCCTCGGGGCCTCGCCATCGCTGGGGTGCGCCGCAGGGGACCGAACCGATCCCACCAGTAAAATCATGTAGGAGAGCGCCGAAAGGTAGCTCATGTCAGAGTTGTCGGAAACGCATCGCGACGAACTGTGCAGCGCGGCGCGGACGACGGCCGGCGATGAGATCCGGAGCATCACGTATTTCACCGAGGACGACTTCGAACAGCTCTACCTTCGCAGCGACCTGGATCAAACCGCCGACCTCGTCGGCTTCGCGGAGATGGAGCGGCAGGGCTTCCGATCACAGTCGCTCTACACCGGCACGCAGCTCGGCTCGTATCGGTTCACGGTCCGCGTCTTCGAGAACGGCTACCTGACGCGGGTCATCGCGAACGATCACGGCGTGTGGGTCACGGCGGACGCGATGGATATCGATCGCTTCGAGGAGCTTGGTGCCGCGCTCGCGGGCGTCCTTAGGACGTTCGACCCCGAATAAGACGTAACCGGCGTTCGTCCCCGAATCCACCGTGGCGGACGGCCATCCGGTCCCCCCTTGGTTCCTTTCACCAGACGCCGATCACGAGCAGCGTATTTCTGAGGGCCGCGAGAAGCGAGAGGGCCCCGACGCCGCCGAACATCGCCACCGCCACGATCCGGCGGCTCCCCCCCGCCAGCGCGACGGGCACGCCGATGACGACCATCCCGACCAACTTCGTGAGCACCATCCCGGGGAGCGGCCCGTAACGGGTGATGAACGCAGCGCCGACGGGCGACCCCTCGATGAACCCCGCGGACGTGATGGCGACGTACGTCGAGGCCATGTCCGCGAGGACGCCGAGGAGGAAGACGCCCATCGCCGCGGCGAGTCGGGAGGTCACGGGTGGATCGTCATTCGTGACAGGGGATAAAAAGGTGCGCGAGCCGGGATCTTCGCGAGCGGAGCGAGCGAAGGTACGGGTCGAAAAGGTCCGAGGGGCGTCTGTGCGAGCCGGGATCTTCGCGAGTGAAACGAGCGAAGGTTCGGCTCGCAAACGACCGAAGGGAGTGCGCGAGCCGGGATTTGAACCCGGGCCATGAGCTTGGAAGGCTCAGGTCCTGCCACTAGACCACTCGCGCTCGTTTTCGAGATGACACCGACGGAATAAGGACCTTACCCTTTCGACCCGTCGTCGTTTCCGCCGTCACTTATCGCCTCCCCGGTATCCGGATCGCCGGTGGCCCGCC
>PWGU01000222.1 GCA_003554605.1 Halorubrum sp.
CTCGCGTCCACACCGGGTGCGGGGGGCGCATTCGAGCCGAGGAAACCCTCCGCGGCGGTCCGCGCGACGGCATCAAGCACGTCGCGCTCCACACCCTCGACCGATCGCAACCCATCCGGCAGCCCGAGCGCCGAGCGAAGCTCCCCGACGCCATCGACGACCGCCGCCCCGGGATCGGCGGGCGTCCCCGAACAGAGCGCCGACGCGAGGAGGTCCCGACGACCATCGATCTCCCCGAACATCCACGCGAGGGCGTGCTCGGCGACGGCCCCGTGGGCGACTCCGAGCTGGACGCCCGTATGGACACGGAGCGCGTGTCCGAGCGCGTGGACGACCGAGAAGGTCGTTCCGTCCGCCCGCGTCGTCCCGTACTGTGCGAGCGCGACCCCCTGGAGGAGCCGATCCCAGTTCGGCTCCTGGTCATCGTTCCCAAGCGCGGGAAGCTCAGCGGCGAGCAACGAGAGGCCACGGCTCGCGGTCGCATCGGTGACGGGCGTGCCGGCGCTCGAATACAGGGTTTCGAGGCCCTTCGAAAACCCGTTCATGGCCGAGCCGACGAGGATCGGATTCGGGGTCATCGCGACGAGTTCGGGATCATAACAGACCGCCGCCGGCATGAGCCGGGGGTCCCCGACGCTTCCGCCGTCGAGTTCCCCATGGGGGCCCTCGGGGGCAGCGCTCACCCCCGCGAGCATCGAAAGGCTTCCACCGGCGAGCGTCGTCGGGACGGCGATTATCGGTAAGGGATCGTCGTCGACGGCGATCGCCCCGTGTGCACGCAATCCCTCGCGCAAGCTTTCGAGATCCCGGCTTCCGACCGCGCTCGCCGCGCGGGCGACGTCGAGGCTGCTCGCGCCGCCGACGGCGACGAGCACGTCCGCCCCATTCGACGCGGCAGCCGTCGCGCAGGCGGCAACCTCCGCGAGCCGCTTTTTTGGGGTCGTTTCCGCACGGACCTCCGCGAGGCGCGGGCCAAGGGCCGCACGGATCGGGTCTATCACCGCCTCACGCTCGCCAACGGTTCGACCGGTGACGACGATGGCGCGTTCCGCCCCGATCGCCTCCATTTCGTGAGCGAGATGCTCGACTGCACCGGCCCCATGTCGAATGGTCGGCGGGTCGTACGCGAACCGGGAACCGCCCGGGGAACCGGCTGGTTCGTGTGTCATCATACACACGACCCCGGGCGGTAAAGTGATAGGTCTACTGAACGACGACGGTGGCGGGGTCGGTAGCGGGGCCGTGCCGGGGTCGGCGTCGAACGTGGTCGGCCGCGTGACCACGGTCGCCACGAGGCAGGGGCTTTTGTTCGTTCGGACCCTAAGGATGTTAGCTTCCGGCACCGCCTTGTCAGTCGATACGACGGTCGATCTGGCGGGCCTCGCGTGTGCACGGAGGGGATGGATCAATGACACACCACACGACCGTACTCGTCATCGGCGGCGGCGGCACCGGCGTCGGAACAGCCCGCGACCTCGCCGCACGGGGGATCGACGTAACCCTCGTCGAGCGCACCGGATTGGGCGGTGGCACCACGGGACGATCACACGGCCTGCTGCACAGCGGCGCACGCTACGCCGAGTCCGACCCGGAGGGCGCGGCGGAGTGCATCGCCGAAAACCAGATCGTCCGGGAGATCGCTGGAGAGTGCATCCGTGATAGCGGCGGGCTCTTTATCCAACTCGAATCGGATGCCCCGGCGTACTTCGAGGCGAAACTCGAGGGATGCCGCGAGCACGGGATCGACGCGACCGTCATCGACGGGGAGACGGCACGTAAGCGGGTCCCGGAGCTCTCCGATGACGTCGTCCGCGCGATGGTCGTCCCCGACGGCGTCATCTATCCCTCACGGCTGGTGGCGGCGAACGCCGAGAGCGCCGCGGCGCACGGGGCACGGATCGAGACACACGCGCCAGTCGAGGACATCACCGTCGAGGACGGCGATATCAGCCGCGTATCCGTCGGCGGAGACCTCAACGACGACATCGTTCCGGAATACGTCGTGAACGCGACCGGGGCGTGGGCGGGCGAGTGCGCGTCGATGTTCGGCGTCGAGGTCGAGATGCGCCCGACGAAGGGCGTGATGGTCGGCGTCGATTACGACGAACTCGGACCGGTTCTCAACCGGTGCCGGGATCCTGACGACGGCGACATCGTGATCCCGCACGATGAGCAGGTGATCCTCGGGACGACGAGCATCGCTGTCGAGGACCCCGACGAGTACGACCGTGAGGCGTGGGAGGTCGACCGAATGTTCGAGGAGTGTGCGGCCATGCTCCCCTCGCTGTCGGATCGCACCGCCGCGCGAACCTACTGGGGCGTCCGTCCGCTGTATGCGCCCGATGAGTCCTCCCGCGGGAGCCGCGACTCCGGCACCGGGGCCGAGCGTGGGATCTCACGGGGCTTTTTCCTGCTGGATCACGCCGGTGATGGCATCGAGAACTGCTGTAGCGTCGTCGGCGGAAAGCTCACCACCTATCGGCTCATGGCCGAAGCGGTCGCCGATCACGTCGCCGGGGTCCTCGACGTCGATGCGGCCTCGACCACGGCGACCGAGCGGCTGCCGGGGGCCGATGACCCGGAACGCCTCGATGGACTCGTCGCGAAATACGACGCTTCGAACCCCGCCGACGAGGACGTGGTCTCCCGCGCCGTTCCGGGGGAATAGGGCAACCGGCCCCCTCAGTCGGGCCGCCAGTTAACCGGTCCAACGCTGCGCCGCTGCCTCGCTTCACCGCTGCGCCGATTCGCCGTACCTCTGTCTCTCCGGTTCGCCATACCTCCGTTTCTCCCTTTGCCACCCCACTATCGTGTCCCACCGACGGTATATGAGAGGACGACCCCGTCATCGAGCCGCTCGACCCCGACGAGTTCCAGCCGTGGAAACGCCTCGATAAACCCGTCGCCGTCCGCGAGCGTTGGCGCGTCCCGTCCGCCGATGACGAGCGATCCGACGTACACGTCGAGTTCGTCAACGAGCCCCGCCGCGAAACAGGAGTGGATCACCTCGCCACCGCCCTCGATCATCAGTCGATCGACACCATGCTCCGAGAGTTCGGTGAAACCGGCTTCGAGGTCGACACGCTCCTCGCCGGCGACGATGACCGTCGCACCGGTCGCCTCGAGGGCATCCCGGCGATCGGGTGTCGCGGTTTCAGACACCAGCAAGAACGTCTCGGCCGCCTCATCGAGAACGGCCGCATCGGTCGGGGTTCTGGCCCGTGAGTCGACCACGACGCGGGCAGGATTCCCGGGACGACCGTTCTGGAGCCGGCTCACGCGACGCGGCTCCTCTTTCACCGTGAGGCTCGGATCGTCGGCGAGGACCGTGCCGATCCCCACCAAGACCGCGTCGGCGGCCGCGCGGATCCGGTCGACACGGTCGAAGTCCTCAGGTCCCGAGATCCGAAGCTGTGTGCGGCGGCGGGTGGACAGCTTTCCGTCGACGCTCTGTGCGGCGTTGACGACGACGTGCATACATATCGCTTGCCCGCATCTCGAAAGGACGTTTCGGTCCGGTTCGTCCCGTCCGCGTATCGTCCCTGTTCACGCGAGCGGTTTAAGTATCGCATGTCGGCCGGAATCGCTTTGATACCTCCGAGAGATCGACGACCATGAGCACCCCGCCAAGCCCCGGACGCGACGTAACGACGTCCCCGTCGGCCCATCACGTCGGGATCACCGTCGCGGACCTTGACCGTGCCGTATCCTTTTATACCGATACCTTCGGTTTCGAGGTCCTTGCGGAGTTTACCGTGGGTGGAGAGGCGTTCGCGGAGGGCGTCGGCGTCCCCGAGGCATCGGGACGATTCGCGCATCTCGATGCCGACGGCGTCCGTCTGGAACTCGTCGAGTACGAGCCGGAGGGCGAACCGCTGCCGACCGTCACGCTCGATCGTCCCGGCGCAGTCCACTTCGGGTTCGCCGTCGACGACCTCGATGCGTTTTACGCGACCCTTGACCCGGAGGTCGAGACCATCAGCGAGCCCCAAACGACCGAGAGCGGAACGACGATCCTGTTCGTACGCGATCCCGAGGGGAATCTCGTCGAGGTGTTAGAGACCGGGTAAGGGGGATCAGTCGTGGCTTTCGGTCTTCCTGCTGGTTTCGGTCTTCCTGCTGCTCTCGGTCTTCTTGCTGCTTTCGGCCTCCCTGCTGCTTTCGGCCTCCCTGCTGCTTTCAGCCTTCCTACGGAGCCGTTCGGCGATCGCCGCCCCCGCGGTTTCGGGATCCGGCTCGACGATCCGAACACCGTCGCCCACGGCCACCCTCCCCGGTTCGATGACCGTACAGCAGAGCCCACCACGGCCCGAAAGTGCACTCGCGAGCCCGTCCGCGCCCGCGAGCTGCTCGACGTGGGCGCACGGCGGTCTTCGCCGTGTGGGGCGTACGCGTGCGTCGCCGATCGCGACGGTCGCCTCAAGCAGGTCGTCCATCCCCTCCCCGAAGCCTCTGACGACGATGTTTCGCCGATGGCGGCCGTCGGAGACGTCGATGCCCGTCTCCTCCCGAACCACATCGAGCGCCTCGGCGGCGACGAGCGTTACCGCACAGGCGTCGAGCGCGAAGTGTCCGCCCCCGCCGCCGGCATCGCTCGTACAGTATCGGTCGCCCGCGACGCCGGCGGCGACGACCTCGACCTGCTCCCGTTTGACTGGGTCGGCACCGGCTTCGGGTGCCGTCACCAGCGAGGTGACCGTCCCCGACATCAGATCGCTCCAAGGAGGTCCGGATTCTCGGGTTTTAACCATTCGCGGTGGAGGTAGTAGAGAACCGCTATCGGCGGGGCGAAGAGCGCGATAAGGCCGTATAGCCACTTAAATAAGCCCAGATCCGCAAGCCCCCGTTCGGCGAGCGAGAGCGAATCGAGCAGGATCGCGGCGGTGACGAGCGGCGCGAGGATATAGGCGTGTCCGAAGCCGACCACGGCCCCCGCCGGCGTCGCGGGCGCAAACAGCAGCTGATCGAGACCGTACAGGAGGCTCCAGCCGACAACCGCGGCGACGAGGATCCGAAGCCACGGCCCGGTGAATCGACGCTCGGGGGGCTCCTCGTGGGTCGTCGCGTCGTGTGTGTTCACGACGAATAGTATGGCGTCGATGGGCATCAACGTCCCGCTGACGGCACTCACATACGGGCGTCTCAAGAGGTAGCCAGCCGGGAGGCCCATATTTATATCCCGCTGCCCAAAACCTTCACTATGGTCCGAGTAACTGTTTGGAACGAGTACCGTCACGAGCGCGAAAGCGAGGTGGTCGCGGAGGTGTATCCGGACGGTATCCACGCCCAGCTCGCCGAGGTGTTCGAGGCCGCCGGCCACGAGGTTCGGACGGCGACGCTCGATGAGGGTCCCGACCACGGGCTGACCGAGGAGGTCCTCGCGGAGACCGACGTGCTCACCTGGTGGGGACACGCCGCACACGACGAGGTCCGCGACGAGGTCGTCGACCGCGTTCACGAACACGTCCTCGACGGGATGGGACTGCTCGTCCTCCATTCGGGCCACTACTCGAAGATCTTCACTCGACTGATGGGCACGACCTGCTCGTTAAAGTGGCGCGAGGCGGCCGAACGCGAGCGTCTCTGGGTCGTCGAGGCCGGCCATCCGATCGCCGAGGGGATCGGCGAGTACATCGAACTCGAGGAGACGGAGATGTACGGCGAGCGGTTCGACATCCCTCAACCCGATACGCTCGTCTTCTCCTCCTGGTTCGAGGGCGGCGAGATATTCCGCTCGGGGTGTTGTTATCGACGCGGCGCGGGCAACGTGTTCTACTTCCGCCCGGGCCACGAGACCTATCCGGTCTACCACGATGAGGACGTCCAGCGGGTGCTCTGTAACGCCATCGAGTGGGCCGCCCCCACCGACGGGCCGACGCCCGACTTCGGCAACGCCGACCCGATAGAGGAGATCGATACCTCCGACGAGCGAACCGTCCACTGAGGGCTGCTATTGGACTCGCGAGCACCCAAACCCTCGCAGTCTACGATCACTCCGGTCGGTGAACCTTCCCCTCCCGTGCGTCGGCGGCCTTCCGACGGAGCGCCGCGGCCGCGTTGCTCGCGTCGTAGCCGAAGAGGACGTCCTTCGCGTAGGTTTCCGCGACCTCCGTCGCGTGGATCAAGTTGTCGACGTCGACGTTCACCGCATAGAGTTCGATGGAGAACGGCGTCTCGGGCGGTGCGCCGTGGACGTCGTAATCGCCCCCGAGCCGCGATCGGAACCCCCTGGCAATGGACTCCAACCAGTAGGTCGTCCCGTAATCTAAATCATATACGGGAACGACGAACTCGTCGACATGGTCCGCCAGCGCGTCGATATCGAGGCCGGCACGCGCACGGAGGTGACCCGGGTACGGGTCGGGATACAGCGTCAGGAGCGTTCGACCGGGGATCCGATCGGCCGCCTCGGCGACGAACTCGGAGATCACGGCGGCACGCCAGTCGGCCCACTCCTCGTGGTCGCTCCCGGCGAAGCGCTCCCGACAGCGCTCACATCGGCAGTACCCCTCCCGTGGAAAGCCCACATCGTCGAGGCGCACGTCCCGGTTCACCGCGGCACAATCCTCGACGATCTCCAACAGCCCGGCACGGTACTCCGGATGAGTCGGACAGACGTACGCCCAATCGAAGTACTTCCGGTCGCGATTGGCCGGTTCACCCCGTTCGTTCACCGGCACGAGGTCGGCGTTCTCCCCCGCGGCCGCGTTGTCCCCGAAACACGACACCATGTTGACCGCGTTCGGAAGCGGCGCGGCCGCGCGCCCCGTGACGTCTTTGACCTCAAAGAATCCGAGGTCGAACGGGTCCATGTCGACCTCGTCGGCGTTTCGCGTAACGACACCGTACATACCCGTCGCTACGGGTGCGGATCATAAAAGCGCGGGCATGAGGCCGCGGTGGTTCGGCGATCGCCGAGCGATACGGGTGCGGACGAGGTGACCTCGGTTACTCGACCTCTACCGGCTCCTTGTCGCCGGCGAGGAGGAAGTACGCGAGGACGACGAGCGACAGGACGAGGACGAGCTTTGCCTTCTTGCTCATACCGTCATATGCGACCGGGGACGGCTAAAAACTACCGCCGACCACGACCCCGATCGGTCCGCCGATCACACGTCGATGTGGTCGGCGAGGTCGTCACGGATGATCGTCGAGCAGTAGCCACACCGAACGCCGTTCCCGACCACCGCGAACTCCGTCTCGACCGGCTCCCCGGCGTTGGTGATACAGTTGCGATTCGGACATGAGAGCACGCCCGCCACCTGTTCGGGGCGAACGACCCGGTTCTTCTCGACGACCTCGAACTCACGAATGATGTTGATCGTCGCCTCAGGGGCGATGAGCGAGAGCACGTCGACCTCCGAGGAGGAGAGCTCACGCCCCTCGACTTTCACCACGTCCTTGCGACCGAGCCGGTCCGAGGGGACGTTCATCCCGATGGAGACGCCGAGTCCTTCGGAGCCGTCGATCCCGAGGATCGCGAGGACGTTCAGCGCCTGTCCACCCTCGACGTGGTCGATGACGGTTCCGTCGCGGATCTTCGAGACGCGCAGTTCGTGGTCGCTCATTGTGCCCCCTGCAGTAAGGTATCTAAAAGCGCCATCCGGACCGGGACGCCGTTGTGCGCCTGCTCGAAGTACCGCGCGTGACCGGAGGCGTCCACATCGGCCGCGATCTCGTCGACGCGGGGAAGCGGGTGCATCACCGTGAGCTCCTCGCGTGCAGCCGCGAGCGTCTCCGCATCGATCCGATACTGGCCGGCGACTCGGTGGTATTCGTTCTCATCGGGGAACCGCTCCTTTTGAATGCGGGTCACGTAAAGCACGTCCAACTCAGGGAGCACGTCCTCCAAGTCCGTGTGCTCACGCAGTTGTGCGCCCGCTTCATGCAGGTCGAACCTGACCGACCGGGGAAGTTTGAGCGACTCGGGGCTAATGAAGTGCTGATTGACCTCGAAGTTCGTGAGCGCCGCCGCCAGCGAGTGAACCGTGCGCCCGTACTTCAGATCGCCCATGATCCCGACGGTGAGTCCGTCGAGCCCGTGGTTCTCCCGGACGGTATAAAGGTCAAGCAACGTCTGTGAGGGGTGTTGTCCCGCCCCATCGCCAGCGTTGATAACCGGCACGTCGACGAACTCGGCAGCGAGCGTCGCCGCGCCCTCGCTCGGATGGCGGAGCACGATCGCGTCGGCGTAGCCCTCGATGACGCGGACGGTGTCCGCGAGCGATTCGCCTTTCGTCACCGAGGAGGACTCCACGGTCCCCATGTCGATGGTATTCGCGCCGAGCCGTTTGGCCGCCGTGTCGAAGCTCATCTTGGTTCGCGTGCTCGGCTCGAAAAAACAGAGCGCGAGCACCGTGTCGGCGTGTCGGTCGGTGAACGCGGCGGGGTCGGCCGCGATCTCGCGGGCCCGGTCGAGCACCGCCTCGATGTCATCACGCGAGAGCTGTGTCGCGGTGATGAGGTGGTCCTGACGCATCGTCAGAGAGGGTGCGGGGAACGACCTTGAATCTCCCGGCTGGGGGCCGCCGGAAGCTATGCAGCCCCGTGAACACCCAGCGCAGCGACGTTACGATATCCGCAACGAGATGGGGATCCTCGCTCGCATCTCAGTCACCGGTCGCCGCGTCCGGACGATACGCCTCGCTTATCGCCTTCCACTTGCCCGAGCGGAACCGCCAGTAGTTGATCGCCGCCGGGACGCTCGTCTCCGCGAGGAATGCCAGATACAACCCCCAGAGCCCGAGCGGCGTCGTCGCGCCGATATACGCGAGCGGGATGGCGACGAAGAACATCCCGATAAACTGGCTCACGAACGGCACCTTCGTGTCGCCCGCCGCATCGAGCGGCCCGGCGGCACCGCCGGAGACGCCCTGTAAGATCACCGCGAAACACGCCGCATAGACGAGCGTCACCGCGATCGGCACCTCCGGACTGTCCGGGCTTTCCGCGAAGAGCCGCACGATGTCGGTCGCGAAGAACGCGATCAGCGCCGCGGAGACGACATAGGTGGCGACCGAGAACCGGATGATGTCACGGGCGTACGCCTCGGCCTCCTCGGGGTCGTTCGCACCGAGCTCCTGACCGACGAGGCTGGAGGAGGCGAGCCCGAAGCCCCATCCAGGGGTGTTCATGATCCCCCAGATGCGCCGGGCGATGACGAACGCCGCGACCGTGTTCTCGCCGAAGACGTCGAGGATGGCGAGCATCGGGAACTCCGCGACCACCCAGACGAGGTTCCGAAGGCCGACAGGCAAGCCGATCTCGACGAGGTCACGGAGCATTCCTGGGTTCAGATACGAGCCGAACGGGTCGATCCGGACGGGGAACTCGCCGACGCCGGGAAGCCGCCCCCACGCGAGCCCGAGCGCGAAGGACCCGGTCACGGCGGCGTTCGCGAGGACGGTGCCGACCGCCGCGCCGGCGACCCCCCAGCCCAGTCCAAGCACGAGCCACGCGGTGAGTATCACGTTCGCGATCGCCCCGCCGGCCCGCACGATCATCGCGGTGTAGGCGTCGTCACAGCCGACAAGGATCCGGCTGCCGACGAGGTTTAGTCCCGCAAGCGGGACGGCGAGCCCGACGATCTGGAGATACTCGGCACCGAGGTCGATCGCGCGCTTGTTGCTGCTGAGCAGGGAGATGAGCTCATGGGGGATGAACCAGAAGACGACGGTAACGGGGAGGCTTATCAGGACGACGAGGAGCGTACTTGCCCGGACCGCATCACCCAGTTCGTCGAACGCCTCAGCCCCGTAGCGCTGGGAGACGAGCGCGATGGTGCCGCCGGCGACCCCGCCGCCGATGGCGAACGCCAGCCCCCAAAACGGACCGGCGAACCCGACGCCGGCGACGGCGCTGGTCCCAACGGCGATGCCGACCATCGCCACGTCGACGGCGTTTTTTGACATCCGGGCGATGCCGGTCACGATCCGCGGCCACGCGAGGTCCGTGGTCCGTACCACACGGTGGCGGTCGATCAGCCCGAGGCGGGCCAACGCGAAACCGATGTAGAGGACGAGGAGACGGATGGGGTTGGGAACACGGGACACTGCGAACACGACCCGTTTTCGCGCCGGCTAAAAGGACCTTCCTTATTCGGCAGCGGTCACCGGCTCCGGATGGGGAACACGGAACACACTGGACACACCGGACACACGCGCATGTCCACGATCGACTCACCCAACCGAGACGAGATAGACCGCGACCATCGCGAAGACGATACCCGCGCCCTTCCGGAGCGTGAACTCCTCGCCGAGGAGGACGATGCCGATGACCGAGGAGAGGACGAGAAACATCGCGAAGATCGGCGTGACGACGCTCACCGGCCCCAACGCGAGCGCCCGATAGAGCGCGATGATCCCGATCCCGAGGAAAACACCGGCCGCGATAACGTGCGGTAGTTTCGAGGAACTGAACGTCCCGGAGACCTCCTGACCGGTGTAGACGACGATACTCGCCGCGAGCCCCACCAAGATCAGGTTTGTGATGATGACGGCGACGTCGCTCGGGATGGCGTCGGGGCCGGTCGTTGCAACCCGCATGAGCGGGGAGACGAGCGCGTATGCACCCATCGAGAGCAGGGCGTACGGGAGATACGAGGCAGCACTCATACCGTGAGTGAAACCCGCCGTGGGTAGTAGTTGACGGAGCCGGCACGTCGATCGAAAACGAGTTGCCGCCACTGCAAGGGGCTGTCTGACAGCTACTTAGCCAGTCGGTCGGAAGACGACCACCCGCTCGTCGTCCGTCTCGCGACGCTCAACACCCACGGTTACATCCAGCCCGAGGTCGATCGCGTCGTCATCGGGCTCGACACCTCGAAGGACGCCCGTAAGCCGGACCGGCCCGAAGGTCGCTATGGCGGTTACATACGGCGCGTCCTCGGCGAAGGTCGGCGTCGGGACGGACACGACGGTGAACGTCTCCACCGTTCCCGTCTCGGGAAGCGGTCGCTCGGTAAGGTCGGTGGAGCCGCACTCCGGACAGACACGCCGAGGTGGCAACGACCCGTGGCCGCACGGTGATTCGAGATAGTAGCCCTCGCCGCCGGCGAGCGCGTCGATCCATGCGTCGAATCCCGAGCGGGTGGCCTCGTCCCCCTCGCCCGCGTTCGAGCTGCTCATTCGGCCACCTCCAGCACGTGGACGACCGCGCTCGCGACGGTGCCCCCAGCGTTGTGTGCGACGGCCGTCGTCGCATCGGCGACGTGTTCGCTGTTCGGATGGTCCCCCCGGAGCAGTCGGACCAACTCCGCGATCTGTGCCGCGCCGGTCGCGCCGACCGGATGGCCCTTCGCTTTCAGGCCACCCGAGAGGTTCACGGGGAGGTCGCCGTCGGCGGTCGTGACCCCCTGGCGGGCCGCACGGATCCCCTCCCCGGGCTCCGCAAAGCCGAGCGACTCGATCGCCAACACCTCCGCGATGGTGAAACAGTCGTGGACCTCCGCGCAGTCCACGTCGTCCGGGCCGATACCGGCCTCCTCGTAGGCGGCGGTCGCCGCGTCGCGGGCGGCGGGCGTCTCCGTGAGCGATTCGCGATCGCCGAGCGCCATCCTATCGGTTCCCTGCCCGGTCCCGGTCACCGCCACGGGCGCATCGAGGCCGTGTTCCTCGGCGTACGACTCGGAGACGATGACGACGGCGCTCGCCCCGTCGGTGATCGGACACGCGTCGAAAAGGTGTAGCGGGGTCGCGACCGGCGGTGCGTCCAACGCGTCCTCGATGGAGACTTCGCGCCGATACTGCGCGTACTCGTTGTCGACCGCGTTCGCGTGGTTCTTCGAGGCGATGTGTGCGAGGTCGGTTCGGTCGCCCCCGAAGGCGTCGAAGTATGCGCGCGCCATGAGCGCGTACGCGCCGGGAAACGTCACGCCCGAGCGGACCTCGAAGAGGTCGTCCGCGGCGGTCGCCAGCCCACGGGTCGTCGTCGGGGTATCGACGTGCGTCATCCGTTCCATCCCACCGGCGAGCACGACGTCCGCCTCCCCACTACGAACGGTCCTGACGGCCTCGCGGACGGCGACACCGGCAGAGGCACACGCCTCCTCGTAGCGGGTCGCTGGACAGCGGAGCCCGGCGGCTTCCGCCATCAGCGGGGCTTGGTGGCCCTGTCCCTCGGCGAGCGCGCCGATGAAGTTGCCGTAGTTGAGCCCCTCGAGGTCCGCGCGCGGTACCGCAGCGTCCTCGAACGCCCGAAGCGCCGCCTCGGCGAAGAGATCTCGTCCCGTTCGATCCGGGTGACGGCCGAAACGGGTGAGCCCGACACCGGCGATCCGAACCTCGGTCATACACGATCGTTGATCGTCGACCCGATTTAGCTGTACCGGAGCCGGTGGTTTCGGCGTCCCCGATTTGGCGTCGATCCGCGATCCTGGCTGAACCGCGCGGCTCGACAGCGTTCAGCCGATATATCGAAGCTCGTCATCGGGGACGCTCGGGCCCTCCTGCATCTCGCGGATCTTCCCGATCACCTCCTCCATCTCCTCGGCGCGGTCCTCCAGGCTGGCGTAATCGACCTCGAAATCGAGCAGCGATTCGAGCGTCTCAAGCACCGCCCGGGCGCTTTTGGGGTCGACGAGGTAGCCGCTGGTCTCGCCCATCAGACACGCCGCCTCGAAGCCTCGACGACCGCCAAGCCCGAGGATCAGCCCGGAGACGCCGACGATCCCCCCGGCCGGTTCGTCCGGTCGGAACTCGACGTCAGCCTCCTCCAGCTCTGGTTTAAGCGACCCGTCCGCGACGGCACCGAGGACGGTGTATTCGTCGATGAGCTCGCCGGTGGGGACGCCGCCGAGCGCGAACGCGCGGGTCGTCCCGAACTCCTCGGCGATGTCGAGGAACGCCGTGGTGAGCCGATAGTGTCCCTCGTTGGTTCCCGCCTGATGGTCGCCGGTCAACACAAGCAGATCCGCATCCCCGGCGCTCACCGCGTGAAACTCCGCACACGTCAACTCGGCGACGCCGTCCTCGTCGATGTTCACCTGTGGGGGGAACACCGTCGTGTAGACGCGTCGAACGAGTTCGCTTTGGAACTCCTCAAGCAGGTGTTCGGCCGCGAGCTTTCCAACGTGCCCGACGCCCGGGAGCCCCTCGATGAGGACCGGCTCCGAGAGCGTCGGCGTTGCGACCTCGTCGATCTCGATATCGTTCATATCGTTCCCTTCCGCGCGGCTATCACAAGAGCATGGCTATCCGTCACGTTCGTGACCCTCGCATCGATCGGGACCGACCCACTTTGCCGTGTTCCCGGTCGCTTTTCCCGACGCGGCCGTGAGAAGCAGATCATGGACGACGATGTGTTGGAGACGCTCGGGTCGCCGCTCGTGCGGGTCGACTCGCCGGTGGGGACGACCGTCGCCGCGAAACTCGAATCGCGCAACCCCGGCGGGTCCGCGAAGGACCGCCCGGCAGTGTTCATGGTCGAAGCCGCCGAGGCGCGGGGGGAACTCTCGCCGGGCGACGGGGTCGTCGAACCGACCTCCGGAAACACCGGGATCGGGCTGGCGATGGTTGGAGCGGTAAAGGGGTACGACGTAACCCTCGTCATGCCGACCTCGAAATCGCCGGAGCGTCGACGGGTGATGGCCGCCTACGGCGCGAGCATCGAACTCGTGGATGGCGACATCTCGGCCGCGAAGGCGCGCGCCGACGAACTGGAGCGCGAGGAGGGGATGGTCCAGCTGCGACAGTTCGAGAACCCGGCCAACCCGAACGCCCATTACGAGACGACCGGTCGGGAGATACTCGACCAGGTCGACGGTCGCCCCATCGACGCGCTCGTCGCGGGCGTCGGCACCGGCGGCACGCTCACCGGAACCGGGAGGCGGCTTCGGGAGGCGTTCCCGGAGGTTCGGGTCGATGCGGTCGAGCCCGCCGATAACGCCGTCCTTTCCGGGAAGGAACCGACGGGGGACAGTTTTCAGGGGATGGGACCGGGGTTCATCTCGGCAAACCTCGACGTGGACCTCATCGATGAGGTTCACGTCGTCGATATCGCGGATGCAGAGACGGAGTGCCGCCGGCTGGCCCGTGAGGA
>PWGU01000067.1 GCA_003554605.1 Halorubrum sp.
GGTTGGCCCACTTGCAGCGTTCGGTCTGGTAGGGGTCGTCGTCTCGGCGACCGGCGGGCCGACACTTTCGGCTGCGGCGGCGGCCGCCGCATGGGTCAAAGCCGTCAACACGATGGATTCGATGGTTGGCTCCCACTCGAACCCGATCGGGTGGGGCCCCGCTCGCCTAGACGATGCCGTGATGTGGCTGCCAGCCCGACTCACCGCAGTCGTTATTTCAATTGCAGCAGCCAGCCCGGATCCGATCTCGAGCGGTCGACGCTGGGTGCAGATTCCGAGTTCGCCAAACGCCGGTTGGCCGATGGCAACCGTGGCTGCTGCCGTCCAGATCAAACTCGAGAAACCCGGCTGCTACACGCTGAACCCGGTAGCCTCGCTGCCGAGCAGACGTGAGGCCGACCGGGCTGTCACACTCGTCAATCGGGCAGGGTGGCTGGCGGTTGGACTGACGGGGGTGGTCGTGAGTGTCTAGCCCACTGACGGCGATCCGAGGTGCGGTGACGTTTCTGACACGGCTGCCGGTTGGCGGCGGCAAACAGGGTTGGGAAGCCTTCAGACAGCGACCGTATTCGATGGTGATAGTGGGGTATCTTATCGGCACGCTGGCAGGGACTGTATTTTTCTTGCCACTACAGCCGACCACTGTTGTGGCGGCATATCTGGTTGTGCTGTATGGGCTGACCGGACTTACGCATGCAGACGGGCTGGCTGACCTGGGCGACGCGCTGGCGGTTCACGGCGACAGTGGGCGTCGGCGAGAAGTGCTCAAAGACTCCGCCAGTGGTGTCGGTGGCATGCTGCTGTTGGGGCTGACACTAATCGTGCTCACACTGGGTGCACTCGCGTTTGCCGGTATCGATCCGATGACCGCACTCCGGGTGGTGATTGCCGCTGAGGTCGGTGCAAAACTCGGGATGGTCGTTGTGGTCTGTTATGGTCGGTCGGCCCACGAAGGGTTGGGCTCTCAACTCGTCGACCGACTCGACAGCACACACGTTCCAGCAGCACTGATCGCAGCGGTTCCGGCAGTGGCACTCGCACCAACCGGTACAGTGCACGCGCTGGTCGGGGCGGCCCTTGCAGGACCGCTCGTCGGAGTGTTCACACTGACATGGGCCCACGGCCGACTTGGCGGTGTCAACGGTGATGTGATCGGCGCGACAAACGAAATCGGTCGTGCAGTCGGGCTTCATCTGGGGGTGTCGCTGTGGATTCTCCTCTAACGGGCGCGCTTGTGATGTGTGGCGGCCGCGGTACACGGTTGCGACCGGAGGTAACGGGCGAAAAGCCACTGGTTGAAGTTGGCGGCCGACCACTGATCGCACACGTGCTTGCGGCACTCGGTGAGAGTCGAATCGAGACGATCTATGCGGCGGTCTCACCGTCAACGCCCGAAACCGCCACCTGGCTCGAGCCAACGGATGTACAGGTGATCGAGACCGCTGGTGAGGGATATATCGCAGACCTGTCTGCGGCACTCGATGTTGTCGGCCGCCCAGTACTGACAGTGACTGCCGACCTGCCGCTTTTGACTGGCGAGCATATCGACCGCGCAATTGAGGCTGCTGACGGCGACTCGCTGGCAGTCTGTGTGCCACTGAAAACGGCCGAGCGCGTCGTCGAAAGCGTCGAGACGACACTCGAGTACGATGGGACGACAGTTGTGCCAACAGGACTCAATGTCGTCGGTGATGGCCAGACAAACCACGTCGTCTGGAGCGCAGAACGGCTTGCGCTCAACCTCAACCGACCGGCCGACCGACGGCGAGCCAACCGGTGGCTGTCGGATTTGCTGTAGACGTGTTTCGAGCCAGTACAGTTCGTTGAGAGATAGAACTATCCATGAGTAAATAGCCACAATTTATAATGAAACCCGCCATAGTATCTGCATGGATCCCCGGACGCTCGAGGCGGTAGACCGTGTACCCCACGGCGGGGCGTCGGACACCCAACTGCTGGATTTCAGTGCAAACACGAATCCACTCACTCCGCCAGGAACGGTCTCGGTTTATGAGTCTGCGTTTTCGGCTGCTCGGCAGTATCCGGTCGACGACTACTGTGCGTTTCGGGCGGCCGCAGCCGAGTATATCGGCACCGAGGGCCGCAGAATTATTCCATCAGCAGGGGCCTTGGCAGGGATGCGGCTGGTGTTTTCGCTAACTGTCGGGCCTGCTGACAGCGTTGCAGTGCCTGTGCCGAGTTTCGGCGAGTACGCCAAAGAGATTCGTCTGCAGGGTGGTGAGCCAACGTTCGTCCCGTACGACGAGATCCTCGAGGTCGATCCAACAGAACACACGTTGGTAATTGTTTGCAACCCGAACAATCCAACCGGGACTGGCTATCCGATGGCGGCACTCCACGGCCTTGCGGAACGCTGCCAGGACGCCGAGACAACGCTGCTGATTGATGAAGCATTTTTAGATTTTACTGACCAGCCATCGATGGCAGGCACCGAAAACGTCGTCGTCGCCCGCTCGTTGACGAAGATGTTTGGACTGCCCGGCCTGCGGGCAGGGTATCTCGTGGCCACCGGTCAACTCAGAGATCAACTCGACGTGGCAAGACCTGCCTGGACACTGAGTACGCCCGCTGCTGCGGTCGGAACCCACTGTCTGGACAAACTCGAGTTCGTCACAGAGACCAGACGACGTGTTGAGACCGAACGCCAGCGGATGAGCCAACGACTCGGCGAGCGGTTTGCTGTCCATGAGTCGGTGGCTCCGTTTTTGTTATGTGAGACTGACGAGCCTCTCACAGATGTTATCAACGCTGCGCGGGCTGCGGGCGTTGTGATTCGGGATGCCACAACGTTCCGCGGGCTGGATTCACACTTTCGGGTAGCGGTTAAACGACCCCACGAAAACGACCAACTACTCGAGGCACTCGGCGTCTGAGAACCGTACATAGCAGCGTTCTGCGTTCACAACCCCGCAAACAGCCCGGTTGGCTATCTTCTTCCAAGGAGAGAATCCCGTCGTTTAGGACGTCACCAGAACGCGAGCGTTCTGGTTGCCCGCCAGACGCAGTCTGGCGAACGGGTGTGAATCCGACAACGCCGACACAAACCACGTTCAGCATATATACCGATATTTATCTCGAATCGGCTCGTGGTATGACGTACACCGAGGCGGCATGACCGCCCACCTAATCGGACAATATCGGGACTCCGAGACCCA
>PWGU01000156.1 GCA_003554605.1 Halorubrum sp.
CTACTTCATCTACATGGAGGGGACCTACGGGCAGACGCTCGGGAAGCGTGTCCTCGGGATCGTCGTCGTCATGGAGGACGGCTCCCCGTGCGACATGAAGGCGTCGGCCATCCGGAACCTGTTGCGGATCGTCGACGGCCTCTTCGGCTACCTCGTCGGCCTGCTCGCCATCCTGCTGACCGACGACGACCAGCGCGTCGGCGACTTACTTGGCGACACCGTCGTCGCACGCGTTGAAAAGTAGCGGCGCTCGAAAGTAGCGGCGCTCGAAACTGAGGTTGCGGCCCGACCTCCAGCAACCGTCAGCGAGACGGCCCTGTCAGCGCTGCTCGGTTCGAAAGCGCGGGCCACGCCGAGCCGAGCCGCCAGATGTCGAGGTCGATCGTCGCGCCACCCGGGCCGGCATAGAGCCCCACACCGGTTGCGTCCGGACGTGTCGGGTAGATCCGCGTCGAGAGCGCGCGCCGGTCCTTCACGAACAGCTCCAATACGGAGCCATCGAGGAATACCCGGATATCGAACGGCGGTGAGAGATCGGCGACGTCGACCGCGACATCGTCGGTGTGCGCCGCCGGATCGACGCTGCTCTCCGTACGATCGACGACGACACGGTCGGGACGGATACGCACGCTCGTGGATTCGGGACCGTCCGGCGAGGCACGGAGGACGAGCCCGACCTCCGTTGCGTGGGTCGGGTCGACGCGAAGTCGACATTCGAGACCGGTCCCTTCGACGGGGAGCCGCCGAGCGGCGTCATCGAGCGTGAGCGTTCCCTCGTGGAGCCGTTCGCGACGGAGCCGTTCGACCTCCCGGACGGGTCGCTGCCGCAGCTCACCGCCGACGACGGCGACTTCCCGGGGGAGGCTCATCGCGCCGGCCCACCCCGCCTCCCACTGCTCAGGGACGGGGCGTTCCTCCCGCAGCCAGCCGATCATCACCTCCCGCCCGTCGGGCGTCGTGAGCGACTGTGGCGCGTAGAACGCGCCCGGATCGAGCGTGCCACGACTGTCGGGGACGAATCGGCTTTCGTCCGCGTCGAACTCGCCGATAAAATATCTGACGTGTGCGTAATCGGAGACGTGGAGCAGATCGCCGTCCGGATACCGTAGGAGCTCCGGGCACTCCCAGACGACGCCCGGCTCGACCTCGTCGGCGACGAGCGTCGGCCCCGCGTACGTCCACTCGGTCAGGTCGGTCCCGGTGTAGGAGACGACGACGCCCCCGTAGTCCTGCAGGCCCGCTCCGATCAACTGGTGCCATCGGCCGTCCTCGCGAACGAGACAGTGGTCACGGAAATGTGCCGGCTCCCCGGGCGTCGAGAGGAGGTCGAGCGCCGGGGGCGGCGCGTCGATGACGGGATTGTCGTCGACCTGCTCGAACGCGGTGAGGTCATCGTCGGTGGCCCTGGCGAGACACGGCCGCTGCCAGCCGTCCCGGCCCCCGGTGTAGAGCGCGTAGACGTCGCCATCGACGGCGACCGCACAGCCCGACCAACAGCCGTCCCGATCGGGCCCGGACGGATCGGGCGTCATCGCCACCGGGCGGTCCCGCCAGTGGACGAGGTCATCGCTCACGGCGTGGCCCCAGTGAACGGTGTGATGATACGGCCCTCCCGGGTTGTACTGATAAAACAGGTGGTAGGTGTCGTCGTGGTGGATGAGGCCGTTGGGGTCGTTGAGCCAGTTGGCCGGCGGCGTGAGATGGTATCGCGGTCGATTCGGGTCGTCTGCGAGCGCGTCACGATACCGGAGCAACTCCGGAGCCGTCTTCGGACGGCCGGTTGCGAGCGCCGTCTCGTGGTCGGCGTCGCCAGCGAGCCACCGGATGACGTTCGCCGCGAACCGCTCCCGGGTCGCTTCCGTGTCCGGCTCGTCCGGCTGTGCGAACTCCATGCCCACGCCGACCCCGAGGACCGTGCCGGACCCGATCCGCCACTGAAGGACGGCCGGTTCGGTCGGGACGTCCGCATTGCCGCGATACGTCGCCGCCAATACGTCCGCCCGCTCGGGAAGCACGCGCTCGTAGCGGACGTACGGCCCATCGGACCCAGGCGGACGGATATGGTGCCGAAGGCCGTCAAGTCCGTCAAGTGCGGGATGATCCGCGTACACAGCCTTCCAGAGCGGGCCGACCGCCTCGATTACCTGTTCGGTCCCCGTCGCATCCGGCGGCACAGGATCGATGCCGAGTGCCGCGACCTGAGCGAGCGCGCGCGCGGAACACCAGAGGCCGCCGCCGTCGGCGATGTACGCACCGATCGGGTCACGACAGGCCGCGACCGCGTGTGGATCGCCGACGGGCGCGTGTGCGTGCCACCAGAGCGCGTCGAACCGATCGAGCGTGACCGTCCCGGAGGCGACCTCGCGGAGCGGAACGGACTCGACGTCGTCGACGACCCCCCGGGCGAACGACAGCGCCGCGGTCTCCTCGTCGTTGGGCTCGCCGTCGATCAGGAACCCGAGGCGGAGCGCCGAAGGCTGCATATCGGTCGGGTACCACACCGGTGGGGAAAAACACCCCGGGAGCGAATCCGGTGCGTGGAACCCGTCCGGAGTGTGTATCATTTTTTAATCATTGAGCGCATGGACGATACCCATGGACGTATCACAGTATCGTGAGCGGGTCGACGTCGAACGACGGAATGCGGACCTCTCGCCGGTCGACGTGGAGACGGACGTGTTCGAGGCGGTGTGGGAAGGGACCGATCACGATCAGACGCTCGGGAACGTGTACGTGCTCGCGGCGGTGGTCGACGGGTCGGATCTGACACGCACCGACGTCGCCGACGTCGCCGACCGGCTCCGAGAGATGCTGGTCGAGCGGGCACGCGAGTACGGCGCCTCGACGACGTCGCTCGGCTATCTCGTCTGTTGTTGTTCGGATCCGTCCGCCGACGTCATCGAGGAGGCGACGACGTACACGGTGGCCGAGCGACGAAGCAACGTCTTCCCGATCATCTACGATGCGGACGAGGGTACTGTCCATCGCCACGAGGTTCCCCGGCTGAAGGGACGCGGGATCTATCGCAGGCAGGCGGAGGACGTCGAGCGACTCTTCGCGGTATGAGCGTCGACGACTCGACGACCCCGTCGGCGGGCGCCGGCCGCCCCACTGATGAGCGCCGGTTGCAGGAACCGCGCTCGCGCGAGCCGTAACGCATATATCTCCGACGGGCACACGTATCGACGTGACCCGAACCGCGTCCGGTTCCGGCGCCCGACCGCCGACAGCGACGCGGCCCTTTTCGAAAAAACGCGCGTGAGACGTCCACCGGCGGGAGTGGCGACCCCGTCCCGGACGGCCCCAGACCGCGCATCGTGACGCGAACCGTTGAGATACGACAGCCGTGAGGAGACGACACACACCACACACCAATGACGAACGCCCGAACCACAACACCGTACACGACCGACCACGAGACGACCGACGAACCGTTCGAGGGGGTCTACCCCGCGATGACGACGCCGTTTACCGACGAAAACGAGGGGGACCACGAACAGTTGGCCGCGAACGCCCGCTACTTGGAGGCCGCCGGCGTCGACGGACTCGTCCCCGTCGGCTCCACCGGCGAGTCCGCGACGATGACCCACGACGAACACATCGACGTGATACACACCGTCCGCGACGCCGTCGAGGACGTCCCCGTCATCGCCGGGACCGGCTCGAACAACACCGCCGAGGCGCTCTCGCTGTCCGAGCGCGCGGCCGACGCGGGTGCGGACGGCCTGCTACTCATCTCGCCGTACTACAACAAGCCCGAGCCGGAGGGGTTTCTCGACCACTACCTGACGATCGCCGACACGGTCGATCTCCCGCAGATCGTCTACAACGTCCCCTCACGCACCGGCGAGTCGATCCCCGTCGACGTGACCGTCGAGCTGGCGAGCTACCCGAACGTTCAGGGCTATAAGGCCGCCTCCGGCGATCTGAACCTGATAAGCGAAGTGATAGAGCGAACCCGGGACGAGGAATTCTCCGTCGTCTCCGGGGACGACGGGCTCACCCTGCCGATCCTCTCGATCGGCGGGACGGGCACGATCAGCGTCGTCGCCAACGTCGAGCCCGAACGCTCCTGTGCGATGGTCGGCTCGGCGCTTTCGGGCGATTACGACCGTGCCCGCGAACTTCACCACGAGCTCGCGCCGCTCGTCCGCGAACTGTTCGTCGAGACCAATCCCATCCCGGTGAAGGAGGCGATGGCGATCCGCGGCCGCGGCGGGCCACACATCCGGCCACCGCTCACCCGCCTCTCCGAGGACCGTCGCGAACCGCTCGCCGAGCTGCTTGCGACCTACGAGAGCGAGGGGGCGGAGGGATCGACACCGGCGACCCCGGGGGCCGTCGAATGAGCGATCCGGTCCGGGTCGCCGTCACCGGCGCGGGGGGTCGGATGGGTCGGGAAGTGATCGAGGCGGCGACGGCCCGGACGGGCGTCGCCCCGGCGTTCGCGATCAACCGATCCGAGACGTCGGCGATCGCGGGCGTCGAGGTCGAATCGGCGGAACGGCTCGCCGAACTCCTGAGGAGCCACGACCCCGACGTGCTCGTCGACTTCACCGGCCCCGAATCGGCCGTCGGGTACGTGGAGACCTGTGCGACGGCCGGCGTGCCCGTCGTGACCGGGACGACCGGGTTCGAGCCATCCGAGATCGAACGGCTCCGCGCGGCGAGCCGGGAGGTCCCGCTCCTGAAGGCGTCGAACTTCGCACGGGGGGTGGCCGCGCTCCGTCGGGCGGTGCGGGAGGCGGCCGCCGCGGTCCCCGACTACGACGTCGAGTTGACCGAGACACACCACAACGGCAAGCGGGACGCTCCCTCGGGAACGGCGAGGACGCTCCTCGAGGACATCGAATCCGTACGGTCAGACCTGACGGAGCGAACCCACGGCCGTGAGGGGGAAGCGCCACGGCGACGGACCGAGATCGGCATCCATGCCCGGCGTGCGGGCGACGTGACGGGCGAACACGAGGTGTTGCTTGCGGGCAACCGCGAAACCATCGCGCTCACCCACCGCGCCGGCGACCGGGCGGTCTTCGCGGAGGGCGCACTCGATGCGGCCGCGTGGCTCGTCGGACGCGACCCCGGCTGGTACGGCTTCGACGAGGTGCTCGAATGATAACCCGAAGGAATGACGGGATCGACGGGTAAATACCGACACTCATCCACATCCATGTCAATGACGCTCAAATCCGACGTTTCGGATCTCTGGAACCGCTACCGGAACGGCCTCTCGGCTGCCGAGACGACCGCTGACGACGAGGCGACTCTCGAAGCGTTCCTCACGGCGCTGGAGGCCGGGGAGGTCCGGGCCGCGGAACGGACCGGAACCGACGTGACGGGGTGGGAAGCGAACGAGTGGGTAAAGCGAGGGATACTCCTCAACTTCGGGCTGCGGGAAACGGAGCCCCGCGAGTACGGCGACGTGACCTACTACGACGTGCTCCCGCTCCGCGAGACGGCCGACCTCGGCGAGCGGGGGACGCGCAACACGCCGGATGGAACGGTGGTTCGCCGGGGTGCACACCTCGGAAGCGACTGCATCATGATGAGCCCCTCGTTCGTCAACATGGGCGCGTACGTCGGCGACGGGACGCTCATCGACTCCTGTGACACCGTCGGCTCCTGTGCACAGCTGGGTGAAAACGTCAAACTCGGCGCGAACACGCTGATCGGCGGCGTGTTGGAGCCGGTCGAGGACGCGCCGGTGATCATCGAGGATGGCGTCTCGCTCGGGGCGGGCTGTCGGGTGACCTCCGGGTTCCGCATCGGCGAGGGCTCCATCGTTGGGGAGAATACGCTGCTCACGCCGCGGATCCCCGTCTATGACCTCGTCGAGGAGGAGGTCATCTACGGCCATCTGCCCGCCGAGCGGCGCGCGTTCACGCGGATGGTCGAATCCTCCGTGGGCGACCACGACCTCTTCGAGGGCGGCGCGTACAAGCCGGCCGTCGTCGCGACGCACGTGGAGGAGGAGACGCTGGAGGCGACGAAGCGCGAGGACGCGCTCCGCGAATGAGCGCGAACCGCGAGGGTGACGACGTGATCGGGGCCGACGGTTCCGAGAGGACGGAGAGCTCAGCGGTTCGCCGGGTCACAGACTGGGACCGGGATCGGCTTCAGGGGATCGCCGAGGCTCACGGAACGCCCGCCTACGTCATCGATCTGGATCGCGTGCGGGAGAACTGCGAGCGGCTTCACGCGGCGTTTCCGGACGCCGACTGCCGATACGCGGTGAAGGCACACACCGGTCGTGCGGTCCTGAAGACGGTCCGGGAAGTCGGCTTCGACGCCGAGTGCGCCTCGGCCGGCGAGGTCGCCCGGGCGCTCGCGGCCGGCTTCGACGGCGACCGGATCCACTACACCGCGGTCAACCCACCCGCGCGGGACCTCGACTACGTCGTCGACCTCGCTGCGCGCGACCCCGCCGTCACGGTCACCGCGGGGGCCGTCGACACCCTCGATCGGCTCGCCGAACGCGGCTACGACGGGCGGGTCTGTCTCCGGGTGAACCCGGGCGTCGGCGCGGGCCACCACGAGAAGGTGCGCACGGGCGCGGCTGCGAAGTTCGGCGTGCCATACGACCGCGCCGCGGCGGCCGCACGGGACGCCGCAAGGCGGTTCGATCTCGTCGGGATTCACGCACACGCCGGTTCCGGGATCGATCCGGACCAGCTCGACGCCCACCGCGAGTTCGTCTCCCGGATGGGCGACCTCGCGCGGGCGCTGACGGACCCGGAGACGGACGATGGGGATCACAAAGGGGTCGACCCGGTCGACCTCGAATACGTCGACGTGGGCGGTGGCTTCGGCGTCCCCTACCGGGAGACGGAGCCGGCGCTCGACATCGACGCCGTCGCGGCGGCAACGAGAGACGCGCTGGGGGCCGTCCCAACTGCCGACGGAAGCGGCACCGTCGACCTCGCCGTCGAACCGGGTCGCTACCTCGTCGCCGACGCGGGCGTCCTCCTCACCCGGGTGAACACGGTGAAACCGACCCCCGAGGAGACGGTCGTCGGCGTCGACGCCGGGATGACCGACCTGCTTCGCCCGGCGATGTACGACGCGTACCACCCGATCTGCAACCTCGGCGGGGGCGACAGCGCGGTGGAAGCCGGTCGGGACCCCACCGACCGGAACCCGATCCCAGTCACGGTTGCGGGGCCGATCTGTGAAACGGGGGACACCTTCTGTACGGGGCGACCGATCGCCCGACCGGTACGGGGGGACCTCCTCGCGATCGGGATCGCCGGCGCGTACGGCTACGAGATGGCGAACCAGTACAACTCGCGGCCCCGTCCGCCGGAGGTTGCGGTTACTGCCGAGGGTGAAACACGGCTCGTCCGGCGTCGTGAGACGCACGCGGACCTCACCGTCGTCGAGGACGAGGTGACCGACGGAGACGGGACGGCCGAAACCGATTCAGCGGCCGATCGCGTAGGGGGTGGACGATGAGCACCCACGCGGTGCCGGTCGAGAAGTACCACGGGACCGGCAACGACTTCGTCGTCGTCGACGCGACCGAGACGGTCGGGGACCGGAGCGCGTTCGCCGAGGCCTACTGCGACCGCGACACCGGCGTCGATGGGTCCCTGTTCGAGGCGAGCAACGACAACGACGACGCGCGGACGGCCGATACGGTCGGACCGGCCGGCGGACGACGGGGGGCCGACGGCGTCCTCTTTTTACAGATCGAGACGCGATATCGGCCGACCCGCGTCGTGATGACGCTCGTCCAGCCGGACGGCTCGACCGCCGCGATGTGTGGCAACGGCGCACGCGTCGTCGCCCGGTGGGCGTACGACCGAACCGGCGAACGGGAGTTCATGATCGACACGCAAGCGGGGACCCGCCGGGCCGCGGTGAGTCCTGACGGGAGCGAGGTAACCGTCGAGATGGGCGTCCCGCGGTTCGTCGCGGCCGAGGTCCCGCTGGCCCGCGATACTGAACTCATCGAGGAGGACGTCGGGGGGCTCACCGTCACCGCCGTGAACACCGGCGTCCCGCACGCGGTCGCGTTCGTCGACGACGTCGACGCCGTTTCCCTGTCGGCCGTCGCCCCGCAGGTTCGCCACGCGGACGTCTTCCCCGCGGGTGCGAACGTCAACCTCGCGGCGGTCGTCGACGACGGACACGCAGACGGTGGATTGGCCACCATCGACCAGCGGACCTTCGAGCGCGGCGTGGAGGGGGAGACGCGGTCGTGTGGCACCGGCGCGGTCGCCATCGCCGCGGTCGCCCGACGCCTCGGACTCGTCGCCGGCGAGACCGTCCGGGTCCGTCCGCCGGGCGGCGACCTCGCGATCACCGTGCCGGCGGGCGGACCCGCGACGCTGACCGGGCCGGTCGCACACGAGTTCTCGGGAACCCTTCCGGTGGACCCACGATGACCGCCGAGGGGAAAGACGGTCGGCGGGAGGGAAGCGCCGAGGACGGCACGGAGGGACCGGTCCGCGTCGAGGCCGTCGGGTTCGATCCGATCGAGTTCCTCGCGGACGCCGTCCGGATCCCCTCACACGAGGACGTCGAAGCGATGCGGGCGTTCGTCTCCGACGTGCTCAGCGAGCGAGGTCACGAACCGTCGATCGTCGCCGACGGTTGTCTCGTCGCCGAGAAACCCTCGTCGGCACCGGCGGACGGTCCCCATCTCGTCTTAAATACCCACATCGACACCGTCGCTCCGCACGTCCCGTTCGATCGGGAGCGTGATGCGCCGAGCGGCGGGTCCGTAATCCGCGGCCGGGGTGCCTGCGACGCGAAGGGGCCGCTGGCGGCGCTTATATACGGCTTTCTGGCCGCGGAGCCCGAACGTGGACGGCTCACGCTGGCTATCACGCCGGACGAGGAGCGGCTCTCGCTCGGGGCGGCGGCACTTCTCGGCCTGCGGTCCGGGACCGAGGACCGACTCGATGCGGACCTCGTGCTCGTCGGCGAGCCGACCGGCCTCGACGCCTGTACGGCCGCGAAGGGGCGGTTTCAGGGGGCCGTCGATCTCTCCGGGGTCGCCGCACACGCCGCCGAGGACGCGGGGGTAAACGCCATCGCCGCCGCGGAGGGCGCGCTCCGGGCAATCCGAACGTTCGACGCCGACGCGGACCCTCACCCGCAGCTCGGGGCGCCGAAGCTCACGCCGACGCGCATCGAGGGCGGCGAAGCCTCCAACCAGGTGCCGGCGGGCTGTTCGATCACCGTCGACCGGCGGAGCGTCCCGCCGGAGACGGCACCGGGGTTCCGAGGGGCGCTCATGGATGCGGTCGACGCCGAGACGCCCGCAGACGTCGGCGTCGACGTCGCACTGACGGAACGCGAATCGCCGTTCTTCGAGGCGTTCGCGACCGACCCGGACCATCCGTTCGTGATCGGGACCGCGGAGGCCGCCCGGGCGGGGGCGGATGCGGTCGGCGTCCCGGCCGATCGCGGCGGGGGGATCCGGCCGTTCGGCGCCGCGACGGAGGCGTCCTACTTCGCGCCGACGCCGACGGTCGTCTTCGGCCCCGGCGACCTCGCCGACGGGGAGGGACCCGTCGCACACGCCGAGCGCGAGTACGTTCGCACGCGGGAGGTCGAGGCCGCCGCGGTCGCCGTCGAGCGGCTCATCGACGGGACGCTCTCGGCGTAGGATCCGGGGTCGACGACACGTATTTCAGGCGGGCATTCTTGTGAGTAGGTATGTCACGGGCGCAAACACGGTCGGCGCCCACCCCGCACGGCGACGTCGCCTACGAGGTGGTCAGCTGTGCCAACTGCGGCACGGAGGTCGTGCCCGAGGACGCCGTCCCGGTCGGGGTCGGAACGGAAACGTACGTCTGTACAGGGTTGCCGTTCTGCCGTGAGTCACACGAACGCCCGCGTGAGCACGCCGCGCTCTGTGCATACTGTGCGGAGGCGACGCTCGGGTACACTGCCGGTCCCGATGGCGTCGGCGATCGCTTGGCGGCGTTCAGCGAGGAGCACTCCGCGCTCGGCGTCGGCCTCTGGCTCGGGGTCGTCGTCGGCGTCGCCCTCGCGGTCGGCCTATTGACCGTCCGGCTGGTGCTCGGGATCGGATGAACGATCGAGGGCGGAAAACGGGGAACGACGGCGTCTTGGGAGTGGACGGTGCGGCCCCGGAGGGGAACGCATGACCGTCCCGATCCGGGCGGTCGAGCGCGTCGACCTCCTCGATGTCCTCCGGATCGAACGGCGCTGTTTTGCGGACCCGTGGTCCTACCGAAGTTTCGAGCGTATGCTCGACGCCCCCGCCTTCCTCGTCGCCGAAACCGCGGGCGAGGTCGTCGGCTACGTCGTCGCCGACTGCACCCCGAACTTCGGGCGCGACATCGGCCACATCAAGGACCTCGCGGTTCGACCGGAAACGCGGGGTGTCGGTGTTGGCCGTGCCCTGCTTCGAGCGGCCCTCGTGCGCCTCCGGATGGAGGGCGCGCTCGTGGTCAAACTGGAGGTCCGTGAGGACAACGAATCGGCCCGATCGCTGTATGCGAGCGAGGGGTTCGAGGCGGTTCGCCGGCTGCCCCGCTACTATCCGGACGGGGAGGACGCGCTCGTGCTCGTCGTGGATGTGGCGGAGTGGGCGAACGGAGCGAACGCGGCGAAGTCATAAGCCCGACCTAAAGACTCAACCGATCGGGGGTGCTTCTCCCGAACGAATGGATCCCTCACGAGGCAGTCGAAACGCCGATGGGCTGGGTGAGGAGTACGAGACGTCGGTCTTTTCACGCGGGTTCGAGAAGCTCGTCCCCGCACCCTTGGCACGGCTCGCCGCGACCATCGACGTGACCACCGACCGGGAGACATACGCGCCCGGCGACTCCGTCACGCTCAACGTAACGATCGACAACCGCCTCCCGGTCCCGATCGACGTCCCGATCGCCGAGTCGCGGATCTGGGGCTGGCGCGTCGATGGGCTGACTGAGGCGACGGATGAACGAACGTATGAACCCCCGGGAAGCCGCTCGCTCTCGCTGCGCGCCGGGGAAACACGGCCGATCCGACACGTGTGGAACGGTCACGTGAAACGGACCACGAACGGGAGACGAACCGTCCACGAGCCGCTCACACGCGGGGATCACGAGATCGAAGTCTTCCTCGGGACGAGCCCGCGAAAGATCGCGTCAACGACGATCACGGTCCGCTAGCCGGACACCGGACCGAACGGCGGGGTCGTCTCAGATCGCGTCGTCGCGGTGGAGGTGACAGCTCACATCGTGGACGCCGTCGCCGACCATCGCCGGGATCGTATACCTCGGGCGTTCGGCCGCACAGATGCTCGTCTCCTCGAACCGCTCGGTTACGAGCTCCTGTGCGTCATCCCACTCGCGGTCGGCGATCGACCGACAGACCTCGTCGATGATCTCGCCGGCCTCGCCGTCGGGACGCCCCTCCGGGAAGTAGTCGGCGTCGACGGCGTCGGTTATCGTCCCCACCGGAAGCCCCTCGTCTTCATCCGGATACTCGGGGACGAAGGTGCGGCGCTGCACGGCCCGGGTGAATCGTCGGACCTGATCCCACTCATCGGCCGAGAGATCGAGTTCCTCCGGCCGTATCAGCGATGGACAGCGGGTCCGGAACCGGCACCCGGACGGGGGGTTGATCGGGCTCGGGACGTCGCCCTCGAGCGTCCCACGGGCGTCCCGCGACCGGGGGTCGGGGATCGGGATCGCATCCAACAGCGCCTGCGTGTAGGGGTGTTGTGGGTTCTCATAGAGCTCCTCTGTCTCCGCCAGCTCCGCGATATGACCGAGGTACATGACGGCGACGCGGTCGGCGATGTACCGAACCACCGAGAGGTCGTGTGAGATCACGAGGTAGGTGAACCCGTACTCCTCCTGCAGGTCCCGCATCGTGTTGAGCACCTGCGCCTGCACGCTCACGTCCAGCGCCGAGACCGGCTCGTCACAGACGATGAGGTCCGGGTCGGTCGCCATCGCCCGTGCGAGGTTGATCCGCTGGCGCTGCCCGCCGGAGAACTCGTGGGGGTAGCGGTTATAGTACTCCCGTTCGAGTTCGACGCGTTCGAGCAGCTCCTTCGCCCGTTCGCGACGTTCCGTTTTGGTGTACATGTCGTGCGCCTGCATCGGCTCCTCGATGATCTGCCCCACCTTCATCCGCGGGTTGAGCGAGGACTGCGGGTCCTGGAAGATCATCTGCATGTCGCGTCTGAGCGGGCGGAGCTGGCGCTGGCTCCAGTCGGTCAGCTCCACGCCTTTAAATGCGACACGGCCATCCGTCGGCTGGATAAGCTGAAGGACCGTCCGGGCGAGCGTGCTCTTTCCACAGCCGCTCTCGCCGACGAGCGCGACCGTTTCCCCTTTCGCGATCTCGAAGCTCACGTCGTCGACCGCCTCAACGTCCTCCGAGCCGAAGATCCCCGCGAGCAGGCCCGTATCCGATTGGAAATGCTTGGTCAGCCCCTCGATTTCGAGCAGCGTCTCGCCCATCCCCACGTCCGCAAGCTGGTCGACCGCACTCATTTTTCCACCTCCACTTCGAGCGCGTCGGCCTCCCAGTAGCCGACGTCCTCGTGTTTGAGACAGGAGGCGCGATGGGCCGTCCCGTCCGACGTCTCCGATACCTGCTGGAAGACGGGTTCAGCTTCCTTACAGGGCTCGCGGGCGTCCGGACAGCGAGGATGGAAGCGACAGCCGGACGGCGGGCTCCGCGCGCTCGGCATGGTCCCCTCTATCGGTTCGAGGTCCCCGACGGTCCGGTCCGGTCGCGGGATGGAGTTCAAAAGCGCCTTCGTGTAGGGGTGTTGGGTGTCGTGGAAGATCTCATCGACCGGTCCCTGTTCGACGATCTGCCCGAGATACATGACGTTGACGCGGTCACAGATCTCCGCGACGACGCCCATGTCGTGGGTAACCCAGATGAAACTCGTCCCGAACTCCTCCTGTAAGTCGTTGACGAGTTCGAGGATCTGCCCCTCGACGGTGACGTCAAGCGCGGTCGTCGGCTCGTCGGCGATGATGAGGTTCGGTCGACAGCCGAGCGCCATCGCGATCAACACACGCTGGCGCATCCCGCCGGAGAACTCGTGGGGGTAGTCGCCGTACCGCTCCGCCGCCTCGGGGATGCCGACACGTCGGAGCATCTCGATCGCCTCCGCTTTGGCCTCCTTGCCGCTGATATCGCGGTTCAACTCGATGAACTCCTTGACCTGCCCGCCGACGGTGTAGACGGGGTTGAGGCTCTCCATCGGGTCCTGAAAGATGATCGCGATCTCGTTGCCGCGGATCCGATCGCGCATCTGTGTCTCGCTGAGCATCTCGTCGCGGGGGACCAGCTCCTCGCCGGTGTCCTCGAAGCCGACGATAGTTCGTCCCATGTAGTCGACCTCGCCGCCGACGACCTCGCCGGGCTCCTCGATGAGCCGCAACACCGAGGAGGTCGTCACGCTCTTTCCGGCGCCGGACTCGCCGACGAGCCCGACGATCTCGCCCTGTTTTACGTCGAAGGAGACGCCGTCGACCGCGCGGACGACGCCGCGTTCGGTGTAAAACTGTGTCTTCAGGTCGGTCACTTCGAGTATAGTTTCAGCCATGGTAGGTTGTGGATAGCGAGTTATTTGATCCGCGGATCGAGTGCGTCCTGGAGGCCGTCACCGAACAGGTTGAACCCCATGATGGTGATGAGGATGGCGAGGCCGGGCCAGATACTCATCCACGGGTTCGAGTGCATATACTGGTGAGAGATTCGAAGCATCTCGCCCCAATCGGGCGTCGGCGGCTGTGCGCCGTACCCGAGGAACGAGAGGCCCGCGACGATGAGGATGGTGACGCCGATCTGCAGCGTCGCCAACACGAGCACCGGCGCGAAGCTGTTCGGGATCACGTGTCGCCGGAGGATGTCGCGGTCCTTCACGCCGGTCGCCCGCGCCGCCTCGACGTAGTCCATCTCGCGGACGCTGAGCACCCGGCTCCGGATGAGCCGGGCGAACACCGGGATGAACGCGATCCCCACCCCGAAGACCGCATAGATGATGTCCGGGTCGCCCCCGCTCACGAA
>PWGU01000199.1 GCA_003554605.1 Halorubrum sp.
CGCGACGAACGCGAGGACGCCCGCAGACAGCGCGAGGACGGCGTGGAGCCACCGCGGATCGAGCTGTCGGATGAACGGGAACCAGAGCATCCCGATCGCGACGGGCACCACCCCGACGAAGACGCTGATCACGGTGATCGTCCAGAGCACCTCCGTCGTCGACGCCTCGGTCATCGCGGCCGCGTCACCGAACGGCGACGTGGTGAAGAGGACCAACACGACCGCCCCGAGGATGACGAGCGGCCCGATCGCGAGCACCCAGCGCGGAACGGATTGCATCCAGTCGTCGGTCGCCGACTCTGCCGGTATCATTGATTCTCGTCCGATTTTTTGGCACGTCTAAATATAAACTTAGCCATCTAAGACAACCTGAGGGGTAGGGGTCCGTCCCGGCCGATCCGTAACGTAAGCCGTCGAGTCGAGAGGACAGAACCCGATAGACCGATGGGAAGAATATCGAAAACGGGGACGCAGCGAACGGAGACATGGAGGAACGGACACGAGCCGGACGGACACGGGTCGAACCCGGCGAACGCCTATTCGTCCGATTCGTAGTGTTCGCCCGCCGCCGACGGCATCCGCGTGCGGCCGACGAAGGTGAGCACGACGAGGACGGCGACATACGGGATGATGCCGACGAGCGTCGAGGAGACCTCGAAGCCGGCGATCTGTTGCAGTTGAAGCTGTAAGGCATCCAGCGCGGCGAAGAGGAATGACGCGAGGAACGCCCCGATGGGGTTGTAGTTGCCGATCAGGTACGCCGTGAGGCCGATCCAGCCCCGACCGTCGACCATCGTGTCGCCGCTGCCGACGAACTGCCCCGTATTGAGCGCGAGCCCGGCACCGCCGACCCCGCAATAGACGCCTGAGAGCAGGACGCCGACATACCGAACGCGCCGAACGTCGACTCCTGCCGTGTCGAGGCTTTTTGGATCCTCACCGCTCGCCTCGATCCACTTGCCGAACGTCGTCCGGTTAAGCAGGTACCACGAGAACGGGACGGCGAGCACGAGCAGGAAGACCGGGAGGGTCGCGCTGAACAGCGGACCAACCGTCGGGAGGTCGGCTAACACCGGGACCTCCCAAACCGGGAACGTGCCGACGCTCGGGCTGTTGGTCCGGTCCCAGATGATGATGCTCGCGAACGGCGCGAAACCGAGCGCGATCAGCCAGATGGCGAGCCCGGCGATGATCTGATCCGCCTTGAAATCGATGCAGACGGTCGCAAACAGCAGCGCGACCAGGGTACTGGCGAGGACCGCCAGCAGGAACGCGACCCAGATGTTTGCGCCGATGGGCGTCGCCGACAGCCCCCAGAGCGCGGCCACCGCGCCGAAGGCACCGATGATGAGCAACCCTTCGAGCCCGATGTTGATCACGCCGCTTTTCTCGGCGAAGATCCCGCCCATGGCGGCGAAGGCGATCGGGACGGTGAACCGAAACACGGCGGCGAAATACGAGGCGCTGATAACGCCGGTGACGTCGCCCAGAAGCGATCGGCCGCCGTCGATGAGGAACCCGGCGAGGAGCAACCCGAAGAGGACCGCCCCGATCGCGAGCCCCTGCCGCCGGGTAACCGTCGGTCGCTTCATACGTTCTCACCCCCGTCGGTCGCGAGCAGGTCGCTGCCGTAGCCGTAGCGCTTCCCGATCATCCGGAAGAACTCCGGCATCGCGATGAAGAGGATGATGAGCCCGCGAAGCACCTCGACAAGCTCCGGCGGGACGCCGAGCGAGAGGTTGAGCGCGACGCTACCGCTTTTCATCGCGCCGAAGAGCACGGCGGCGGGAATGACGCCGATCGGGTTGTTTCCGGCGAGGATCGAGACGGCGATGCCGTCGAAGCCGAGCGGCGGGATCCCGTCCTGCCACCGGTACTGGACCATCATCACGTACACCGAGCCGGCGATCCCGCCCAGCGCCCCCGACAGGGTCATGCTCGTGACGATGTTTCGCTTGGCGTTGACGCCGCCGTACTCCGCTGCGGCCTCCTGAACCCCGCTCGTGCGGAGCTCATACCCCAGTATCGTCCGGTCATAGAGCACGTAAATGCCGAGCGCGGCGATGAGCGCGGCAAGCAGTGCCCACAGCGAGAACCGCGTCCCGCCGATCGTCGGGGTGAGCCGGGCAACCTCCGGGATCGTGTGTGTCAACACGGAGTCGGATTCGAGGTTCCCGACACGATTTTGGACGAGCCAGAACGCGATCCCCATCGCGATGAAGTTCAACATGATCGTCGTGATCACCTCGTGGGCGTCGGCGTAGGCCTTCATCAACCCGGGGAGCATCCCCCAGAGCCCGCCGATAACCGCACCGACGACGACCCCGGCCGGAATGACGATGAGCGCGCCGATCAAGCTTCCCGGAACCACCTCGCCCAGCCAGAGCGCGGTGAGCGCCGCGCCGAGCGCGCCGAGGATCATCTGTCCCTGCGTCCCGATATTGAACAGTCCGGCACGGAACGCCACGGCGACCGACAGCCCCGTGAACAACAACAGGGTCGTCTCCTGGAGCGTCCGCCCCAGCGCGGCGAGCGAGCCGAACGAACCGGTAGCCATCGTCCAATAGACCTCAACTGGGTTGTAGCAGGCGCCACCCAGCCCCGGGAGCGAGAGGAACGGGTCGGGGCAGTCGGCGATCAGCCCGGAGACGAACACGAGCACGGCACCGACGACGACTGCGAAGCCGAGCGCCGCAAGGCTGATCTGAAGCCGCTCGATCACCGTGGCGTCAACCAGCCGATCGAGGGACGCTTCTATCCGGGCGCGCACGCCGCTCATGGCTCGCTCCGTGTGCGTGCGGCGTCCACGTCGAGCCCCGTCGGTCGCTCGCCCGCCATTAGGAGGCCGAGTTGCTCGTCGGTGACGGATTCGGGACGGACCACCGCGACGAGTTGCCCGTCGTGCATGACGCCGAGTCGGTCCGACAGTTGCGTCACCTCGTCGAGCTTCGAGGAGACCAGCAGGGTGGCTTTACCCTCCGCGCGCAGTTCGAGGAGCCGTTCATGGATGAACTCGATGCTCCCGATGTCGACGCCACGGGTCGGCTGTGCGGCGATGACCAGGGATGGATCGCGTTCGAACTCCCGGCCGACGATGAACTTCTGCTGATTCCCCCCGGATAGCGAGTGTGCGGCCGC
>PWGU01000090.1 GCA_003554605.1 Halorubrum sp.
AGAGAAGTTGCCCTGGAATGCACAAAAATCCTTGTTGAAGATTACGGGTGCAGAAAAGGTCAGGCAGAAGCAATGATCAGAACTATTACCGGTATCCGAGCATGGTGTTGCCCGGAAATGAACGAACTTAAACCCGGCCAGATGGTCTGGCTGGCTCATTCAACTAAAAAAACAAGAAAACGAACTCCCAGATTGTTTGTTCCGGTAATTCTAACTATCCTAACCTATGAAGAACAAAATCAGAAATTTCAGCATAGAGGAGAATTCAAGTCCTTTAAAATCACACAGATCGAGCGAATTACCTCGGAAGCCTGGCGGCAAGGAGCCGTGTTGACTAATTCTGACACTGAATGGATTTTAGGCATCTCTCCAAATTTGCTCCGGGAATTACTAGAGGCTTATCAGGAAAAGTTTGGGATTATATTACCTACTGCAGGAACAGTTTTGGATATGGGCCGCACTTTAACCCATAAGAAAATTGTTGTTGAGCTGCACCTGGAAGGATTGACCACAAAGCAGATTGCCCGAAAAATATATCACTCTGAAGAAGCTGTGGACGCCTATTTAAAAACCTTTGACAGGCTACTGGTGCTCCGTTACTATGAAATGCCTTTGGTGGCGATCAGAAAGGTGTTAGGCCACGGTTTAAAGCTGATTGAAGAACATCTTAAGCTCGCTGATAAGCATTTCCCAACCAGAGAAGACCTGGAAGCTCACCTCAAAACCAGGGGAATTGTTTTAAAGGATTCAGGTTAGGGGTTTAAGCGGTTATTTTTGTTAATTCCTTAATTGGTAAATTTTGGCCTGTTGAAATCCAGATTAAATCCAGATCGCCGAAGATTAACAATTACTTCAAAAAATCAGAAAATTACCCCAATGGGTAATAGTATTAAGATAAAAATAGCTATATAAATAAAGGGAAAATCAATAAATTTGAAATATGCAGAAAAAAGGAGGTGATCAATAATGAAAAGCGAAATAAATAACTGCCGTATTTTCAGAATTCTTGGCATTAGCCTTCTGCTTATTTTACTTCTTCCATTCCTAATTGGTTGTGGACCAACTATGGATAAAGATTTTGATGGCTTAGCTCATATTACTGCTTCTTCCAGCAATTTTGATCCCGTACACGTAAGCTTTACCGGACAAACCTCAGGGGCTCCCAGAGTTGAGCCAGGCGAAAGCATAACTATAGTGGTCCCAGATTTAAATCAAACGAGTCGCGCCGTGATTCCCGCAAAAACATTGACAGTATCACGGGGCGGAAAGTCTCTCCAGGCGGCGATGGTTGGTTTTACTTATGAGGATCCAATAACATATGTTCACATTCAAGAGACGAGCTATAATTCCTTTACTATAGACTCATCGAAATAACTGCTGATAAAAATATAAATTAATATAATTTCAACCCCTTTCTTTCGAAACCCCGGCAGCAGCTTAAATTTACCAGCTGCTCTTTAAAGCAAACCGGCCTGAACTTCCATACCACAAAATAACGTGATATGAAAATTCCTCTGCAATTTTCTTAAAAATATTCTATAGAGTAGGACCAGCCTTTTACGGCCGGGACCCCTCGTCAAACTGCGGGTACGGTTCTCCAGTAAACAGCTTATTGATATTTTTGCCCCTTTGCAGGTAGTAAGTTATCATTTCCACTTCCCCGTGGATGAGTATTTTACTACCCCTCAGGACTTAATGGTAAGTGATTTTAGTCCCAACTGCTTAAATTCAGAGCTCTTAAAGTTTAGGTTTTGAAGTCCACAACATAGGTACACTTTTTAAAGGCATTAGAGGTTCAATCGGGTAGGGGGTTGCCCATTAGTTGGACAGCCGACCTCCCACACCACCGTGTTCGGTATACGGCCGTTTCTCAGTTTACGCCTTGACTTGTCGATAATACTCCGAAAAGAATAAGAACCCAAAGCCCTTAATAACATCGTTCTTAAGGGTTCTGGCCAGGATTGGGCTATTGGAGGTTCTCCAATAGCTTTTCCTTGTGTTTGCATACTCCCATGCTTTCTGTTTGTGAACTCCGAGAGATTGAAGCATTTTAAATCTCGTTCTCACTCGTTTCCACTGCTTCCAGAAAATCATGCGAATACGTCTCCTCATCCATTCATCCGTGGCCAACAGCAGTTTCTTCATGTCCGCTATTTTGAAGTAGTTTATCCACCCCATAATATAGCGCCTGAGTTTTATTGCTCTTAACCCGTTGCCCATTCCGTTGCTTCTAGAGGTGAGTTCTCTTATTTTATGCTTCATCCTTGCAGCCGATTTTGAATGAACTCTGATTCTCGTTTTGCCTTTGTAGCGGTAAAACGCAAACCCAAGGAATTTCACCTTTCCCACGTAGTCAACCACTGTTTTCTCCCTATTCACTCTAAGGAATAGTTTATTCTCGATGAAGGGCAGTATGTTATCCAGCGTGCGTTGCGCACTTCTCCTTCTTTTGCAAAAGATCAGCAGGTGAGTAGAGCCGGGAAATTTCACCCCCACGCTCTCTCAAAACCGGACGCGAGCCTCTCAGCTCATCCGGCTCCCATTATAAAACCGGTCCCCACTTCCTGTATTTTTAACTCCCGGCTCAACTCAATTTTACTGGAGAGATCGGTACAGTGACAGGGGTGAAAAGCCCGCAGACCCAGAGCTTTGATATATTCCCGGGTACCCTCCAATTGCTCCCGGGATGGTTTTTGCAGGTGGAGGCCGCCGATTATATCCAGGACCCGTTCCTCTCCCGTTAGCACCCGGGCCTGTTCTACAATGTTGCAGATCCCGGCATGGGAACAACCCGTTATTATAATCAGTCCCTGATCCGATTTATAGGCCAGGGCCGAATCTTCGGGCAGATAATCTACCAGTTCTTTACCTCCTCCAGCCTTTTTCACCTCTTTTTTTCCTTCAAAAGCAAATTGCCTCTTTATCTCTCCCAGGTAAATCAGGCGATCGGTAATCCAAACCGGCTCTCGGCTGGCCTGAATACTGAATGTCTTTTCCAGGGCACTTCTTCCCGGGATAAGACCCGGTTCTTTCCCCTCTTCTTTACCCTTATTATCAATAATATCCGGGTGAAGAATCAGGCGGGGCCGGCGCCTTTCCTTTTCGTCCCGGCTCCAGGCCATTTTAATAAACTGGTC
>PWGU01000140.1 GCA_003554605.1 Halorubrum sp.
AGGTCCTCGACGGACTTCCCGGGCGGGGCGAACGCGACGTAGTCGATCTCGCCGACCTGTGTCAACTCCCGCAGGATGAGTTCGCCGCCGCGGTCCCCGTCGAGGAAGGCCGTGACCGTTCGGTCCCGTGTGAGATCGGCGACCACGTCCGGGACGTTGGTCCCCTCGACGGCGACGGCGTTCTTGATCCCCCCCTCAAGCAGGGTGAGGACGTCGGCGCGACCCTCGACGACGATGACGGCGTCAGAGTCGCCCACGCGGGGGCCAGCGGGCAGCCCCTCGTACTCGTCGATGCCCTCGACGCGGGCGGCGTCGCGGACTTCCTCCAGGACGTCCGAGCTCGCGAGACTCGTCTCCTCGAAGCCCTCCGCGAGCAGCTCCTTCGCGCGTTCGACGACCTCCCGACGCTTGGCGGCGCGGACGTCCTCGATGCTGCGGACCTCGACGGAGGCGCGGCAGGGGCCGATCCGGTCGATCGTTTCGAGCGAGGCACCGAGGATGGCGGTCTCCACCTTGTCAAGGCTGGAGGCCACGGTCACGTCCCCGAACGATTGGCCGTTCTCTGATTCGACGGCGACGTCGATCCGGCCGACCTTCGAGGACTCCTGGAGGCCCCGGAGGTCCAACTCGTCGCCGAGGAGCCCCTCCGTCTGTCCGAACACCGCGCCCACGACGTCGCTGCGCTCGACGACGCCGTCGGCGGCGATCGTCGCGTGGATCAGGTACTTTGCCGTGTCGTCCATGGGTCAGGTCGTTCGTGTGTGTGCGTGTGTGTGATCATGATGGGAAATACCGAGCGTCGCCACGATGGACCCGCTCGATAGTTTATGTATGTCTGTTCGCGCAAAATAGTTGTCGGGTCGCTCCACGATGTGCCTGTATGAAGAAAATAACTCTTCAATACACTTTTTCGAACTACATCGACACTTTTTAGTCTACTCTATACTGAGCAAGTCATTATGAAGCGGTCCAGAAGAGATCTCATCTGGGTACCGGTCTTCGCGGTGCTCGTCGTCTTCGCGGTTCCCTGGCCGCTGTGGGGGGTCGATCTCGTCGTTGCGGGGTTGCCCATCTGGATCTGGTGGCACATCGGCTGGCTGGGGATCTGTTCGCTCCTCTTCTGGCGGTTCGTCACGACCGGTGCGTGGGAGCGCGGAATGGGGATCGATCCCGCGGCTGAGGGGGGTGATCGGCCGTGAGCGTCGCCGTCCAACTGGGGATCATCGTGGTCTACCTCCTCGTTGCGCTCGCGGTCGGCCTGCTCGCCTATCGGGTGACGAAGGCGACCGCCGAGGATTACTACCTCGCGAGCCGCTCGTTCGGCACCCTCGTGCTGCTGTTTACGACCTTCGCCACGTTGCTCTCGGCGTTCACCTTCTTCGGCGGCCCGAACCTCGCGTTCTCGGCCGGCCCCGATTGGCTGATCGTGATGGGCGCGCTGGATGGGGTGCTCTTTGCAGTCCTATGGTACGTCATCGGCTATAAGCAGTGGCTCGTCGGGCGACGGAACGGCTACGTGACGCTCGGCGAGATGCTCGGCGATCGGTTCGGCTCGCCGGGCCTCCGTGGGCTCGTCGCGGGCGTGAGCCTCATCTGGCTCTTCCCGTACGTCATGCTCCAGCAGATGGGGGCGGGCGAGGCGCTCGTCGGGCTCTCCGGCGGGATCGTTCCCTACTGGGCCGGTGCCGCGCTCATTACGGCGTTTATGATCCTCTACGTCGTGCTCGCGGGGATGCGTGGGGGGGCGTGGACCGACACCATTCAGGGCCTGTTCATGCTTTCTATCGTCTGGATCGCGGCCGTCTGGGTGCTCGCGGCGGTCGGCGGCCTCGGCTCCGCGACGGGTGCCATGGTCGAGGCACGTCCGGACTTCGGGAGCTTCGGCGGCGGCGTCTACACGCCCGGATTCATCATCTCCAGTGCGATCACCATCGCGTTCGGCGTGACGATGTTCCCGCAGATCAACCAGCGCTTTTTCGTCGCCGAAAACGGGGAGGTACTTAAACGCTCCTTCGCGCTGTGGCCCGTGCTCGTCCTCCTCCTCTTCCTTCCGGCGTTCATGATCGGCGCGTGGGCCGTCGGGATGCCAATCGACGTCCCCGAGGGCGCGAACGTGCTCCCCGTCGTGCTCAACGAGTACACGCCCTTCTGGTTCGCCGCGCTCGTCATCGCGGGGGCGATGGCCGCGATGATGTCCTCCTCCGACTCGATGCTGCTTTCGGGGTCGTCGTATTTCACCCGGGACCTCTACCGGCCCCTTATTAATCCAGAAGCCAGCGCCAGCCGGGAGGCGTGGCTCGGTCGCGTTGGCGTGGCCGTCTTCGCGACGCTTGCGTTCTTCGCCAGTCTGCTCCGCCCCGGGACGCTCATCGAGGTCGGTGACACGGCGTTCTCCGGGTTCGCGCTGCTCGCGCTCCCCGTGATCTGTGCGCTCTACTGGGACCGGACGACCCGTTCGGGAATGATCGCCGGCGTGGCGGTGCCACAGATCATCTACCTCGCGCTCGTGTTGGTCCCCACGCTGCCGCGCTCTTTCGGCGGGTGGGACTACGCGCTGGCGTTGATGGTCCTCTCCGCGGCGCTCACCGTCGGCGTCTCGCTGCTCACCTCGCCGACCGCCGAGAGCGACGCCTCCCGGTTCGCGGTCGCGAGCGACTGATATCTCGTTCCCGGCGAACGGGAGCGAACGAAACGGCAAAGCCCCTTCGGACCCTCCGTTCGGACATGAACGAGCCCGGTACCGAGGGCGTGCTGTTGGACCAGGAAACGCTCCACGAACGGCTCGATGACGCACCCGGGTGGCTGGCCGAACACTACCGGACGTTCCGGGAGTCGATGCTCGAAGACCACGAGGGCTCGCCGTTCCCGTGTTATTTCGGGATCGAGGTTGAGCGACGCGGCGAACTGCTCTATGCGGCGTGTGAGTCGACGACGGACCCCGCCGCGCTGCTCCGGTTCCGGGACGTACTCCTCGAATACCTCGACACCTACCGTGATCACGCCGAGCGCGCGCCGCTCGCGGTCTTTTTCAAGCCGCTCGCGGACGACGCCACCGAGGCCGACTTCCACGAGGCGCTCTGGCACGTCCTCGAATTCCTGCACGTCCACGATCCCGAGCCGTGGCCCGA
>PWGU01000097.1 GCA_003554605.1 Halorubrum sp.
CCATAATCTCGGAGGATAGATTTGATGCGTGCCTTCTATCCAATTCTCATACCGTGTGCGAAAAGTCGTGGGGAGAGTCTCCACGAATTCTCAATAAAGTATCTGTTCAGTGGTTGCAATAGGCATCTACTCGCTAATCCTGAATATCATGGCGTCTATTGGCGCAGGAATTTTTCGCTTTTCCGCCGTGAAACCTGATCGTATGCCATCGCGGCGACACCCTCAAATCGATTCAGAGTAGTAATTTACATATCAAGATGAGTCCGGAACCCACCTCGCCTGACCGCGACGCTGATACGTTCCTTGCGCGGTTGGCGATCGAGGCGCCATCACCGATCCTCGTCGCAGAGGCCGAGACGGGGACCGTCGTGGCAGCCAACGAGGCTGCGACCGATCTGTTCGGCCGCGACCGGTCGTCGCTTATCGGGATGCACCAGACGGAACTGCACCCCCCGGAGACCGAGACCCGTCATCGCGAAGGATTCGAGGCAGTTCAGAAAGGCCAGCAGCAACACGCAATTGCAGAAGTCGACGATCCAGTAACGATCCTTCGTGCAGACGGATCGACAGTCCCCGTTGACGCAACATCGACGACGATTACACACGGTGGCACCGAGTACGTACTCGGCGTCTTTCAGGACGCAAGCGAGCGCATGGCGTATCTCGACCGGCTCGAACGCCAGGCGACCGCGATGGATCTGACGACGTCCGGTATCGCGCTCCTGAACGATGACGGTGAGTACACGTATCTCAACGACGCGCACGTCACGATGTTCGGGTACGAGGACCCCGATGAGCTACGCGGCGACACGTGGCGACAAGTGTACACGAACGACGTCATCGAGCGGATCGAAGCGGAAATACTTCCGATCGTCGAAAAGACGGGGTCGTGGGACGGTGAACTGGTCGGCGTCAAACGCGACGGGAGTTCTATCACGCAGCAAGTGTCGCTTGCGCGGCTTCCCGACGGCGGAATAGCCTGTGTGAATATCGATCTCACCGAGCGGGAACACCGGCTTCGTCGACTCGAGGAGACGCGTTCGCTCGCTGAAGAGATGATGATGGCGAACGAGTACGAAGCGGTGATCGAGACCGCGATCGAGGGGGTGACGGAAATTATCGACCGACCGTTCTCCGGCTATTGGGCGTGTAAAACCGTTGAGACGGAGACGACTGCTGCTACCGCCTCCGAGCAGACGGTGACTGACGCGCTCGTTCCAGTTGCTGTCTCCAGCGCGGGGCAGTCGATCGTCGATGAGGTACCGGAATTCCGGCCGGGCGAGTCGCTCGCGTGGAAAGCGTTTGATACCGGCACGCCCGCATACTATCCGGATGTTGCCGCGGAGGCTCACGCCCACAACCGTAAGACGCCAATCGGTGCCGAATTCATCGTTCCCGTTGGAGATGACGGCGTGTTTATTGTGGGAGCGCCAGACACGGCTGGTTTCGACGAGAGCGAGCGCGAACTCGTCTTGATCATTACCCAATATCTCAGTACAGCGATACAGCTCGCCGCACAGAGACGGCAACTGCGCGAGGCGCGTGATCGAATCGAGGCCGAACGCGATCAGCTCGAACGAATCATCAACGCGGTCCCGCAGCTCATCTTTGCGAAGAACACCGACGGAGAGTTTCTGCTCGCGAACGAGGCGGTCGCGGAGGCGTACGGCACTACAGTGACGGACTTGATCGGCTCGACCGACGCCGACTTCACGGCCGACCCGGACGAGGTGGACGCGTTCACTGAAGACGATCAACGGGTGATCGAGACTGGCGACCCGCTGTATCGTGCCGAAGAGACACTTACCGACGCCACGGGTACGGAACGCGTATTGGAAACGTGGAAGATACCGTTTACCCCGCTCGACAGTGACGACGATGCGATACTCGGTGTCGCCAACGACATCACCGAGCTCACCGACGCACGCGACGAGATCGACCGACAGCGCCGGTTGACGAACCTGTACGCCGTGAGCAATCGTGTGTTCCAAGTAACGGATCCAGCGGACGCGTTCGATGCGTGTGTCGAGGCGATCGCCGACGTCGTGACAGCCGACGAGATTGGCGTATACAACCGCGACACGCCAGACGGAGCGCTCGTGCGGATCGCGACGGCGGGTGACGAGTCCGAAACAGCGAGTCGACAGCGGATCCCGCCGGGCGAAACGGACCTCTGGGGAGCGTTCAACGAACCCGGCACATACTGGCTCGACGGCGATGCCGTTCTCGACTCGACCGTGGCGGGCGAAAAGCACGCGCTCGTCACACAGCTCGATGACGCAAGCCTCCTGAGCGTGATCGTCGAGGAACCCGACGAGACGCTGGAGTCGTTCATTCGGGCGGTGAGCCAACAGGTTTCCGCGGCGCTCAGACAGATACATCAGCAGACATCAATAGAGGGCCTCTCGGGTGACGTTGCGCGTACGGAACAGCAGGCAGATCGGTATCGAAACCTGTGGGCGGCGGTAGCCGAGGCCGTCGAAACCCTCGTGGCGGCCGACACAGCGGCGGCGGTGCGCGATGCAGTCATCGACTTCGGTGACCGAGTAGCGGAGTACGCGCTCGTCGGCACGTACGACCCCGTGACCGAGCGGGTCGATCCGCTTTCGGTGTCTGAGCCGGGCGGGCCGGCAAAGCTGTACGAAACGAGCGAGGAGCCGTTTCCCGCAGTCGCCGCCGCCTCACAAAACGAGCAGCAGCGTGTCGTGGACAGGCGGGCGCCCCCGAACGGCCACGGCGAGTATGTCAGCCGGTTGCTCCAGTTCGGCTACCGAGAATCGCTCGCGGCTCCACTAAGCTATCACGGGACCGTCCACGCTGTCGCCGAGTTCACCAGCACGGACGTCGGTCGGTTCAACGAGCCGGAGCGCCGGGCGATCGAGGCCGTGACCGACGCCGCCGGAATGCGTTTGTCGTCGCTGGACTCGACACACGGGGCGAACGCACCGCTCGTCTTCGATCTCGAGTGTCAAAACCCGTCGCCACTGTTTCCGGACCTTCCAGCTGACGGCACGGTCGTCGTCGAACACGTCGCGCTGACCGGCAGGGAGCACTTCCACATGACCGGCCGAATCGAGGGGTACACTGACACGGCGTTTCGCGACTACGTCGC
>PWGU01000117.1 GCA_003554605.1 Halorubrum sp.
GTGATTCCATTTTTCTCGTTCTTGCGGACGAGCATCCGGTGATTCGGTGTGACGCGAAAATCGATCTTCGAGGTCTCGATGTCGACGAGTTCACCGCGGTATTCCGGATACGCGTGCGTCTCCGTTACGCGTTTGATCTCCATTTCCTCCGTCTCGGGATTCAGCGAGTAGACCTCGTCTCCGACGGCGAGGTCGGTGATCGAACGCACGCCGGAGGGCGTGAGCACCTCGGTATTCGGCGTGAAGCAATTCATAATAACCTTGACAGCTCCTTGCTGTCTGTCGTATTGGTTATATACTTCCGTGCCGGGGTCGTGTTCGTTCCGAAGGGATTTCTTGTTCTCCCGTTCGGCGAGCAGTTCGTCGACCATCTCGCGCATGATCCCGTCCGGCTCCTTCCGGAAGTGGGTGCCGTTGGGCGCGACGTACGTCTCGCCGTCGTAGGTCTCCGGGTCGACTTTCGTCTCCGGCCCGGCGTTGATCGTCACCATGCACATGGGGTACAGTGACTTCAGGTCCTGGACCGTCACCATCTCTTTGACCCCGGTGATCGGCTCGAAGACGGCCCCGCCCTCGAACTCCTCGGACTCCTGTTGGCCCTTCGTCGGGAGCGCGAACTTGCCGAACGCCTTGTGAAGGACGTACATGTCCACGGTGTCGCCGGGGGTCGGCGCGTCCTCCAACTGGCAGCCGACGAACGTGCGGACCTCGTCCCAGAAGGCGATCACGTCCTGTTTGCGGTCGATCTCGACACAGAGCTCCACGTCGCGGATGCTGTACTCCAACAGCCGCTCGGGATCCTGCTCCCAGAGGTCGCCGATGTCGCCGGTGTACCGCTCCTTGCCGACGCCGAGTTCACGCTCGCCGACCGCGTCGAGCCGGTAGGACTCCAGTTCCGTGAACATCGTCCGCTTGTAGGCGTACAGCAGGTCGAAGACGACCCGCCCCTTGATGTCGGGGCCACCCCAGCCCGAGCGCCACACCTCGCCGATCCGTGAGAGCCGGTCGACGGAGAGGTCGACATCGACGTCGGGTCGGTCCGCGAGGACCTCCATCCGGTCGAGCAGGTAGGGCGCGTCGAAGTCCTCGAAGTTCCACCCGGTGAGCACGTCGGGGTCGGTCTCATCGAGGTACGAGATGAACGAATCGACCATCGCGGCCTCCGTCTCGAACGTCTCGACCCGAAACGAGAGGTCGCCGTCGCCGATCCCCTCGTATTCGGGGAGATCCGTGGGCGATTCGACCTCGCTCTCAGGTGCCGAGTAGAGCCAGATCACGTACTCGTCGTCGTAGGAGTCGTGGCTGGTGAGACAGATGATCGGCTCCTCGCCGTCCTCGGGAAACCCGCGCCGGTCGTCGACCTCGATGTCGAAGGTGTTCACCCGGACGTCGGCGTCGACCGCCGCGGGTTCGAGGTGCCCCTCATGGACCTGAATGGTGCCGTCATCGAGTCGACGCTCCTCGACGCGGATCCCGCCGTTCAGCCTGTTGTCGATGAGAAAGCGGTTCGGAAAGAGGATGTCCGCCTCGAAGGTCGTCTCGAAGTCGTCCCGGATCGCCCCGACGTCGCGCGGCGTGCGGGTGATGACGCGGGTGAGCGGCTCCCCACGGATGCTCTCGTAGGGCTCGCCGGCGTGATCCTCCTCGCGTGTCCCGATGACGACGTCGTAGGTCTCGATAGGGTCGGTGTCGAGGTCCGCGGTTGGGACGTAAAAGTACGGCTCGACGCCGAGGACTCTGACGTGTTCGCGTTCGTCGTCGCCGTCGGGGACGGGTCGGCGGCCGAAGACGTGGACGACCGGGTACTCCTCGTCGCCGTACCCCTCGACGGCGTAATCCACTTGGGTGATCGAGAGGTCGACCGTCCCGGTCGACTCGGGGAACTTCGCCTCCGAGAGGTCGACGACGTCGCTGACACGGCCGGTTCCACCCCCGGCAACGATGCGGGCCTCCTCGGCGGCGAGCGCGTCCCGGTCCGTTTCGTCGTTGCCGCCGTCGTCGTCCGCGGCGTCGGGCGATGAGAAGTCCGACAGTCCCGACTGGTTCATGGGGAGCCTTCGGCGTTCCCCGCTAAAAAGCCCGGCTTTCGGACCGGCGAGCGGCGAGTGTTCCCCGCACGGAAAGGCATATATCGTGTCACTGCATACCACGCTCTGTGACCTCGAATCCACACGCGGACGACGAGACGTACCGTTCGGGCGAGCGGGAGCCGGTCGACGGCGGGTCGGACGCCGAGGTGGAGTGCTATGAGGACGGCGGAAACGTGGTCCTTTTCGACGCCACGAACCCGCTCGCGTGGGTCGAAGCGAGCCGAACCGTTCGGCTCACCGACGCCGCGTAGACTGGCGGCCACTATTCTCGATCTGCTTCGAGGGGTAAAACGGCCGATCCGTGAGAGGGACCCTTTTTGAATGCCGCCCACATACGAATGGACGTGAGTCCGTTTGACGAGGACAACGAGGGCGAGATCTCCATCGCCGAACCGTCAGACGTTGAGCGGCGCATGGCCCCGAAGGCCCCCGAAGCGCCGTCGGTGAAGACCTTCGAGACGGACGAGAATTTTGGCTCCGCGAGCGACGTCGATTCCGCCACGCTTCGGGCGTTCGGTGCCAGTGTGATCTACGCGAACGTCGCCCTCTTTTGTCTCGCGCTCGGGCCGATGCTCTACTTTTTCGAGGGGTGGACCACCACCGGGCCGGTCGTGTTCGTCGTGGGCACCCTCGCGGCGATCCGGACCTACCAGGTCTATCGGGAGTGGAAGCTGCAGAAGGAGGGACGGGAGGAGACGGACGGGGATGACGCCGAGGTCGACATCGACGGTGACGGCGTCGAGGATGCAGACGTCGAGGTCGACACGGAGGACGTCGAGGTCGACACGGAGGACGTCGAGGTCGACACGGAAGACGTCGAGGCCGACGAGGACGATAGAATACCGACCGAACGCGGCGGGTCCGCCGGCCCGGAAGCCTGAAGCCCGCCGGTGTCGTTTTTAAATCCATGCGAACGGTCCACGATGTCGACGGCACGACCTACCTCCTTATAAAGCGCTCAGGGGAGTCGAGCCGCGTCCGTGACCCCGAGACGGGCGCGGAGCGCTACGTCGCCAACGCGGATCTGGAACCCGTCGAGGGCGAGTCCCCACTTGAGACGGCCGCCGCGGGAGTTCCCACTCCGATGCGTCGAGCGATCCGAGCGATCCACGACGATCGAACGCTTGGCCTGCTCGTGGTCCTCGTCGACGAGGGACCGCTCTCGGTGCTCGAACTGATGGACGGTCTCGATATGTGTGAGTCGGACCTCCACGGGCGACTTGGTGAGTTTCAGGCGGCGGGGCTGATCCGCGAGGTCGACGTGTTCGGTCGACGGGGCTACGAGCCGACGGAGATGGCGGTGGAGGTTGTCGATCGGTTTCGTGGATAAACGCAAACGGAGAGAACAGAGCTATACCCACGGCGACGGTGGAGGTGAACGTGAAACAGGCCATCGTCGCCCGCCGCGACCTCGGTATGGGCGAGGGAAAGCTCGCCGCACAGGTCGCACACGCCTCCCTCTCGGCGTATCAGGACGCGGGCCGCCGGGCACGCAAGCGGTGGAAGGGATCGGGACAGAAGAAGGTCGTCCTCGCGGCCGACTCCGAGGCCGAGCTGTTCGCGCTCGCGGACGCGGCCGAAACTGAGGGGCTGCCGTACGCGATCATCCGCGACGCCGGCCATACGGAGTTGGAGCCCGGAACCGTCACCGCGCTCGCGGTCGGGCCCGCCCGCGAGGAGAGCGTCGACCGCGTCACCGGCGACCTCTCGCTGTACTGATGAGCGACGAGGAGACCCACTCGGCCCGGGAAACCCCCCGCCCCGCCCATCCGATCGAGCGGGCGGTCGGGATCGAACACTACGTCAGCGACGCCGACGGCGTCGGCGGCAGGCTCCGGGCGTCACCCGAGGACTTCCGCGTCCGCGAGTTGGAGGCGTTCGACCCGGAGCCGCTCGATGCGGACCCGGGAAGCTACCCCGAACTCGTCTGTCGCGTGACGCTCACCGCGTGGGACACGAACGACTTCGCCCGCCGGCTCTCGGACGCGCTCTCGATCAGCCGTGAGCGCGTTTCCTGGGCGGGCACGAAGGACAAATACGCGGTGACGACGCAGCTCTTTACCATCGGCGGCGTCGATCCCGACGACCTCCCGACGATCCGCGGGGCCGAGATCGAGCCGCTCGGACGGGCCGGGCGACCGCTCTCGTTCGGCGACCTCGCGGGCAACGCCTTCGAGATCCGCGTCGCCGACGCCGTGCCGGAGGCCGCAGAACGCGTTGAGGCGATCGCCGCCGACCTGCGGGCGTTCGCGGGCGGCAGCGAGGACAGCCGAAGAGGGGGAGACGCCGAAACCGGCAGGCCCGCGGGCGTCCCCAACTACTTCGGCCAACAGCGCTTCGGCAGCCGGCGACCCGTGACCCACGCCGTGGGGCTCGCGGCCGTCCGCGGCGACTGGCGGGAGGCCGTCCGGTTATATACGGGCAATCCCTTCGAGGGCGAGCCGGCGGACACGCGAGCGGCCCGCGAGCGGGTGGATGCCGCCTTCGGCGTGGGGAGTGAGGGCGGCGGCGAGCTGGATGATGGGAGCGGTGACGGCGAGGACACGAGCGGCGACGGCGACTGGGTCGCCTGCTTAGACGTGGTGCCCCGAAAGCTCCGGTTCGAGCGGTCGATGCTGCACCGGCTCGACGAGCGCGACGTCGACCCCCATGCCCCCGCCGACGATCCGGACTGGCGACACGCGCTTGAGGCCGTGCCGAGCAACCTCCAGCGACTCTTCGTCAACGCCGCCCAGTCCGTCCTTTTTAACCGGATCCTGAGCGAGCGGCTGCGACGCGGGCTCCCGTTCGACCGGCCCGTCGCGGGCGACGTGGCGTGTTTCGCCGACCGCGACACCCCCGACGAGCTCTACGCGCCCGACGTGGACCGCCTCCAGCGGGTCGACGCCGATCGCGTGTCCGTGATGGAGCGCCACTGCGCCCGCGGCCGGGCGTTCGTCACCGCGCCGCTCGTCGGCACGGAGACGACGCTCGCGGACGGCGAACCCGGCGAGATCGAGCGTGAAGTCCTCGCCGACGCCGGGATCGAACCCGCCGACTTCGACCTCCCGGAGGAGTTCAACTCGACCGGGACGCGGCGGGCGATCCTGCTCCGCACGGACCTCGAAGCGACCGTCGAGGATGGCGACCCCCGGTTCGCGTTCGCGCTGCCGAGCGGCTCGTACGCGACCGTCGTCCTCCGAGAGTTCCTCAAAAGCGGCCCGCTTGAGTTATAAAAGGAAGGTGGGCGGGCCGACGGGATAGATAAACAAGCCATGGCGGTCGGCGCGCTCCGGTGAGCGCCCGCAGGGCGCGAAACCGAGCGCGAGGGAGCCCACGGCTGGCGAGATCGCCAGCCGTGGCGAGGCTGGGGAGGCGTGAGGCTGCGGTGCGGGTGTGGGTGTGGCGGTGGTGGCCGATCCTCGTTCCTCACTCCACCGACTGCTCAGGAGCGCCATCACCGTCACCCGGTATATCTATCCACACAACCCCTCATGAGCGCTTATCCCTGATGAGCGCTTATAAACGAGAAGCGAGCGGAGAGGGGAGATATAAACGACGGCGAGGCAGGACTGGATTATATAAATAGCGACCAGCGCCCCGTTTCGATCCACATACACGGATCAAAACAGCGTGGGAAAACCACAAGCGACCACATTCCTGCAGTATCTTTCCGAGCGCTTTTTGTGTCGCACCGTCCAACCGCCGGCATGACCCGGATCGTCGTGGTTGACCTCCACGGCCAGTTTACCCACCTCGAGCACCGCGCACTCCGTGACATGGGCGTCGACACGGAGATCATCGACGCCGACACCCCCGCCGAGGAGGTCGACGCCGACGGCATCGTCCTCTCGGGCGGCCCCGACATGGACCGCGTCGGCAACGCCCCCGACTACCTCGCAGGCGACGCGCCCGTTCTCGGGATCTGTCTCGGGATGCAACTCGTCGCCGCGGAGTCGGGCGGCGAGGTCGGCCCCGGCGATTACGGCGGCTACGCCGACGTCGACGTGGAGATCGTCGACGAGGACGACCCGCTCGTCGGGTCGCTCGCGCCCGAAACCCGGGTGTGGGCCTCCCACGCCGACGAGGTGAAGGCGCTCCCCGATGGGTTCACCCACACCGCGACGAGCGACGTCTGCGGGATCGAGGCGATGTCGAACGTGGAGGAGGGCCTCTACGGCGTCCAGTGGCACCCCGAGGTGGCCCACACCGAACGCGGCGAGGAGGTCTTCGAGAACTTCGTCGCGATCTGTGAGGGGCGGTAACGCGAAAAGCGGCGTCGACTACTCCGTCTGAAACACTGAATCCGTCCCGCCGGGCGTGGCGGGCGGGTCGCGGATCGCCTCGAAGAACCGCCCGGAGATGGCCTCGGCGACGACCTCCGAGAGCAGCTCGTCCGCCGTCGCATCCGAGAGGATCCCGATCGGGACCTGCGCGCCGGCCATGTTCGCGTGCCCGCCGGCCGATCCGATCGCCCCCAACGCGTCCCGGAGCAGCTCACCGACGTCGACGTCGGTCCCGCGGGACCGCGCCGACCCGAAGATGGTCCCGTCCATGTAGCCGTAGACGAAGGTCACGGTGACGTCCTCGATGTCGAGGAGCCGTTCGGCCGCCTGTGCGAGCGCGTCCCGGTCGGTGATCTCGCCGACACAGGAGGCGACGATCGGGCCGCGGACGTCCCGGCGGTCGATCGCCGTCGCCAACACGCGAAGCGTCTCGGGGCTGACGCTGGGGCTTTCGACGCGGCGGAGGACCGCCTCGTCGGCGAGCGGCACGAGCGCGGCGGCCGCCTCGATGTCCTGTGGGACCGTCTCGCGGGTGAGATCCTTCGTGTCGATCCGAATGCCGTACAGCAGCGCCGTCGCGAGCCGCTCGTCCGGCTCGATCGCGAGCCGGGAGAGGTACTCCTGTATCAGCGTGCTCGTCGAGCCGAGCGACGGCCGGATGTCGATGAACGCCCCGGCGACCGGCCCGCGGGGTGGGTGATGGTCGATCACGATGTCGACGGGCGTCCCCTCGGGCAGCCCGTCGTTGATACCGGCGCGTGAGTGGTCAACGAGCGCGATCCCGCCGTACTCGTCGATATCGACCGCATCGAAGGTTCGGAGGTCGAGGTCGAGGAGGTTGACGAGCGCCCGGTTCTCCTGATGGGCGATCTCGCCGCCGTGGACCGGGTCGGCGGGAACGCCGACGACCTCGGCGATCCGGGCGAGCCCGAAGGCGCTGGCGATCGCGTCCGGGTCGGGGTTGTCATGAGCGACGATCAGCAGCGGACCCGAAAGCTCACGGAGGGTCGCGAGGAGCCGAACCGGCCGCTCCCCGACGTCGTCGCCGACGGCGTGGCGGATCCGACCCGTGAGGGCGTCGACGGGGTCGACGACGTGGTCGGCGGTCGCCTCCAGTGCGGCCCGATGGTCGGCGCTCGGGGCCTCCCCGACGTGCGCGATGAGCATCGCGTCGGGATAGCGGCGTCGGGCGACCTCGGCGGCGGCGACGTTGCGAACGGGGTCGCTGTCGGCGATCAGGACGATGTCGGCGTCGTCGGGATAGACGCTCGGGTCGGTCGGGTCGGCCTCGACGGCGGCGACGTTCTCGTCCCGGAGCGTCGAGACCCAACCGGTGTCGTCGGTGATGGCATACAGCTCGCCGGGTTCCCCACGCACCCGCTCGACGAGCGTGAACCCGACCGAGCTACAGCCGAGCAGGAGGCGACGAAGCATGGACGGGGATGTGTGGTGACGACAAAAAACGCTGCCGGAGCGGGCTCACTCCGGATCGGCGGCCCGTTCGGGGCGCGTGACCGCGCGGGCGACGTCGATCGCGGCGCGGTTCTCGGCCACGTCGTGAACCCGGACGAGGTCAGCGCCCCGGGCCGCCGCGAGCGCGGTCGCGGCGACCGTCGCATGCTCGCGGTCGTCGGGGTCGCGGCCGATCGCCCCGAACAGCGACTTGTGCGAGTGACCGACGAGGATCGGACAATCGAGCGCTCCGAACTCCGACAGCCGGCCGAGCAGCGCGAAGCTCTCGTCGGCCGTCTTCCCGAAGCCGATCCCCGGGTCGACGATCACCCGCTCGCGGTCGATGCCGGCGACCTCCGCGAGCCGAAGCCGCGCCTCCAACTCGGCGATCACGTCGCCGACGACGTCGTCGTACTCCGGCTCAGCGGTCGGGTCGACGGGGGCGTCGAGGCTGTGCATGATCACCACCGGGCAGCCCGCGTCCGCGACGAGTTCGCGCATTCGTGGGTCCTCCAGGCCGGTCACGTCGTTGATGATGTCGGCACCCGCCGCGAGCGCCGCCTTCGCGACCGCCGGCTTGCGCGTGTCGACCGAGCAAAACACGTCGCCGTCGGCGATCGCCGGGACCTCCTGTAGCGCCTCCAGTACGGGAACGACGCGGTCGATTTCCGCGTCCGCGGGGACGGGGTCCGCGCCGGGGCGGGTCGACTCGCCGCCGACGTCGATCACGTCGACGCCGGCCTCGACCATCTCCGTCGCGCCGTCGACCGCATCGTCGAGCGCCTCGTGGACGCCGCCGTCGTGGAAGGAGTCCGGCGTCACGTTGAGCACGCCCATCACCGCGGTGCCGTGTTCCCACGGATAGGCATCGCTTGTGGAGGGGGTTCCCGCCCGCTTCGCGTGGGGATCGGATCGGTCGTGCAGGTCGAGCCGGTCGCGGAGGTCGGCGGCGATGCCGACCAACCCGTCGACCGGAGGGCCATCGATCCCGTCACCCACCCCGGCGCGTTCGAGCCGCAGACAGAGCCGCTGGAACGTCCGGCGGGACGCCGACAGCACGACGGGGACGAGTTCGCCCGCGGACGGTCCCGCCCCGCCGATGGCGGCCTCACCGCCGAGCGCGCGAAGCTCCTCACGGAGGAAGGTCGCCTGGTCGCCGCGAAGCCGACAGGTCAGCGTTCGGGCGTCGAACGCCGCCGGATCCGCCTCCGCGGCGGCCGCCCGATCGAGGACGGCAGTCGCGTCATCCGCATCGGAGACCGCCGCAGGGGTCATCGTTCGCGTCTCCTGTGTGCGGGCTTCGGCGACGGCGAACAGCGAGCCGAAAAGCAGCACGCAGTCGTCCGCCGCCGCCCGATCGACGGCGCGTGAGAGCGCGTCCGCGACCCCCGCACCCGCCGTGACGTTCGGGATGCCCGCCCGGCGTGCGGCCGCCGCCAACACCGCCGGGTCCTCCGCGCGATCGAGGTCGGGTCGGCAGGTGATGACGGAGTCCGCCTCCGGGAGCGCGCCGATCGTCCCCGCGTGGTCCTTGTCGTGCATGGCACCGTAGACGAGGTGCAGCGCGTCGTAGTCGTACTCCGCGAGCGTATCGGAGAGGGTGTCACAGGCGGCCGGGTTGTGCGCGCCGTCGAGGACGACGAGCGGGGCCGTCGAGGTCACCTCAAATCGGCCGGGCCACGTCGCCCGCGCGAGCCCATCGGCCACCGCGCGGTCGTCGATCGATGTGTCCGGTCCGGCGGCCACGTCGCCGTCGGGCGCACGCCGGCCGGTCGTCCCGAGCGCATCGACGGTTCGACGCGCGAGCACGACGGCGACCGCCGCGTTCGTCGCCTGGTGGGCACCGACGAGCGGGATCCGGTAGGTTCCGGTCACCTCGCCGTCGAACGTCACGGCCGCGTCCGCGGGGCTCACCCGCCCGTCGTAGCTCGCCCGGAGAACGGGGGCATCGACGCCTTCCGCATCGACGCCCGGCCCGACGACCGACGAGACGGGGGCATCGAACCCATCCGCAACCTCGCGAACGACCCGGAGCGCCTCGCCGTCACACGCGGTCACGAGCGGTGCGCCCCCGTCGACGATCCGGGACTTCGTGCGGGCGATCTCCGCTACCGAGTCCCCGAGGACGGCCGTGTGTTCGAGCGAGACGTTCGTCACCGCCGTGGCGACCGGGTCGACCGCGCTCGTCGCATCGTACTCGCCGCCGAGGCCCACTTCGAGGACGGCCACGTCGACCTCGCGCCGGGCGAACTCGTGGATCGCCATCGCCGTGACGACCTCGAAGAACGTGAGCGGCTCGTCGGTTGCCGCGCGGTCGATGAGCCACGGCCGTACCCGCTCGATGAACGCGGCGATCGCCGAGCGCGTGATCGGCCGGCCGTCGACGCGGATCCGCTCACCGAGCGAATCGAGGTGGGGGGAGGTGTATAACCCGACCGAACGACCCGACTCACGGAGGATCGATTCGACCATGCGTGCGGTGCTTCCCTTCCCGTTCGACCCGGCGATCTGGACGAAGGGGATCTCACGTTCCGGATGATCGAGATGGGCGAGCAGCGCCTCCACCCCCTCAGTTCCGGGGCTCACGGAGAAGCGGCGGAGGTCGAACAGGAAGTTCGCCGCCTCGCGGTAGTGCATACCTCACGGGTCGCTACGGCGTCGCTTAGGCGTACCGGACCGCCGGGAGGTCGGCCGTGTGAGGATCCCACGTGATTGACTCGCCTACTGAACCCCATTCCACAGGTGTTTAATCACCCCCTCGGCGTAGCTACCGGTTGATGGGTATGCTCAACGAGATGTTCGACCCGGACCGGGTCGCCGTCGTCGGCGCGACACCCCGCGAGGGGTCGATCGGTCGTGCGGTCACCTCGAACCTGCTCGAGGATTTCGACGGCGAGACGGTGCCGGTCAACCCGAACTACGACGAGGTGCTCGACACGACGTGTGTCGGCGATATCGGGGACGCCGACGCCGACGTCGCCGTCGTCGTCGTCCCGCCGTCGATCGTGTTGGACGCGATCGAGGCGTGTGGCGCGGCCGGAACACGGAACGTCGTCGTCATCACGGCCGGGTTCGGCGAGACCGGCGAGGAGGGCGCGAACCGCGAGCAGCGGCTCGCCGAGATAGCCGACGAGTACGAGTTGAACCTCGTCGGCCCGAACAGCCTCGGGATCATGTCGACGCCCTCGGGGATGAACGCCACCTTCGGCCCGGAGAACGCGCTCCCCGGCGGGCTCTCGTTTATGAGCCAGTCGGGCGCGTTCATCACCGCCGTCCTCGACTGGGCGAACGACCACGGCGTCGGCTTCAAGGACGTCGTTTCACTCGGCAACAAGGCCGTCCTCGACGAGACCGACTTCGTCGAGTATTGGGGCGAAGACGAGGGTACGGACGTCATCATCGGCTACCTCGAAGGGATCGAAAACGGGCGGGAGTTCATCGAGGCGGCCCGCGAGACCACCCAGGAGACCCCGATCGTCGCCGTGAAATCCGGCCGCACCAGCGCGGGTGCACAGGCGGCCTCCTCACACACCGGGACGCTCGCCGGCTCCGAGAAGGCCTACGAGGCCGGCCTCGATCAGGCGGGCGTCATCCGCGCGGAGTCCGTCGACGAACTCTTCGACGCCGCGGGGATCCTCGGGAACCAGCCGGTGCCCGAGACCGACGGCGTCGCCATCGTCACGAACGCGGGCGGCCCCGGCGTGATGGCGACGGACGCCGTCGGCGACTCAGTCCTCGAGATGGCCTCGTTCACCGCGGAGACCACGGAGGCGCTTCGGGAGTCGATGCCCGACGAGGCGAACGTCCACAACCCCGTCGACGTGATCGGCGACGCCGATATCGACCGGTTCCGCGAGGCGTTGGAGATCGTCGCGGCCGACGACAACGTCGGTGCGGTGCTCGTGTTGTCGGCGCCGACGGCGGTGATCGACTTCGGCGACCTCGCGGAGGCGACCTGTGAGGTCAACGAGGTGACGGAGGCACCGATCGCGGCCTGTCTGATGGGCGGCGACCGGACGCGGGAGCCGAAACGGCTCCTCCAGGAGCGCGGCATTCCGTGCTATTTCGACCCCGCCCGCGGGGTCGAGAGCCTCGCGACCCTCGCGAGGTACCGGGAGATCCGCGAACGCGAGTACGCCGAGCCGATGTCGTTCGACGTCGACCGCGAGCGCGCACACGAGATTCTCTCGTCGGTCCGCGACCGCGACGACAACCGCCTCGGTGTGGAGGCGATGGAACTGCTCGACGCCTACGGCATCCCGACGCCGGAGGGCGCGATCGTCGACTCCCCGGCACGGGCGGCCGAAGTCGCCGAGGGGATCGACGGCGACGTAGTCATGAAGATCGTCTCGCCGGACATCCTGCATAAATCCGACATCGGCGGCGTCGCCGTCGGCGTGTCCGACGCCGATGCCGCGGACACCTACGAGGACCTGATCCCCCGCGCTCGCAACTACCAGCCGGACGCGACGCTGCTCGGTGTGCAAGTCCAGGAGATGGTCGACCTCGACGACGGCGTCGAGACGATCGTCGGAATGAACCGCGACCCGCAGTTCGGGCCACTTCTGATGTTCGGGCTCGGGGGGATCTTCGTGGAGGTGATGGAAGACACCACCTTCCGCGTCGCGCCCGTCTCCGAACCCGAGGCCCGCGAGATGACCGAGGAGATCCGGTCGGCACCCCTGCTGCGCGGCGCGCGCGGCCGTGACCCAGTCGACATCGACGCCGTGATCGAGACGATCGGGCGGCTCTCACAGCTCGTCACCGACTTCCCGGCCATCCTCGAACTCGACATCAACCCGCTCGTCACGCTGCCCGACGGCGACGGGGCGAACGCCGCCGCTGTCGACGTGCGGCTCACCGTCGACCCCGAAAAACTCCCGAACGACCCCACCCACCTCACCGACTCACCCGAACCCACCCAGACCAATGACTGACACCACTACCACGCTCGTCACCGCCACCGGAGAACACGCCGGAAAGACCGCCATCACCCTCGCGCTCGCGCGGCTCGCCGCCGACCGCGACGGGTCCGTCGGTTACATGAAACCGAAGGGGACCCGCCTCCGATCGAACGTCGGCAAGACGCTCGATGAGGACCCCATGCTCGCCCGCGAGGTGCTCGGGCTCGACGCCGAGATGCACCAGATGGAGCCCGTCGTCTACTCGCCGACGTTCATCGAGGGGGCCATCCGCGGCACCGAGAACGTCGAGGCGCTCCACGAGCGCGTCCGCGAGGAGTTCGCCGAGCTCGCCGCCGACCGCGACCGGATGTTCGTGGAGGGCGGCGGCGACTGGACGACCGGCGGCGTCGTCGACCTCACCGACGTGGACGTGGCCGAACTGCTCGACGCCCGCGTCGTGCTCGTCGCCGACTACGAGACCCCTGGCGACCTCGACGAGGTGCTCGCGGCGGCCGACGCCTTCGGCGATCGCTTCGCCGGCGTGCTCTTCAACAAGGTCTCCGACTCGGCGTTCGACTCGCTCGACCGCGACGGGATCCCGTTCCTCGAGTCGAAGGGGATCACCGTCTTCGGGGCCATCCCACGGAAGAAAGAGCTCGCGGGCGTCACCGTCGCCGACCTCGCCGACGAGCTCGGCGCGGAGCTGCTCACCGACGCCCCGACCGACGGGTTCATCGAGCGATTCCTCGTCGGCGCGATGAGCGGCGACGAGGCGCTCCGTCACTTCCGGCGCGCACGCGACGCCGCGGTGATCACCGGCGGCGACCGCGCTGACGTGCAGGCGGCCGCCCTCGACGCCTCCGGCGTCGTCTGTCTCGTGTTGACCGGCGGCCACCGGCCCTCGGGTGCGGTGCTCGGGAAGGCGGCCGACGCCGGCAAACCGGTGCTCGGACTCACCACCGACACCGTCACCGCCATCGA
>PWGU01000237.1 GCA_003554605.1 Halorubrum sp.
AAGCTTAAAAAGAATTCTCGTATTAAGGAGACGTCGGTTCTTGCGTCGTCTAAGTTCTTTTCCGAACAGGATCAGTGTCCTACCAACGTACCGATGGTCAACGTTGCTCTTTCCGGTAGAATCGATGGTGGTCTCTCATCTGGGCTGACGGTTCTTGCGGGACCGTCAAAACACTTTAAGACATCCTTCGCCCTTCTTATGGCGAGTGCGTATCTTAAGCAGCACTCCGATGCGATCATGCTGTTCTACGACTCCGAGTTCGGTTCCCCACAGAGTTACTTCGAGTCCTTTAACATCGACACGAATCGTGTACTTCATACACCGATCACCGACGTAGAGAAGCTTAAGTTCGATCTCGTAAATCAGCTGGAGTCTATCGAGCGCGGTGATAAGGTCGTGGTCGTAATCGATTCGATCGGCAACCTTGCGTCGAAGAAGGAGCTCGAGGACGCGATCAACGAGAAGTCGGTCGCCGATATGACTCGTGCCAAGGCTCTCAAGGGTCTCTTTCGTATGGTCACGCCGTATCTCTCGATGAAGAACATTCCTCTTCTGGCGGTGAACCACACGTATCAGGAGATCGGTCTCTTTCCTAAGGCCATCGTTTCTGGAGGCACGGGCATCATGTATTCAGCTGATAACGTCTGGATCCTCGGGCGTCAGCAGGACAAGAAGGGCACGGAGATCAAGGGGTATCACTTTATCATTAACGTGGAGAAGTCTAGGTTTGTCAAGGAGAAGTCTCGTATTCCGATCTCGGTGTCCTGGGACGGTGGTATCGAGGAGTACTCCGGTCTTACCGAGATCGCTCTTCTCTCAGGCCACGTTACCAAACCGAGTCAGGGATGGTACTGTCGTGTTGATACTGACACCGGCGAGGAGATCCAGCCCAAGGTTCGCGAGAAAGACACACTGACTCCGGAGTTCTGGCAGCCGATTCTCTCGGATCCAAACTTTCAGGAGTTTGTTCGCAAGCACTACATGATCGGACACAAGTCACTTATCGATGCGCAAGAGCTTCCTGAGGATCTGCGGCCATCGGAGGAAGAATGAGTATGACGAATGAAGTCTCCAAAGAGGACTACGAATATGTTGACAATGAGGATACTAACGTACTTGAATCGAATACATCCGAGATTCGTATCGTGGCTGATAATGCGTACCACGGAGTCCAACTCCGATACGGAAGAGTCTCGGCAAGAGTCCTCGAAGGTACCGACGAAGCGGAACTCTCCTTCGACCTCGAAGTGACGAATCAGGATCCAACCGTCACAGCGGATCTTGAAAACAACGAGGACTTTAAGAACTATTCCGGTGAGATTCTTGTTGATATAATTACACGTGCATTTGAGAATGAGGAGTATCGCATTGGCGGAAGTAACGATTCAGACGACAATCCTGCGGAACCTTCTTCACAATGAGGAGTATACGCGACGTGTTGTACCGTTTCTAAAAAAGGAGTATTTTGAGGGAGCTCACCGAGCTGTATTCGATTCAGTCGTCCATTTCGTATCTAAGTACAACAAACTTCCTACACCCGAGGCCCTCTCGATTGAGATAGCAGACTCTGATGTTATCTCTCCGGACGATGCGACAGAGGCCTCGTCCCTACTGGATGATATCTCCGAGCCTAAGGACGTAAACCAACAGTGGCTGGAGGATCAGACCGAGCAGTGGTGTCAGGATCGAGCGATCTATCTTGCCATCATGGAGTCGATCAACATCATTGATGGTCGGCATCAGGAGCTGACGAAGAACGCACTACCCGATCTATTGAAGGACGCACTGTCGGTTTCGTTCGATACCTCGGTCGGTCACGACTACATCAATGATTCGGATGAGAGATACGAGTTCTATCATCGCCTCGAGGAGAGAATTCCGTTCGATCTTGATTACATGAATAGAGTGACAAAGGGTGGACTTCCAAAGAAATCTCTTAATATCGGTATTGCGAGTACTGGTGTCGGTAAGAGTATGTTCATGTGTCACCATGCGGCCTCGATCCTTACACAGGGCAAGAACGTTCTGTACATCACACTTGAGATGGCCGAGGAACGAATCGCAGAGAGAATCGACGCGAACCTACTTAACATTCCGATCGATCAGATCGAGAACCTGTCGTACGATCAGTACTCGACCAAGATCGACAATCTGGCAAAACGAAACATCGGTAAGCTCATCATCAAGGAGTATCCTACCGGTGCCGCCCATTCAGGTCACTTTCGAGCACTGATGGAGGAACTTAAACTCAAGCGTGACTTTGCTCCGGATATTATTTTTATCGACTATCTGAACATCTGCTCGTCCGCAAGGATGCGCGGTCTTGGAGGTTCGATAAATACATACTCACTCATTAAGTCGATCGCCGAGGAGATTCGTGGTCTTGCCATCGAGTTTGATTTACCGATCGTTACTGCCACACAGTCGAATCGAGACGGCTTCGGTAATTCTGATGTTGATCTAAACAACACGTCTGAATCATTCGGTGTACCGGCAACAGCCGACTTTATGTTCGCACTGATCGCGACGGAAGAACTAGACAATCTCGGGCAGATCATGATTAAGCAGCTCAAGAATCGGTACTCGGATCCGACTAAGAACAAGCGATTTGTTGTCGGAGTCGACAAGACAAAGATGAGGTTCTATGATGCGGAGGACTCGGCGCAGACTCTGGTAAATGATTCGGGCGCGTCCTCTCCTGTATTCGACTCAGGATCGACCGCCTCGAGACTGGCGAGTGAACGTAAGGATTTCAGTGGAGTGACGGTGTGACAGGGACATTCGTCGAGGAGGATTTTCAGGCCTGGAACGCATTCCCTCAGCATAGGTGGGCATTCAATAAACTTACCGTTGCCCTTCGTCTGGGTTATCACGCCGGACCTACCGGTGTTCCGATCCAGAGGAAGGGCAGATATATAGTTCGTCCGACCTATAATTTATACGGCATGGGTATCGGTGCACGGATCGTCGACCTTGATCCAGAGGTTGATCGAGATGACATGATCGCGCTTAAGTATGTTCCGCAGGGATACTTCTGGTGCGAGTATCTTGAGGGTGATCACTACTCGATTGACTTTAAGCGAGTAAACG
>PWGU01000027.1 GCA_003554605.1 Halorubrum sp.
AGTCCGAACGGAAGAAGCGCTGTTCGCGACCCTCGGCTCGCTCACACTCACGGAGTAAACACATGCCACAACCAAGCCGACCACGAAAAGGCTCGCTGGGCTACGGCCCGCGCACCCGCGCAACGAGCGAGGTGCCGCGGATCCGTTCGTGGCCAGACGACGACGGTGCACCCGCACTGCAGGGGTTCGCCGGCTACAAAGCCGGAATGACCCACGTCTTCATGGTCAACGACGAGGCCAACTCGCCGCGTGAGGGGATGGAAGAGTCCATCCCCGTGACGGTGGTGGAGACGCCACCGATGTACGCGGTCGCCCTGCGCGCCTACGAGGAGACGCCATACGGACAACAGCCGGTCGCGGAGGTCTGGGGGACCGAGTTCCACGACGAACTCGACCGCACCCTCGACCTGCCGACCGAGGACACGTTCGAGGAGGACGCCGACGAGCTGCACGAGCTGCTCGATGCCGGTGCCGTCGACGACCTTCGGGTCATCACGCACACGGCCCCCTCGTCGCTCGCGAACGTGCCGAAAAAGAAACCCGACGTCATGGAGACGCGCGTCGGCGGCGGCTCCCTCGCGGAGCGCGCCGAGTTCGCCCTCGACCTCATCGAGGAGGGCGGCGCACACGAGTTCGGCGACGTCTTCCGTGCCGGACAGTACACCGACGTCTCCGGCGTCACGAAGGGGAAGGGAACGCAAGGTCCCGTCAAGCGATGGGGCGTCCAGAAGCGGAAGGGCAAACACGCCCGTCAGGGATGGCGGCGTCGGATCGGCAACCTCGGTCCGTGGAACCCCTCCCGCGTCCGTTCCACCGTTCCCCAGCAGGGCCAGACCGGCTACCACCAGCGAACCGAGCTCAACAAACGGCTCATCGCCTTCGGCGACGACGACGAGGCGAGCGTCGACGGCGGCTTCGTCAACTACGGCGAGGTCGACGGCGACTACGCGCTCATCAAGGGTTCGCTGCCGGGGCCGAACAAGCGCCTGCTTCGCTTCCGCCCGGCCATCCGGCCGAACGACCAGCCGCGCCTCGACCCCGAGGTTCGGTACGTATCCACCGCATCCAACCAGGGCTAACTCATGAACGCACACGTACACGACCTGGACGGCGGCGAGGCGGGCAGCGTCGAGCTGCCGGCAGTCTTCGAGACCGCGTTCCGACCGGACCTCATCGGTCGCGCGGTCGCCGCCGCACAGGCAAACCGAAAACAGGCCTACGGTGCCGACCCGTTCGCGGGGATGCGAACCCCCGCGGAGTCGTTCGGCTCCGGGCGCGGGCTCGCACACGTTCCCCGTCAGGAGAACGTCGCCCGCCGCGTCCCCCACGCCGTGTCGGGGCGCCGCGCGCACCCGCCGAAGGCCGAGAAGGACCAGTCGAAGAAACTGAACGACAAGGAGCGACAGCTCGCGACCCGCTCGGCCATCGCGGCCACGGCGGACCCGGCGCTCGTCGCGGAGCGCGGACACGTCTTCGATGACGACCTCGACCTCCCGCTCGTCGTCTCCGATGAGTTCGAGGAACTCGTCAAGACGCAGGAGGCGCTCGCCACCTTGGAGGCGCTCGGTGTCGCCGACGACATCACGCGCGCCGAGGACGGTCGCTCCGTCCGTGCCGGCCGCGGGAAGACCCGTGGACGGAAGTACCGCCAGCCGAAGTCGCTGCTCGTCGTGACGAGCGAGGAACCCTCGCGTGCCGCCCGCAACCTCGCGGGTGTCGACGTCGCGACGGCCTCGGAGGTCAACGTGGAGGACCTCGCACCGGGTGCACACCCGGGCCGACTGACGCTGTGGACCGAAAGCGCCCTTGAGGAGGGGGCCGGCCGATGAGTTCGATCCTCGAACACCCGCTCGTCACCGAGCAGGCGATGAACGAGATGGACTTCAAGAACAAGCTGCTGTTCCTCGTCGACATCGACGCGACGAAACCGGAGATCCGCGAGGAGGTAGAGACCCGGTACGACGTCGTCGTCGACGACGTGAACACGCAGGTGACCCCGAAGGGCAAAAAGAAGGCGGTCGTCACGCTGTCGGATGACGACGACGCCACCGAGATCGCCTCCAGAATCGGGGTGTTCTGATAATGGGACGACGAATTCAAGGACAGCGGCGTGGACGCGGCGGCCCGACGTTCCGGGCCCCCTCCCACCGCTACAAGGCGGAGCTGTCGCACCGCACGCTCGAAGACCACGACACGATCACCGGCGAGATCGTCGGGATCGAACACGACCCGGCCCGCTCGGCCCCGCTCGCGGACGTCGAGTTCGAGGACGGCGACCGTCGCCTCGTGCTCGCCCCCGAGGGCGTGCGCGTGGGCGAGACGATCCAGGTCGGCGTCAGCGCGGAGATCAAACCCGGCAACACGCTGCCGCTCGCGGAGATCCCCGAGGGTGTCCCGGTCTGTAACGTCGAGAGCAACCGTGGCGACGGCGGCAAGTTCGCCCGCGCCTCCGGCGTCTCGGCGACCCTGTTGACCCACGACCGCGACGTCGCGGTCGTCCAGCTGCCGAGCGGCGAGGTCAAACGACTGGACCCCAAATGCCGCGCCACGATCGGCGTGGTCGCCGGCGGTGGACGGACGGAGAAGCCGTACGTCAAGGCCGGCAAAAAGTACCACAAGATGCGTGCCCGCGGGACGAAGTACCCGCGCGTCCGTGGTGTCGCGATGAACGCCGTCGACCACCCGTTCGGTGGCGGCGGTCGGCAACACCCCGGCAAGCCGAAGTCGGTCTCGCGGAACGCGCCGCCGGGCCGAAAGGTCGGTGACATCGCATCGAAGCGGACCGGACGAGGTGGAAACAAATGAGTTCCGAATACCGTATCGGCCGCGAGGGCGAGGAGTTCGCCTACCGCGGTCACTCGCTCGAAGAGTTGCAGGAGATGGACGTAGAGGAAGTCGCGGAGCTGTTGCCCGCACGCCAGCGGCGAACCATTACGCGGGGGCTGGGCGTCGAGCAGCGCAAGCTGCTTGAGAAGGCCCGGAGCCGCGACGAGGAGGGGACGGCGAAAAACCCCATCCGGACGCATCTGCGCGACATGCCGATCCTTCCGGAGTTCGTCGGCCTCACCTTTGCCGTGTACAACGGACACAGCTTCGAGCGCGTGAAGGTCGAACCCGAGATGATCGGTCACTATCTCGGCGAGTTCCACCTGACCCGAAGCACCGTCGAACACGGACAGGCCGGCATCGGCGCGACCCGGTCCTCGAAGTTCGTGCCCCTCAAATAATCCATGGGAATCAACTACAGCGTCGAGGCCGACCCGGAGACCACCGCCAAGGGGATGCTCCGCGACCGGCCCATCAGCGTGAAGGACAGCAAGGAGATCTCCCGGGAGATCAAAGGCGAGACCGTCGCCGACGCGGAGGCATTCCTCCGCGCGGTCATCGACGGCGAGCGCTCGGTCCCGATGCGCCAGCACAACGCGGGCGCGGGCCACCGCTCCGACATCGACGGGTGGGACGCGGGTCGCTACCCCGAGAAGGCCGCCAAGGACTTCCTGAAGCTCTTAGAGAACGTACGAAACAACGCCAACGAACAGGGCTTCGACGGCGAGGAGATGGTGATCAAACACGTCGCCCCACACAAAGTCGGCGAGCGCCCGGGTCGCAACCCGCGCGCGGCCGGCGCGACGAAGTGGAACACCACGCTCGCCGACGTCGAACTGATCATCGAGGACCCGGAGGCGGATAACTAATGGCTGACGAACACGAATTCATCGAGAGCGGCCTCCGGCGCGCACAGATAGACGAGTTCTTCGCGAAGGAGCTCGGTCGCGCCGGATACGGCGGCATGGACGTCGCCAAGACGCCGATGGGAACCCAGATCGTCTTGAAGGCTGAAAAGCCCGGGATGGTCATCGGCAAGGGCGGAAAGAACATCCGGAAGATCACGAGCGAACTGGAGTCCCGGTTCGACATGGACGACCCGCAGATCGACGTCCAGGAGGTCGACGAACCGGACCTCAACGCACAGATCGTTGCGGACCGGCTCGCGAACGCGTTGGAGCGCGGCTGGTACTTCCGGAAGGCGGGACACACGACGATCGACCGGATCATGGACGCGGGCGCACTGGGTGCCGAGATCGTCCTCTCCGGGAAGGTCACGGGTGCCCGCTCACGCGTCGAGAAGTTCAACCGCGGCTACATCAAACACAACGGCGAACCCGCGCTGACCGTCGTCGACTCCGGTCAGGGCGTCGCCGTGATGAAACTCGGGACGATCGGCGTGACGGTGAAGATCATCCCGCCGGGCGCGAAACTGCCCGACGACTTCGACGTCCGCGAGGACGCCGAGGTTCCGGAGGTTGAGCAGGCGGTCGCCGGCGCCGACGAGGGCGTCGAGGCCCTGCTTGAGGAGGAGCCCGAGGAGGTTCCCGAGGTCGAGGGCGACGACGAGGCCGACGAGGCCGACGAGGCCGTCGACCCCGACGTCATCGACGAGGAGATCGTCGAGGAGGTCGTCGAGGAGGCCCAGTCGACGGGCGAGGAGGCGACCGACGCCGCGCCCGAGGAGCCGGTCGAGACCGGCGAGACGGACGATGATGCCGAGTTCGAAGACCTCGACGAGGAGATCGAAGCGGAGGCGGCGGATCTCGTCGCCGAGATGGAAGCCGCCGACGAGGAAACGGAGGAGGAGAACTGATGGCGATCCTCTACACCGAAGAGATCCGCGACATGACCGCGGCGGAGCGGGAGGTCGAGATCGAGGAGCTCGAAACGGAGCTGCTCAACATGAAGGCCCAGCAGGCCGCCGGCGGTATGCCGGAGAGCCCGGGTCGCATGGGTGAGCTGAAAAAGACCATCGCGCGGATCAAGACGATCCAGGCGGAAGAAGGCGACTTCGACGAGGAATAAGACAGATGATCTCCCCCGAAACACTCACGCGACACGAACTCATCGGCCTCCCGGTTCGGGTGGTCGATGCCGACAGCGACGCCCACGTCGGGATCGCCGGTCGGACGTCGAGTGAGACACAGCGGACGCTCGTGATCCGCACGGGCTCGGGGGACAAACGGGTGCCCAAATCGGGCACGACGTTCGAATTTACGGTCGCCGAGGAGGCGACCGTCCGCACAGATGAAGCCGCCGACGACGGCCAGTCGTCGGGGTCTGCGTCCCAACTCGGGCCGGATACTGCGGGGGTCCGCCCCCGTCAGTCCGGCCCGTCCGCGGCCGGCGTCACCGACGCCGACGCGGCGAGCCGGCGAGGCGAGTGCAAAGACGTAGTCTACGTGACGGTGGATGGCACGCGGTTGCGGGACCGGCCCGCCGAACGCACCGAACGAGGTGTTACACAATGGCGATAGGAATCGACGTACCCACGCCTCCGGAACCAGACGACCCGGAGGATTATGATTACGAGAAGTGTCCCTTTTATGGGGAGCTTCCCGTCCGCGGCCAGCTCCGAGAGGGGACGGTCGTGTCGACGGATATGGAAAAGACCGTCATCGTCGAGCGGGAATACGACGTTTTCGTGCCGAAATACGACCGGTACATGAAACGTCGCTCGCGCATTCCGGCCCACGTGCCGGGCGTGCTCGAGCCGCTCGAAGTCGGTGACGAAGTACGAATCGCGGAGACGCGACCGCTCTCGAAGACGAAATCACACGTCGTCGTCGAGAACCTCTCGGGTGATCACTGATGGAGGCGCTCAAAGCCGACATCACGCAGGGTCTCTCGAAGGGGTCGCTCATCACGTGTGCGGACAACACCGGCGCACGTGAGCTGAAGGTCATCTCCGTCGCCGGCTACTCCGGCACGAAGAACCGCCACCCCAAAGCGGGGATCGGCGACAAGGTGACCGTCTCGGTGACGAAGGGAACCCCGGAGATGCGGCGGCAGGTGCTGGAGGCGGTCGTCGTTCGCCAGCGCAAGCCGATCCGCCGTCCCGACGGGATGCGTGTCCGCTTCGAGGACAACGCGGCCGTCATCATCGACGACTTGGATGAGCCGCGCGGCACGGAGATCAAAGGCCCCGTCGCTCGGGAGGTCGCAGAGCGCTACGGGAGCATCGCATCCACCGCGACGATGATCGTCTAATCATGACGAAACAGCCACGCAAACAACGAAAACGGTCGGAGACCGCACCGCTCCACGAGCGGCAAAAGGGGATCCGGGCCACGCTCACCGACGAGCTCCGCGAGGAGTACGGCCAACGGAACGTCCGCGTTAACGCGGGCGACACCGTTGAGGTACTCCGCGGCGACCACGCCGGAACGGAAGGCGAGGTCATCGACGTGGATCTCTCCTCGCGACGGATCCCCGTCGAGGAGGTCACCGTCGAGAAGGCGGACGGGGAGGAGGTTCCCCGCCCGATCCCGGCGAGCAACGTCCGCGTGACCGAGGTTACCCTTGAGGACGAGCGTCGAGCGGCGCGGCTCCAGGAGGACGACGAATGACGCGACATCAGAAACGACTGGCAGTACCGAACTCCTGGCCGGTCGAACGGAAGACGAACACGTTCACAGTGAAGGCAGGTGCGGGTCCCCACGGCGAAGCCGGGGTCCCCCTCGTCGTCTTGCTGCGTGACGTGCTCGGCTACGTCGACTCGAAAAAGGAGGCGCGCTATGCGCTGAACAACGACGCGGTCCTCGTGAACGGGGATCCGATCTCCGACGAACGACGGCCGATCGGGATGTTCGACATCCTGGCGTTCCCGTCCCGCGAGGAGTTCTTCCGGGTTTTCCCCGACGAGGGTGGCCGGCTCGCGCTGACGCCCATCGATGCGTCGGCCGCGGACGGTCGACTCGGCAAGGTCGTCAACAAGACGGTCGTTCCCGGCGGCGAGGTGCAGTTGACGCTGCACGACGGGACGAACGTCCGTGTCGACGTCGACACCGACTACGCCACGAAGGACTCGATCGTCATCGACAACGAGTCGAAGGAGATCGTCGCCCACTTCGAGTACGGGGAGGGCGCGCTCGTGACCGCCGTCGCCGGCCAGCACGCCGGCCGTATCGGCGAGATCGAGTCCATCGACGTCACGCTCGGTTCGGGTTCGAACGGGGTCTCCGTCAGCGACGACGACGGCGGCTACGAGACGGTCGAGGAGTACCTCGTCGTCATCGACGAGAACTTCACGGACGACGACGCACCGGATGCAACGACCGACGAGGTCGACGCCGACGAGGCGGGTGATTCGGATGAGTGAAGCCGAGACCGCCTCCCACGAGATGCGCGAGGCGTACCTCGAGAAGGTTGTCGTCCACATGGGCGTCGGCCGCGGCGGTGACCCGCTCGCGGACGCAGAGGAGATCATCGAGGCGATCACGAACCAGCAGTCGGTTCGAACGACCGCGAAGCGGACCGTCGGCGAGTTCGGCATCCGCAAGGGCGACCCGATCGGCGTCAAGGTGACGCTGCGCGGGAAGGACGCCCACGCGTTCCTCGAAACGGCGCTGTCGCTCGTGGACGTCTCGAAGAGCCAGTTCGACGATACGGGGAACCTGAGCTTCGGGGTCGCAGATCACACCGACTTCCCGAGCCAGGAGTACGACCCGAACGTCGGCATCTATGGGCTCGACGTGACGACGACCATCGTCCGTCCGGGCTATCGTGTCGCCAAACGCGACAAGGCAACCCGGTCGATCCCGTCGAATCACCGGATGACTGCCGAGGACGCCATCGCGTTCCTCGAAGCGAACTTCGACGTGGAGGTTACGGAATGAGCGAAGCAAACGAAGAGACGGGTGAACACGCGGCGAAACGGACCGGCCAGGAGAGCGAGTGCCGGCGCTGTGGCCGCAAGCAGGGGCTCGTCGGAAAGTACGACATCAACCTCTGCCGGCAGTGTTTCCGCGAGGTTGCCCGAGACATGGGATTCGAGAAGTACAGCTAATCATGGCAGGAAATGATCCGTTCGCCAACGCGCTCGCCGGCATGGACAATGCCGAGAGCGTTGGCCACCTGTCGTTCACGGTAGAGCCCGCCTCAAACATCATCGGCTCCGTCCTCGAGGTCTTTTATGACCGCGGGTACGTCGACGGCTTCGAGTTCGTCGACGACGGGAAAGCCGGGAAGTTCGAGGTCGAATTGAAAGGCGCGATCAACGAATGTGGCGCCGTCAAACCCCGCTACTCGGCGGGCGCGGATGAGTTCGAAAAGTGGGAAAAGCGGTTCCTCCCCGCCCGTGACTACGGGACGCTCATCGTCACGACGAGCCACGGAATCATGAGCCACTACGAGGCCCGCGAGGCGGGCATCGGTGGCCAGGTGATCGCATACGTCTACTAACCATGAACAGAATCGAAATCGACATTCCGGACGACGTCTCAGCCGAGGTCGACCACCTCGAGCTCACCGTCGAGGGACCGAACGGGAGCGTCACGCGACGCCTCTGGTACCCCGACGTCGACGTGAGCGTCGACGGCGACGCCATCGTCATCGCGACCGAAAACGAGGACGCGAAGACGAACGCCACCGTCGGCACCTTCGAGAGTCACATCGCCAATATGATCCACGGCGTCACCGAGGGATGGGAGTACACCATGGAGGTCTACTACGCCCACTTCCCGATGCAGGTATCCGTGCAGGGCGATGAGGTCGTCATCGAGAACTTCCTCGGCGAGCGGGCGGCGCGCCGGACACCGATCCGCGGCGACACCGACGTACAGGTCGACGGCGAGACGGTCACGCTCTCGGGCTCCGACAAGGAGGCCGTCGGGCAGACCGCCGCCGACATCGAACAGCTGACGAAAGTGACCGACAAGGACACGCGTGTCTTCCAGGACGGCGTGTACATCGTCGAGAAGCCCACGGGGGGTGCCTAACGTATGTCCGAGGAACTCGAAGAGATAAGCGGTGTCGGCCCGTCGAAGGCGGACGCCCTCCGGGCGGCCGGCTATGAGACCATCGAGGACGTGAAGGCCGCTTCCCAGTCGGAGCTCTCCGACGTCGACGGCATCGGCAACGCGCTCGCTGCGCGTATTAAAGCCGACGTCGGCGGCCTCGAGGTCGACGAGGAGGCCGAAGCGGAGATCGAAGACGAAAGCGACGAGGAGGAGGAAGCCGAGGCGGACGACGAGGAGTCGGACGTCGAGACGGAGCTTCGTCCCCGCGGTCACGCCGACCGCACCCCGACGCTCTCGGACGAGACCGCTCGCGCGCTCGCACAGAAGCACCGCGAGGGGAAACCGCAGTTCAACCGGCAGGACTACCACAAGAAAAAGCGGGTCCCGACCTCGTGGCGGAAGCCGCGCGGCGGGCTCTCGAAACAGCGCCGTCGGATGAAGGGCAAAGGCGACGTCGTCGAGGCGGGCTTCCGCTCGCCGAAGCCGGCGCGTGGCCTGCACCCGAGCGGCTTCGAGGAGGTCCGCGTGCACAACGTGGACGACCTCGAGGGCGTCGACGGCGACACCCAGGCGGTTCGTATCGCCTCGAAGGTCGGCGCGCGAAAGCGCGAACTGATCGAGGACGAGGCCGAGGAACGCGAGATCCGCGTCCTCAACCCGACCTACATCGAGGTGGAGGTGGACAATGAGTGATCTGAAGGCACAAAAGCGGCTCGCGGCCGACGAACTCGACGTCGGCAAGGGCCGCGTTTGGCTCGACCCCGACGCACTGGAGGAGATCGCGGACGCCATCACGCGTGAGGACATCCGCGATCTGATCGACCGAGGAACGATCCGCGCGAAGGACGCGAAGACGAACTCGCGCGGTCGTGCCCGTGAGCGCGCCGAAAAGCGCTCGTACGGGCACCGCTCGGGTGCCGGGACCCGCAAGGGGAAAGCCGGCGCTCGACAGAACACGAAGGACGACTGGAAGGCGCGCATCCGCGCACAGCGACGCCGCCTCCGCGAGCTTCGTGACGACGAGGACGTCCTCGACCGCTCGGAATACCGCGAGCTGTACAACAAGGCAAGCGGTGGCGAGTTCGATGACGTCGCGCGTCTGGAGGCGTACATCCGGACGCAGTACGGCTATGAGGTGACGAACTAATGGCAACAGGACCACGATACAAGGTGCCGATGCGGCGCCGCCGAGAGGTCCGGACGGATTACCATCAGCGGTTGCGCCTGTTGAAATCGGGCAAGCCTCGCCTGGTCGCCCGGGTGAGCAACGCTCACGTCAGGGCGCAGCTGGTGACTCCCGGACCGAACGGCGATGAGACCCATGCGGCCGCCTCCAGCGAGGACCTCGCGGCGTACGGCTGGGAAGCCCCAACGGGTAACCTTCCCAGCGCGTACCTGACGGGCTACCTCGCGGGCGCCCGCGCCGTCGACGCCGGCCTCGAAGAGGCCGTCCTCGACATCGGACTCAACACGGCGACCCCCGGCAACAAGACGTTTGCAGTACAGGAAGGAGCGATCGACGCGGGACTCGAGATCCCCCACAACGACGACGTGCTGGCCGACTGGTCGCGCACGCGTGGCGAGCATATCGCTGCGTACGCCGAGCAGCTCGACGAGCCGCTCTACGCTGGGGAGTTCGACGCGACCGCGTTACCGGAGCACTTCGATGAGGTGCTCTCCACCCTACAGGAGGACCATGAGTAGACATAACGACGGCTGGGAACCGCGAACGCGGCTCGGCCGCAAGGTACAGGACGGCGATATCACGTCGATGGATCAGGCGATCGAATCCGGGCTCCCGCTGAAGGAGGCGGAGATCGTCGACCAGCTCCTCCCGGGGCTCGAAGACGAGGTGCTGGACATCAACATGGTTCAGCGGATGACCGACTCCGGTCGACGTGTGAAGTTCCGCTGTGTGGTCGCCGTGGGCAACCGCGACGGCTACCTCGGCTTCGCACAGGCACGCGACGATCAGGTCGGCGGCGCGATCCAGAAGGCGATCGACGTCGCGAAGCTGAACGTGATCAAGGTCGACCGTGGCTCGGGATCCTGGGAGGACCAGCCCGGCGGCACGAACTCGCTGACGCGGAAGGCGACCGGTAAGGCCGGCTCCGTCACCGTCGAGATCAAGCCCGCCCCGCAGGGGCTCGGGCTGGCCGCCGCAGAGACCGTCCGGAACATCTTAGAGCTCGCCGGCGTCGAGGACGCGTGGACGAACTCCGACGGCAACACCCGGACGACGGTGAACCTCGCGAAGGCGACGTTCAATGCGCTGGAGAACGCCGCACAGTCGCGCACGCCAGAGCACGCCCGACGCGTGCACTACGATGGGGTGAGCGAGTGATGCAGGCGATCGTTCAGCTCCGCGGCGAGGTCAACGTGAACTACGAGGTGACCGACACGCTCGATATGCTCAACATCGGGCGGGTCAACCACGCGACGTTGGTTCCCGAGACCGACTCCTACCGCGGGATGATCACGAAGGTGAACGACCTGGTGGCGTTCGGCGAGCCGAGCGTCGAGACGGTCGCGCTGCTCATCAGCCGTCGCGGCGAGCCCCTTGAGGGCTCCGCCGACATCGACGACGAGTGGGTAAGCGAGCACACCGATTACGACGACGTCGACGCGCTCGCGGCGGCGCTCGTGGACGAGGAGACGACCCTGCGCGAGCAGGGGCTCTCCCCGACCCTGCGGCTGCACGCGCCCCGTGGCGGTCATGGCGGGATCAAACACCCGGTCGTCGAAGGCGGCGAACTCGGGCGTCACACGACCGAGGAGATCGACGCGCTCCTGGAGGCCATGCGATGACGAGCAAGAAACGCAGACAACGTGGTTCGCGCACGCACGGCGGCGGAACGCACAAGAACCGGCGCGGCGCCGGGCACCGTGGCGGTCGCGGTGCGGCCGGTCGCTCGAAACACGAGTTCCACAACTACGGCCCGCTCGGTAAACACGGGTTCAAACGACCCGAGGACTCGGTTACCGACGTCGTCGAGGTCACCGTTCAGAAGCTCGACGAGGACGCCGCGCTGTACGTCGCGGAGGACCTCGCCGAGACGGACGGGGACGGCTACGTTATCGACGCACGCGATGTCGTCGAGGACGGCCACGAGGCTGACGTGGTCAAGGTGCTCGGCTCCGGGCAGGTCCGTCGCGAACTGCACGTTACGGCCGACGCGTTCACCGCGAGCGCAGTCGAGCTGATCGAGGAGGCGGGCGGTGCGGCCGTCCTCTCCGAGCGTGCGGAAGCCGCCGACGAACCAGAAGACACTTCAGACGACGAGGCTGACGAGGCGTAAGTATGAGCTGGAAGGAGGTCGCCGAACCGGTGCTCACGCGGATGCCCGTCGTGGAGCGTCCGGCGGGCCACGTCCCGTTCAAGCGGAAGCTCGCGTGGACGGCCGGGATCCTGATCGTCTACTTCTTCCTGACCAACATCAACCCGTTCGGGTTGGCGGCCGGTCAGGGGACGGACTTCTTCGGGCAGTTCCGCTCGGTGCTCGCGGGCGAGCACGGATCGCTGTTACAGGTGGGTATCGGCCCGATCGTCACGGCGTCCATCGTGCTCCAGCTGCTCGGCGGTGCCAACTTGCTCGGGCTCGACACGAACGACCCGCGTGATCAGGTCCTCTATCAGGGCCTCCAGAAGCTGCTCGTCATCATCGTGACCGCCCTGACGGCGGCTCCGATGGTGTTCACCGGCGAGTTCCTTCCATCCGATCCGGCCGTCGCGGCCGCGCTGGGGATCGGTGAGTTCGGCGTTGAGCTCCTGATATTCACACAGGTGTTTATCGGCGGCTTGCTCATCCTCTTTATGGACGAGATCGTGAGCAAGTGGGGCGTCGGATCCGGTGTCGGGCTGTTCATCATCGCGGCGGTGAGCCAGCAGATCGTCGGAGGCTTCTTCAGCTTCTCGGCGCTCGGTGATACTGGCTTCTTCGCCAGTTGGTTCGGCATCATCATGGGTGACGTGCCGCTGGAATCGCCGCTCACCCCGGCCGGGCTCGAACAGTTGCTGTTCCAGCCCGGACAGGTACTCGCGCTGTTTACGACGGTGTTCATCTTCGCCATCGTCGTCTACGCGGAGTCGGTGCGCGTCGAGATCCCGCTCTCACACGCACGCGTGAAGGGTGCCCGGGGTCGGTTCCCGGTCAAACTCATCTACGCGTCCGTCCTGCCGATGATCCTTGTGCGCGCGCTGCAGGCGAACATCCAGTTCATCGGCCAGATCCTCAACTCGCAGTGGGCGGGAATGCCCGCGTGGTTGGGGGTCTACGGTGACCAGGGCGAGCCGATAGCCGGCCTGTTCTACTTCCTCAATCCCATCCAGCAGCCGACGCAGTGGATGTGGTTCCTTGGGGAGATCCCGGCGACCGTCGAGCCATGGATGATCGCCGTTCGCATCACGATCGACCTGACGTTCATGGTCATCGGTGGTGCCATCTTCGCGATCTTCTGGGTCGAGACGACCGGGATGGGTCCGGAGGCGACGGCGCGACAGATCCAGAACTCCGGGATGCAGATCCCCGGCTTCCGACGGAACCCGCAGGTCGTCGAGAAGGTCATGGAGCGGTACATTCCGCAGGTGACCGTGATCGGCGGCGCGCTCGTCGGCGTGCTCGCCGTCATGGCGAACATGCTCGGCACCGTCGGCGGTGTTGAGGGGACCGGGCTGCTGCTCGCGGTCTCGATCACGTACAAGCTGTACGAGGAGATCGCCGAGGAGCAACTCATGGAGATGCATCCGATGATGCGCCAGATGTTTGGCAGGGAGTGAGAAACTCTCTGGAACGTCACGGCGCCTTCCGTCGGCTTTTATTTTCGACGTATTCCGTCACTCACCGGTTAAAACGGTTTTCTACGGCACC
>PWGU01000013.1 GCA_003554605.1 Halorubrum sp.
AGGGTAGGTGCAGCTTCAGGCGCAACGGCTTCGCCGCCTGGTCGATCCCACCACCCACCTCATCAACAATGTCAGGCCGCGTGTTCCGACTTCATTCGACGCTCGAACTGCCACTCGAAGACGTAGAGACGTACTTCGATGAAGATCCCGATCTTCCGCCCGAGATCGACGACATCGACATTACGCGTCGAAACAACACCCTGATCATTAAGGCCATCTCCGAGGACGAAAGCATCAGCAAGTACACGCCGACCGCCCAGCTGAAGGCGTCGGTGACCGAGACGCGCGTCTACGAGGAGGAACCGCCCCGAGCCGGTGGCCCGCAGTGGATGGACGACGACGAGGAGCCGATCCCCTCCGAGCTCGTGGAGTTCGCCTGTTTTAAAGGCGACCGCGAGACGGTGCTTCAGAACACCGCCCTCCAGTACCCGATGTTCCTCGTGCTTCGCGAGCTGGCGCTCCTCTCGGAGAAGGGGACGCTGACGGCCATCACCGAGGAGGGCGACGATCTGGAGGCGACCCGGATCGTCGAGGGCGAGCGTCGTCCCGCGAGCGTCGAGGTCGTCGAGAGCCCACAGGGTGCCGGTGAGGGCGAGGGCGGGATCAACTGGCGGGACAACAAGTTCATCAGCTGAGGCGGGTTGTCCGCGCGGCGACGCGCAGCCACCGTCGGCGACGTCCCATCATCCTCGCTTGTCGGCGACGTCCCGCGCGCTTCCCTTTTCGCGGTCCAGAAACGTGTGCTGTGAGGGTTAGTGTTCGATCTTCTGTTCGAGCTCCGCCTCCAGTTCACGGGCGTCGATCGTGCCCGGTTCGTAGCTGAACAGCCAGCCGCGGGGGTCGAGGGTGATCGAGATCTCGTGGATCTCCGTGCTCGTCTGGTAGTAGTTCACGACCGTAACGAGGAGGACGCCACCGATGGTGTTGCCCAAGAGCACGGGAAGCACGAACTGCGTCGCCCCCGTGAGCAGCGCGATCTCCCCGAGAAAGACGAGGTACATGACCTCGGTGCTGGCGACGACGACGTGATACAGGTTTCCGAGGGGGATGGCGAGAAAGGCCATGTACACGAGGAAAAAGCGGGTGACCGAATCGGTCACGCTGAAGTCCATCCAGACGACGCCGGCGACGATGAGGCCGGCGAACATCGCTTTAAAGAAGAGCGACCACCACTCCGTCTCGACGCCGGTCATCCCGATCTCGACGGCGGTCATCGCCGCCCCGGGTGAGAAGACGCCCCCGAACGCGAGCACGACCGCACCGAGCGTGCCGCCGGCCAGGTTGCCGACGAGCACGAGCCCCCACATGCGCAACATCGCCGGGATGCTCGCGATGCGATCCAACACTAACGCGACCGGCGGGAGCGTGTTTTCGGTGTACAGTTGATAGTTTCCGAGAATAATGTACACGAATCCGATCGGGTAGAGGATCGCGCTGGCGAGCACCGCGCCGTCCGTCGAGTGGGTCATCGAGACGTACAACAGGACGGTGATCGTAATGGCGAACCCACCTGCGAGGCCGCTCGAGAGGAGCTCGCGCGCCGGCCGGTGCATCTCCTCGTCCGCCTCGATGACGATCCGTTCGTATATCTCGTCGGTGCTGAGTCCGTGACGGAGGATCCGATTCCGGGTGTCGTCTTCCATCATCAAATAAAATGTTTTGGAGTAATAAAGACCCATCTATTCCAGCAAGCTCATGTGTTGAAAAATAGACAGTCGCGTTCGCGAAATGACCGGAGTGATCCGTGGTATTCCCGGATTCACGCCGGCGTTATTGGGCTTCCTCCCCCTCCCGCTCCGGACCCGGGCCACCGTCGTCCTCGGATTCGAACAGCCCGTCGGTGATCGCCGTCGCCGCGGGGTCGATCCCGACGTAGAGCCGTACCCCGATGATGAGCACCGGCGGGACCGCCGCGAGCAGGAAGGCGAGATCGTATAGCCACATCGACCCGCCGAGGATCGGCGCGGCGACCCCGGCGAACCCGCCGTGCGCGACGAGGACCGCGACGAGAACGACGAGCCAATGGACCACCGATGCGAGGTGTTCAACCACCGCCTCGGGTCCCGAAAGGGCGGACCGGGTGACCGCCGCGAGCCGCGGCGCGGCGATCCAGAGCACGGCGACCAACACGGCGGTCGCGACGGCGCTCACGACCGCGGCGAAGGAGACGGGCGTCGCCGGCACGAGCCGATCCGCCCCGGGTAACAGCGTGAGCAGGTACGCAACGAACACGATCGCCGCCGCCCCAAGCAGCAGCTTCACGAGCGTGTGAACGGTTCGACGGTCGGCCGGTCGCGTGAGTCGTCTGATGAACATCGCTCGAAACGAGGGGGCGACCATCCCTATATCGTCGACACCGTTGGCGCGGATTAACCCCAATTAATTCCGGTGGGAGATCCCGCTTATCGCCCCGTAGAGAGCCGCTCGGCCGTCTCTTTGGGTAACCCGGTCTCGGCGACCGCCTCGACGACGCGATCGACGTCGTAGGCGACCCGCCGGAGGTCGACGGTATCCCGTTCGGGATCGAGGACGGCGTAGGCCGCGTCCGGGTCGCCGTCGCGGGGCTGGCCGACGCTCCCGGGGTTGATCACGAGCGCCTCGCCGCCTCCCTCGGTCCGTATCCGTTCGCTCGCCTGCACGTGGGTGTGGCCGAGGACGACCCCGTCGTACCCGTCGAGATACCTGTCGAGCGACGAAAACGAGTCCGGGTAGACGTACATCCCGTCCCGCTCGGGCGCGGGATGGGAGTGCGCGATGAGGTACCGGTCGTCGTCGACCGTTACGGTTCGTGGGAGCTCGCGGAGCCACGCGAGCGCCCCCTCGTCGAGCGTTTCTTTCGCGTGTTCGAGCCCGGCCTCGGCCATCCGGTTCGCCCGGTACCGCTCCGGCGTCTCGACCGTGGCGTCGTGATTGCCCTGTACGGTCGCGTCGGCGACCTCCCGCACCCGCGAGACGCACTCGGCCGGCCAGGGATTGTAGCCGACCACGTCGCCGGCACAGACGATCCGATCGACGGGTGGCATGTCCGCGAGGACGGCTTCGAGCGCCGGGAGGTTCGCGTGCACGTCGGAGATGAGGCCGATCTGCATCGCTTATGAGTCGGTGAGCGCGCGTCGCCTGAATAGGTGGCGGTGTCGGACGCATTCCATTCAGAAACCAGCCCGAGGGTCGACGCTACACTTATCGGCACGTACCGGCAGGGGATCGGTATGGCCCCGACACTCGTCAACGCGGCGCTTGGGGCGTTGCTGGCGGCCGCGCTGCTCGGGGCGGCCTTCGACCGCCGGTCCGTGGCGATCGTCGTCGGTGCCGCGATAGCTCCCGACCTCGACGCGGTCGTGAGCCTCGTGGTTCCCGGGGCGACGAACGCCCTGTTTCACAACGTCTGGATCCCGCTCGGGCTCGTCACGCTGCTCTACTGGGACGTGAGCGTTCGGGAGCGCTCGTGGCTCCGCGAGCGACACGGCGCCTACGGCGTTCGCGTCGCGTGGGTCGCGCTCGCCGCCTTCGCCGTCGCCGGCATCGCGCCCGAACTGTTCGGCCTCGCGGGTGCGAACCTGCTGTATCCCGTCCACGACGCCTACTACCTCGTCCGTGGACGGTTGCTCTTCTCGACACAGGAGGGGATCGTCCAGACGTTCGTCGCGTTCGATTCGGAGGGCCCGGGGATCCTTCCGCTGTACAGCCCGGGGACGACGGAGAGCTACTTCGTCCCGACGTGGGTGAACCCCGAACCCGGGGTCGGCACGACGCTCGATGCGGAACGGGAGCTGTATCTCGTCCGCAGCGGCTGGCAGGCGGTCGTCGTCGCGTCCGCGATCTGCCTCCTCGCGGTCCGATTCATCGAGGACGCGTTCCGTGGACCTCGCGAGGGTACCGCCGACGATCACACCGCCGGGGGTGAGCCGTAGATGCCCTCGACGGTCGTCCACGCCGGCTTCGCGCTCCTGCTCGCGGCCGGGCTACTCGCGGACGCCTACGACCGAAAGGCGCTCGCGGTCGTCCTCCTCATCGTCGTGATTCCGGAGGTCGATACGCTGCTCGGGCCGGTCATGCCCGGTGCGCACCGAACGGTCGGCCACAACGTCGTCCTGCCGGTCGCCCTCGGCGCGCTGTTGTTTTATGACACCCGCCTGCGGGACCGCTCGGCCGTTCGCGACCGGTTCGACGACTGGGGCGTGCGGGTCGCGTGGGTCGGGCTCTTTGCCCACGTTTTCGCCCACCTCTTTCTCGACTGGGCGCACCTGGAGGGGATCAACATGTTCTGGCCGATCCACGACGAGTTCTTCCGGCTGGAGGGCGAGCTCTTCCTCTCGACGACGGAGGGATTCACCCAGACATTCGTCGAGATCGCCGCCGACCCCGAATCGGGCGAGCGGAGCGTGGATGCCGGCGGCACGGGCACGACCGAGTCGGTTCACGTCTCCAACCCGGTCGAGCCCGACGCTGCGGCCGACACGGACCCGGACGAGCCGGTCGACCGGCGGTTCCCGATCGCCCAGCGTGGCTGGCGGCTCTATCTCGTCCTCGTCGGCGTCTTCGTCGTCGTCGCTCGCCGGTTTCAGCGCGACCTGCCCCCTGAGGAGTGAGCCGGGTTCGGACCGCCGAGCGCGACGGGTTCCGATCCCTCAATCCCGGAGCGCCTCGACCGGCCGCTCGCTCGCCGCCTTCCACGCCGGATACGCCCCGCTGATAAGCCCGACGCCGACCCCGAAGACGAGCGCGAGCAGGAGGTAGTAGCCGTTCGTGGGGTCGAGTACGACCGCCGTCTCCGCCGGGGTCGCGAACAGGAACCCGAGGACGATGAGCGCCGTCAACACGGTCCCGAGGACCGCGCCGATCGCGCCGATGAGCCCGGCCTCCGCGAGGAGCACCCGGAGGACATCGCGCTTTCGGATGCCGACCGCGCGCATCACGCCGATCTCTTGGCGGCGCTCGACCGTGCTCATCAACATCACGTTGAGGATCGAGACGCCCGCGACGACGAGCGAGATCGCCCCCAGCCCGAGCAGGAACGTTCCGAGGAGGTCGAAGAACTCGTCGATCTCGTCGACGAGCGCGGCCAGCTCGAAGATGTCGACGCGGTCCTCGCGGGCGTTCACCGATTCGCGGATCGACTCGGCGGCTTCCCGGGCCTCCCCGCCGGATTCCGAGACGACGAGCACCTGATCGTACCCGTCCGCGGCGAACGCGGACTCGGGGAGGAAGACGGCGTCGTCGGGGGCGACCGGGCTGAACGTCTGTGTCTCGGCCAACACGGCGACGATGCGGATCTGTGCCCCCTCGATCTCGACGGTGTCGCCCACGCCGACCCCGAGGTCGGAGGCGATCCCCGCGCCGACGATCGCGCCCTGTCTGTGTCGTTCGGGGAGCCGCCCCTCCGCGGCTTCGAACGCCAGCCCCGGCTCCTCGACCCCGTAGACCGTCGTGAACGTCTGGTCGGTCGCCCCGGAGACGAGCGCCCCGTCGGTATATAAGGGGATGACCGCGGGCTCGCCGACCGCCCGCCGTATCTCGGCCACGTCGGCGTCCGAGAGCGACTCGATGCCCGCGTCGGCGTTCGGCGAGAGGACGATCTGGGTCCCCACGTCGCCGATGGCGTCGTCGGCCCCGAGCGCGAGCACGTTGCCGAAGATCCCGAGCGTCGCCACCGCGAGCACGCCGATACAGACGCCGAGCACCGCGAGCACCGTGCGGATCCGGTTCCGGCGGAGGTTGCGGCCGGCCATCGCGATCGCCGGTCGCCATGACGGTGCCGGTCGCCAGGAGCGCCCGGATGCATCGGAGTCCCCGGATGCATCGGAGCGCCCGGAGCGTGCGAACCGCTTCCCGTCCGTTTCGGTGTCCGTCACGGCTCGCCCCCGTCGCCGGCGAGCCAGGGAAAGTCGGGATCGGCCGCTTCGGAATCGTTCCCATCCCCGTCGCGCTCGCGGTCATCCACACGGACCCCGCCCGAAAGCACCCCGTCGGTGAGTTCGACCACCCGATCCGCGTACTCCTCGACGAGTTCGTCGTGGGTCACGGCGACGACGGCGACGCCGTCCGCACGCACTCGCTCGAACTCGCCTAAGATCGCCTCGCCGGTCTCGGTGTCGAGGTTTCCGGTCGGCTCGTCCGCGAGTAGGAGGTCCGGCTCGTTTATCAGGGATCGGGCGATCGCGACGCGCTGTTTCTGTCCCCCCGAGAGCTCCGTCGGGTCGTGATCGAGCCGATCGCCGAGCCCGAACCGGTCGAGGAGGTCGGCGGCCCGGTCGGTCGCATCGCCGGGGTCGAAGGCGGTCGGCAGGGCGACGTTCTCCACCGCCGACAGCGTCGGGATCAAATGAAAGTCCTGGAAGACGAACCCGATCGACTCCTTCCGCGCCGCGGTGCGCTCCCGCTCGGAGAGGTTCGTCACGTCCGTCCCGTCGATCAGCCGGCGTCCGCCGGTCGGGTCGTCGAGCAGCCCGCAGACGTTCAACAGCGTCGACTTGCCGGAGCCGCTCGGCCCCACGACGGCGACGAACTCGCCCGGTTCGACCGCGAAGTCGACGTCATCGAGCGCGATCACCGGCTTCACGCCGCCCGCGTACTGCTTGTCGACCCCCCGAAGTTCGAGGCTATACATCCCCGCGGTCCGGGCCATCCGCCCCCGTCAGGTCATCCACGCCCGCCGCGCCCTCCGCGTCGTCCGTCCCTCTCACACCGCCCCGGCGACGAACGACGGCCCCAAGCGCCGTCGCGCCGAGAACGCCGACGATCGCGAGCGCGACCCCGCCGCTCGTGCCGATCCCGGAGAGGGGACCCGACCCGACCGTGGAGCCAAGCGTGCCGAACGTGCCGCCCGAACCGCCGTCGTCACCCGCGGCGTCGGCGAGGTCGACTTCGACCGTCTCGACGTACCGCACGCCACGGTCGGTGTACTCGATGCGGATCGGGATCGTGTCGGTCGCGGAGACGTTCGCGCGCGTCTCCAACTCGAAGGGAACGAACTCGCCGTCGCCGACGGGTCCGACGAAGTACTCCCCGCCGGCGGGCGTGGGCGCGACGGCCGAGTCGGTCTCGTCGACGCTCACTATCACGCTCTCGATGGGGCCCTCGCCGACGTTCCCGACGGTCGCGTCGATCCCGAGGGTCGCCTCGTCGCCTTCGGTGTCGCCTCGGGTCACCGTCGCGTCCGTCACCACCGCCCTGCCGTCACGCGGCGGATACACGAGCGTCGTCTCGACGGTCCGCTCCGACGCCAGCGAGTCCGTGCGGTCCCCGAGAACCCCGTCCTCGATCGAGTCGCCGTCGGCCGGACCCGCGGTCTCGTAGGTCGCCGTCAGCGTGACGTTGGCCTGTCGCTCGACCGGGCCGAGGTCGACGACGACCCGGCGCTCCTCGCCGGGGGCGACGTCCTCGACGACGAACGGCGACGATTCGAGCTCGACGGGGCCATCGTCGACAGACGCGTCGCCGGTCGGTTCCCCGACCGCGGTGACGTGCACCCGCTCGGCCGTGACCGTTCCGACGTTGACGACGGTGACGGCGACCGGCGAGTCCATCGCCTCGGACACCTCGTCGGCGTCGTCGGTATCGAGCCCGCCGCCTCCGCCGCCGAAGATCCCGTCGATGCCGCCGACGTCGAACCCGTCGTCATCGTCGTCCGGGTTCAACTCGTCGTCGGCGAGCGCGCGGGCCCGCACGTCGACGTCGACCTCGGCGGGACGGACATCGACGACGGCCTCACGTTCGATCCGGACCGCCTCGCCGGCTTCGTCGTCGTCGTCGCCGGGTTCCTGTGCGAGAACCTCAAGAGTCAACCGCCGCTCGCCGGGTTCGCTGAATCGCGTGTCGAGGGCGACGTCGAGGTCGTCGCCGGGGGAGAGCGCGCCGGGGGCGGCCGCGGTGTCGCGGACGGTTCCGTCCTCATCGAGGAGCCGAACGGCGGTCACGTTGGTCGCCGCGGGACTCCCGGCGGAGTTCGCGACCGTCGCGTTGATCGTCACCCGCTCGCCGACGACGGGGTCGGTCGAACTCGTTTCGAGCGTCTCCACCGTGATCCGGGCGTCGGGGACGCCGGCGACGGCACCGACCGCTACCGCGAGCGTCAGACAGCCGATAAGGATCGCGACCGTCCGTGCGGAGGGAGTCATTACCGATCGGAGGGGGTCAGCGCCCATATATCCGTCGCGGGTATGGGGTTCGTGGGGATGGAGAGGGGGCGTTAGAGAGGTGTTGTGGGGGCGGAGAGGATACTTTGGGGCGCGGAGGTTGTGTGACGGACGGGTTCAGCTGGCCGCCGGTGAACCGCTTAAAAAGGAAGCGCGTCGCGCAGCCCCTGGAAGAATCCACCGGTCCCCTGTCTCGCCTCGTCGAAGACGGGATAGAGCGCATCGAGCAGCGCCGTCTCGTTCTCGAACCGCGAGGTCTCGGCTCGTTCGAGGGCCTCCGAAAGCGCCATACTTCGACCCTTCGCGTCGTATGGGACGTCGATATCCCCGAGCGCCCGGAGGACCTCCTCGTCGGTCGCCGGAAACGACACGTCCGCTTCCTCGATTCGCGCGTCGAGCGCGGCGATACCGAACTCGATCGTCTTCGGTTCGGAGGTGCCGCCACCGCCGCCGGGTGGACGTGCTGCCATGTCGAAACGTTACTCACTCGCAACTATTTAAACCACCCACTCCTCGACCGGCGGTCGGTTCCCGTCGCTTGCGTCCGCCCGTTGCCCGCCTCTCACCGTGCTCACTCCGTCTCTCACCGTGCTCACTCCGGCACTCGCCCCGCTCACTCCGGGATCGACTCCTCGGGCGGGGAGGCGTCCAGCACGACCAGTTCGATGCCCTCCCCGCTTCGATCGAAGGCGGCGACGTGGTCGTCGTCGTACGGGGGCACCGTGACGACCATTACTGCCGCGAGGTCGTCGGTCTCGGAGACGCCGAGGAAGCCGTCGGGATGGGAGAGGAAACGCGCCCGCCCGCGGCCCGCCGGGGTCCCCAGGTCGACGCCGAAGACGGCGTTCACCGAACGGCCCACCTCCGCGAGGGTGAAATGGGTGATCACCGGCGTCTTCGGCGGGAGGCCGAGGTCGTCCTCGAACGCCGAGGCGGGCGTCGTCGAAAGCTGCAGGTTCGTCGCCGCCGGCGACCGCTCGGCGGCGTGATCGAGAAGCACCGTGAGGAGATCGCGAGTGATGTAGATCATTGGCCTCCGTAAGGCGGCGGAGGGTAAAAGGGCCGGGCACGGTGGGCGAGCCGTCGACGGGCGGGACATTGACGGGCGGGGCACTGACGGGTGGGGCACTGACGGATGGGGCACTGACGGGTGGACACGCGGGAGGCTCGCCATCCATGTTCGAGACACCGACCGGGTCGCCGTCGAACGCCCCCACGTCGTTTAAGCCGACGCCGACCTAATGTCGGGTATATGCCCGCGACCAAGGAGGTAAAATGTGAGCACCCGGAGTGTGCCCTCGATATGTTCGAGAACCACTATACCTACGACGTTCCCGACGACCACTCCGTCGACGACCTCTCCTGTCCGTACTGTGGCGGCGACCAACTCTCGCTTATCGAGGTGTGACCTCGTGGTACGATTCCTCGATGCCGGCCGATCGGCGTTCCGCAGCGCGCTCGAACGGGTTGGCCGGGGATGGAGCCGGATGCAGGAGCGACGACCCCTCTCCTCGGACCTGCTCGAAAGCGAGGAAGCCTATCTCGTCGTCTTCGACGCGCCCGGGGTCCGCGGCGAGGACGTCCAGGTGAAGTTCCTCGATCACACCGTCGAAGTCCGACTCGACCGCTACCGAGAGTTCTACGACGGCTTCGAGATGCTCTTTCCCGGCCGCGGCGTGACGCTCTCGGGGAGCGTGACCCTCCCGCGCGACGCCGACATTACCCCCCGTGGCGCGAACGCGACGCTCACGCGAAACGGCACGCTCGAGGTCGAGATCCCCAAAGACGAGTCGGTCGCCGAAGTCGACGTCGTCGAACGGGACGACTGACCGGCGACGAACCGCTTTTATCCGGGTTGTCCCCTCGTCAGCCGGCTATATCGCAAGCCCCGCGGCCGCCCCCGAGATGTCGGCGTCGAGTTCGACGACGTAGGTGTGAACCGCCCAGAAGAGCGCGATCTCCACGGCCGTGATGATCACGGTTACGAGGTCGGCGTACTTGCTGCTCGTCGTGACCCCGAACGGGAGCGAGAACTCCTTGTCCGTGAGCGGGTGAAACAGCGCCAGCCCCCGGCGACTCCCCAGCAGATCGAGGATGTAGTGGGTGAGCACGCCGATCCAGACGAAATGGAGGTTATCGAAGAGGATCGGATAGGCGATGAAGATCGCCAACACCGGGAGGCTGTGGAGCGTTTTGCGGTGCCGGCCGAACGCCGTGTCGACGTCCGGAAAGAGCGCGCCGAGGATGATCGGGACCATGATCTGGGCGATCTTCGTCGCGGTGTCAAGGTCGACGCCCGGTTCGAGGACGAAGCCGATCCCGATCGCGAGCAGCAGCCCGTTGAGCACGTGTCCGCGTTTGTTCATATGGCCCGCTTGAACGCGAGTGGCTCAAGTGATCCGGTTCCGTCCGTCCCACGTTTTGTGCCCATCGCCACGGTCGGGTCCCGAAAGAGCAAGGATGCCGGCGGTCGACCGGCCCACATGGAGTACGACGAGCCGAAGTTCTTCCACGTGATGCAGTACGCGAACGTGGCCGACGGCGACGTCATCGACATGGTGAGCGGCAATCCCGACTGGGAGCCGCCCGAGGCGCTCCGTGAGGCGCTCGAAGCGTACGCCCGGTTCCCGCCCGAGGAGTTCCAGTACCCTCCAAGCGAGGGGCTCCTCGAACTCCGCGAGGCGATCGCCGAGCGTCGCGGCGTCGGCGTCGATCGCGTGGTGATCACGAACGGCACCGGGGAGGCGAACTACCTCGCGATGGCCCGGGCGTTCGAGCGCGACGCCGGCTCGGAGGCGTTGCTCATGGACCCCGTCTATCCCTACTATCCCGGGAAAACCGAGCTGCTCGGCGGCACGCCGACGCTCGTCCCGACGCGCCGTGACGGCGGGCTCGACGTGGAGGCGATCCGCGCCGCGGCGAGCGAGCAGACCGCGCTGATCGTCTTAAATACCCCGAACAACCCGACCGGCGCGGTCTACGACATCGAGGCGGTCCGTGAGGTCGTCGCCATCGCCGAGGCCGTCGACGCGCTCGTCGTCGTCGACGAGGTGTACGATGCTTTCGACCTCTCCGGGCGATTCGAGTCGGCGCTCACCCTCGACTCCCCGAACGTGATCGTCACGAGCGGGTTCTCGAAGTCGATGGCGATCACGGGCTTCCGTGTCGGCTATGCGATCTTCCCGCCCGCCCACGTCGCGAGCGCGAAGACCCGACATATGCTCGTGAACGTCGCGGGCGCGCGCCCCTCACAACACGCCGTCCATGCCGCGCTCGAAGCGACCGATGAGGCGTACTACGCGCAGGCCCGGGATCTGCTTGACGAGCGGATTGACGCGTTCGTCTCGGCGCTCGACGCCGCCGGTGCCGAGTACACCCGGCCAGACGGCGCGTTCTACGTGCTTGCCCGGTTCGAGGGCGTCCCCGGGACGATGGCGAACGTGAAACGGCTCATCGACGAGGCCGGCGTGGCGGGGATGCCCGGCGACACCTTCGGGACCGCCCGGCGGGACTGGTTCCGGTTCGCGCTCGTCACCCCGCGTGCGGCGGAGGCGGCCGAGCGGCTGGTGGAGTATTTCGACGGCTGATCGGTTATATTCCGACGGCTGATCGGTATAAATAGCTTGTCGGCGCGACTAGCCGAAGTTCTCGACTTTCGCCTCGTCGGCATCGCCGATCGTGGCCTCGATCGCGGCCTCGGCGTCGGCGACGAAGTCCGCGAAGCCGTAGACGAACACCCCTTCATCGCCGGCGTCGGTGACCACGTCCGCGGTGGCTGCATCCAACTCGGCGTCCCCGTCAAGCAGGTAGATCCTCGCTCCTGAATCCCGGAGCCGCTTCAGCCGAGCGGCGTGTGCGGGGTCGTCGTCGCGGTAGACGATCGCGGCCTCGCCACCCTCCGTGACGGCCCGCTCGGCGATGGCGACGGCGGGGCCGATCCCCGGCCCACCGGCGAGGATGACGACCCGACGCTCGCCGTCGTAGTGATGGTCACCGAAGGGACCCGACAACGACATCTCCACGCCCGGCTCGATCGACGCGAGAAACGCCGAGAACGGCCCGCCGTCCTCCGGATCGATCCCGACGGTGACCTCAAAGGTCTCCTCGACGGTCGGCGAAGAAAGCGTGTAGAATCGGGCCACGGACTCCCCGTCGATATCGGTGCCGAGTTTGACGAACTGTCCGGGCTCGGCGGTAAAGCCCGCCGGCGTCTCGAAACGAATCGCGTAGGTGTCCGGGCCGACATCCTCGACGTCGGCCACGGTGACTGTCGCGTCCATACCCCCGGTAGTGGAGTCAGACATTAACGTGTTCCCGTCTCGGCGCCACTCGCCAGCCGAGGATCGATCGTGATCGACGGCAATCAACCCCATACCATACCCGAAGTCGGAATCGCGTAACTGGTAGACGATCAGCCAATAAATCCGATGATAGCGGATCGATACACCCGCTGTTCGTGCAATATTCGCGAATCGGTGCCCAAACGTTCAGAAATGATGTCACCACCCCTTCCAGAAGCCTTTTGCTTGGTCCCGTAAAATCGACGGCATAGCATGGCTGCGGACTTCAATTGGGCCGTCGGCGGGGAGGCTGGCGACGGCATCGACTCGACGGGCAAGATCTTCGCGCAAGCGCTCTCGCGCTCGGGTCGGCACGTGTTCACGTCGAAGGACTTCGCGTCCCGGATCCGTGGTGGATACACCGCGTATAAGGTGCGAACCTCCGTCGACAAGGTACAGAGCGTCGTTGACCGACTCGATGTCCTCATCGCGTTGACCCCGCGGACGATCGAGGAGAACCTCGACGAGCTTCACGAGGACTCCGTGATCATCTACGACGGCGAGCGGACGACGATGAAAAACGTCGAGATCCCCGGCGAGATGGTCGGCCTCGACGTCCCACTTAAACGACTCGCCGAGGAGGCCGGCGGCGCGATCATGCGGAACGTCGTCGCGCTCGGGGCCGCCTGTGCGGTCGCGGACTTCCCGATCGAGAACCTGGATTCCGCGCTCGAAAAGCGGTTCGGCGACAAGGGCCGAAAGCTGGTCGAGAACAACCAGCAGGCGGCTCGGGCGGGTCAGAGCTACGTCGAGGAGGAGTACGGCGATCTCACGTTCGACTACTCGCTGGAGACGACCGACGCGGACTACGTGCTTCTCAACGGCGACGAGGCGATCGGCATGGGCGCGATCGCCGCCGGCTGCCGTTTTTATGCGGGCTACCCGATCACGCCGGCGACCGACGTGATGACCTACCTCACCGGCCGACTGGAGCGGTACGGCGGACACGTCGTGCAGGCGGAAGACGAACTCTCCGCGATCAACATGGCGCTCGGCGCCGCCCGTGCCGGCGCGCGCTCGATGACGGCGACCTCGGGACCGGGGATCGACCTGATGACCGAGACGTTCGGGCTCGTCGCGACGAGCGAGACCCCGCTCGTTATCTGTAACGTGATGCGTTCGGGTCCCTCGACGGGGATGCCGACGAAACAGGAGCAGGGCGA
>PWGU01000220.1 GCA_003554605.1 Halorubrum sp.
ATCAGACCTAATCTTGATAGTTTAACCTGTAGGTATCTATACGGATTGGACGAAAGCAGTACGTTGCTGATATCTTTAATGAGGGGCGAAGAACGCTCGAATGGTTCATTTCGACAGGTGAGCACAAAGCCGAGGTAATCATTGGTCCTTAGTCAATCTCAAGTTCTTCTTTCAGCTGTGGGCTTTGTAGTCCAGCCCGGAAAACGGCATTAAAGAAGTCCTTGTTTTTCGATAGATCTTCGTTGTGCGTAGCGAAGTACTCGCTATCAAGCTCCTTGTACTTCACACGCATTTCTCGATAGACACTCTCATACAGGTAGACATTCACGTTATGGAGATCTCGAACGACGACCCCTTTGGCGTCTGCATCGAGTGCCATCTGTCGGACAGTTTCTCCTTCGGCTTCAAGAGTAGCCTCACTATCCGTCTTGTCTGTATCTGGTGTATGTGAGCTATCTGGTGTGTCTGAGGCGTCTGATTTATTTGGCGTATTTGACGTGTCTGGTGTGTCTGTAAGTGTTGTTGTATCGGTCGTGTCGGCCTCTTCTGAAGATTTATCGTCGGTGGGGGATTCCGTTGTCTCAGCACCGCTTCTAACTTCATCCATACTCCATACGTCGCTTTTTCTCTGTTCCAGGTCGTCGTCGTTGCTCATGCATCCACCTCCGCTGTGTGACGTTCAAGCATGGTTGCGATCTCGGAGTACGCAGCTCGTGCATCTTCGGTCTTGGCATCATCTTCGTGCTCAAAGATAGAGACCCCATTATTCCATGCACGCCGAATAGCGACACGTTCGGGCACCTGGAATACCTCATGAGGGCTATCCTCAAAGAACTCGATCATCTGCTTGGTGTCGTTATTCTGAACACTCTCGACAGAGTTGACAACGATACCAAGGATGTCGATAGCGTCGACCTGGCCGGGGAAACTGTTCGTCAAATAGGCAATCTCCTCGTTCATTTTTTCGATAGCGCGAATTGACCGGCGGGTTGGTTCGACTGGGAGTAGGACCTGCTCTGCTGTGAGCAAGGCATTGTCGAGAATTTGGCTGAGATCTGGAGGGCAGTCGATGAGGATGTAGTCGTAGCCGTGGTCAATCTCATCTATCGCGATCTTCAGCCGCATCTCGCTGTTCGCGACCTGCGTTACGAGCATATCCTTGAGCGCATCCATTGCCTTGTTCGCCGGGATAACATCGAATTCACTATGCTGCTGAATGATGTCGTTGATTTCGTTAGTGCGTGTCGGGTCGACCATCACCTGATGTAGAGATGGAATCTTCTGATCGTAGAGTTCGCGGAAACCCGTTCCTTCTGTGAGTGTACCCTGAGGATCGGCGTCGACTAGTAAGACGTCATGGCCATGTTTTGCGAGCGCACCTCCGAGGTTGATTGTGGTCGTTGTCTTCCCGACCCCGCCCGCTTGATTTGAGATGGCAATTGTTTGGGTCATACTTTATATATCTGAGCCATCTGATATAATTGTTTGTCAGACGTATCTGATGTATCTGATGTGTCTAACGTATGTAATCGGGCGACAGAGCAGAGAACGTTGTTTGAGAGTCACTAAACCATGGGGTGCCTTGTTTGTCTGACGTATTTGATGTGTTTGACGTGTCTGATAAGACTGATTTTACTGAGGAATATACAGTACTAGTGTAACTGTCGTATCTGAGATATCTGATATCAGATTAGTCACAAAGGCGCTACTCAATACATGTCTGTTGTCTCTGATGTTATTGATGTGGATGATATAACTGAATGATTCTCAAACTCTACTTGTTAGAGGTACGCTTGAGGTGACCCATACTGAATTATGTCATTTGTCGTGTATGCACTAAGCTTATGCCATTTTGACGTGACTGATATCCAGCGTGTCTCTGCAACAATCAAAAACTCTCAACAAACTCTATCAAGAGGTTTCGGACTACGATCTCGTCCTCGTACCCGACTCTCCGCTCGCTGATGCACTCAATAGACGAATAGAGCATCCACATTTCGGTCCATTTGCGATAACACCTCGACGACTCGCAACACGCCGCCGGGAGACTGCAGAGGACCGAACCGCCTTCCTCGAAGTGATCCAGAGATCCGATCTGAGTTGGAAGCAAGTCTCCAAATCAGTCGGTGACATCCTCCAGTGTTGGGAGTATCGAGGTCGACCAGAGGCTATCTTGGAGTACGACGGGTTCGATACGGCTTCAAATCGAGAGGTTCTCGATACGATTCGGTCGGTCGATACATCCTCGCATATCCTGACGGAGTACCAGATCGATGCGTCGACAGCACAATCAGTGGCTGTTGTAGGCGAATCCCAGCTTACGGAACTTGAACGTACGATCCTCCCTGATGAATACGATACAATCGAGCGCTTCACAGACGGACCATATGATCTCCCCCCGTTCCGAATTTTTGATTCAGCAGCGGCAATCGTAGATGCACTCTTGGAGACGATTTCTCCTTCGAGAGCTGATGACGTTGCTATCGTGCTTGATCAAGGAAGCGAGTATTCACCACTCGTTGAGTCGGCGCTCGAAGCCGCCGAAATCCCGTACTACGGTGGGCCGGGATTCATGGACCAGTCCGATCACCGTGCGTTTATCCAGCTTCTCCGGTACGTTACAGGTGGTAAAGACACACGTGTCCGCGTTGTGAAGCCGCTTTTGACTATTCTCGGAGAAGATCTACCGGTCGACCACGACAAAAAGCGACTGGTTGATATCGTCTCGAAAGAACTCGATTGGTTAGCAACACTCCTCAATGCCGATACACCCCCAACGGTCGGTGAGATGGTATCAGTGTTTGAGGCCCGTTCAGGAACTGAACTGGAGCTACTCAGAGAGGAATTGACAACGGTACAGCTGGTTGAGCAACCAGTTACTGCAGATCTCGTTGACCGGTTGGCCTACTATTTCGATACGTATGAGGTTCCGATCACACGTGAGAACGAGGGTGTGCTCCTTGCGGACGCAAAGTCAGCGTCGTTCGTTGACCGTCCGCTCGTATTTTTCCTTGGTCTCGATGAAGACTGGACCCACACGTCCCCAAAGCGGCCGTGGGTCGACCG
>PWGU01000021.1 GCA_003554605.1 Halorubrum sp.
CTGGGAAGTGTAGTTCGCCGCCTCGCCATTCATACTTCTACTCATTCATTCATTCATCTCATCGCCCAAAGAGCGACACGCTTGTGGGGGGTGTGAGGACTCATCCGAGACGGGGGAGAGAGACCGCTCACCCGAATGATCACCCGGTTAGTGAGGTGAACATATCGAGAGCGACAGCGATGACGGTCGAGAGAGCGACGTCTCGCGGCGGGACCCACGCAGATCGCCTCTACTGAGGGGTCGCGATCTCAGTCTTGATTCCTTCATCGGTGTGTTTATTATATTTCTCTTCGAGTTGACGTAATAATGAACGCTGCCGCGGGACGGGACGTGACACTACGCCTGCTCGGGCCCGGGGAGCCTCCGGTTCGAGCCGGCATCAACCCGCAGCAGGTCGTTTCCGTGCTTTTTGAGACAGATATCGACACGTGGCGACGTGGGTGGTTGGGCCCGACCGATCGCACGCCGGCCCAGGAGGGGATCGTCATGGCCAGCGACACGACCCGAAGCGTCTCCGCGGCGAGTCCGGCCGGAACGCATGTTATCCCCCGTGAGCGACTGGCGTACACGCTCCTCGACGGTCCGCAAGCGGCAGCGCCGGTCATCGAAGCGGTTCGTGACCTTCTCGTTCGAACCGGTACTGTCGCCTCCACGGTGTTCGTCGATGATCTCGCCGCGGCCGACATGGACCGGTCCGAGCGACTCACGTTGCTGATCGACCTCTTAACGCTCGTGAGCGATTCCGGTGGGGCAGTCGTCATCGGGTGTTCGCCGGAACGTGCGGGCGGCGCGCTCGTCGACCAACTTCTCCAGAAGGCTAACCGGGTTCGGGTGACCGACTATAGATGGGTCGAACGGGTGGAGCGGTTACGTCGTTCGGACCCGACCACCTACGGGTACGTCCGCCAACATTGGGCGGAAGCAGCCCAAGGCATCGAGGCGTGTGGTCGGAACTACCCGCAGGCAAAACAGGTGCACGACAGTCTCGTGGATCCTCGGACGAATTCCCGAACCCTCGGAATGACGCTCTCGGGGTTGGCGTCACTGTCCGTGTTGGGGACGTGGAACGACACGGTCGGACCGACACGGTACGACCTCACCGCGTACGATCCGGCGGCGCTTACGCACACGGGCGTCGCTTTTAGCCTCGTTAGCGGGCAGGTACACGCCGAGCGGTAGAAACGAAGCGGTTCCCTCCGCTGGTCATCGCCTACTCGGTCCTCCCCGTATTAGGCCATCTTCCGACCGACTCTCTTAGTCGGTATCCACCGTTGTCCCGTTCTCTGTATTTGCCCAATTCGTATCCCCTCGCTCCGGTCACTCACGGTTCGTAGTTCGAGTCATCCCTTCGAACCGGTCCGCAAATTCACAGTCAACGACCGTCCCGTCGGGCGTTAAGGTGACCGTTCCGATGGTGACCGTCTCACCGACTTGCTGCTCGGCGGCGATCGTCTCGAACACCCGACGTCGGTCGAGTCGCTGCCAAACGACATCGGCGACGAGCGATTGAAACGCCTCCGGATCGGTCCATCCGGAGTCGATCTCCGAGGGAACGTGAACGAGGAGCCGAAACTCCGCATCGGTGAGCTGGATACTGACCCCGAAGGTATCCGCCGACATGACTGCCAGTTAGCCTTCCCGTCGGTTAGCTTCATCGGCACGTGAGCGACGGCGCGACCCGAACACCGCACCGATCCCGCACCGGTCCCCTCGTTTGATGCAAGGATCCCTGCTCATCGGCTCAAGGGTTGTCCAGGGGCAAAATCAACACGGCCGGGCCGCGTCGGGCGAAAACGGTAAGCGACCGGACCCAAAAGAGGGCTGTGGTGAGCGAACCCCGCGTCCCACCGGTTGTCGGTCTCGTTGCGGCAGTCATCGCTGTGAGCGCGGGAGCCATATTGGTCCGCTGGAGCGAGGCCCCGAGCTCGGTCGCGGCGTTCTATCGGGTGCTGTTTACCACGCTCCCGTTGCTCCCGATCGCGATCTGGCGATACCGCGACCACTTCGCGCGGATCACTCCCCGTGACCTCGTCTTCGCGACGCTGGCGGGGATCGCGCTCGCGTTACACTTTGCCACGTGGTTCGAGAGCTTGGAGTGGACGAGCGTCGCCGCGAGCACGACGTTGGTTCAGGCACAACCGGTGTTCGTCGCGGCCGGGGCCTGGCTCTTCCTCCGTGAGCGAGTCACACAACGGATGGTGCTTGGGATCGTGGTTGCCATCGCCGGCATGGCCGCGATGTCGCTCGGGGATCTCCTCGGTGGGATCCTGGTCGGCCCGCGCCCCCTGTATGGAAACTCGCTCGCACTGATCGGCGCTGTGATGGCGGCGGGATACGTGTTGGCGGGGCGGTCGCTCAGACAACGTGTCGCTCTCGTTCCCTACGTGGTCGTCGTCTACAGCGTGTGTACGGTGACGCTGTTCGCGCTCGTGACGGTTGAAGGCCATTCCCTCGTCGATTATCCCGCCCGGGAGTGGGTCATCTTCGTCGGCTTGGCAGTCGGTCCCGGCCTCTTCGGTCACACGGTGATCAATTGGGTGCTGGCACACCTCGAATCGAGCGTCGTCTCCGTTTCGCTGCTTGGCGAGCCGGTCGGTGCGACGATACTCGCGCTCGTGTTATTAAACGAGGTACCCACGGCGTATACGATGCTCGGTGGGATTGTCGTGTTGGTGGGGATTTACCTCACGTCGACCGACAGCGACTGAGCCGATCGACGCCAGTACACTGCACCGATTAACCGATGTTTCAGGATTAACCGATGTCTCAGCGATGATATTTGGGGCTCAATACTCAAGTCTTTCCACGGGCTATTCCGGCCATGCACCGACGGCCGGCCGTCGTCGTCCTCGGGACGGATCCCGGCGTCGAGGGACGGGTTCGTTCCATCATCGAGGGGGCCGGTTCGCCAGCATCCTGCGAAGGTGCCCCGGTGACCGTGATCTCCGCTCCGGCGGATGGATCATTTAACCGCGATCGGGGCCCGTCGGGGATCGACGTCCGCGCGGTGGTGACGACCTTCGACGATCTCAATGGTCATGCACACCCCGAGTA
>PWGU01000066.1 GCA_003554605.1 Halorubrum sp.
GTTGATTTCCCCATCGATCTGCCGATCTCGATCTTCTTCGTGCGGCCGCTCTCGCTGCTGCTGCTCGTCGGCATCGTGGCGATCATCCTCGGGCCGATCATCCGTCCGTACCTCGATCGGTAGGACGTCCACGGGCCCGTTTTCGACGGTGTATCCGCCCCGCACCGATCACCCCGAGACGCGAACCACGAGCCGTCTGTCGACGGTCGCTTCGGGTGTGCGGAGGTGGACGTCGAACGCGACGGCGATGATCGTGGGTTGGCCGGCCCGCTCCTGAACGATCACCCCGCCGTGAGCCGTCGGTTCCGGGAACTTCCCGGCGACACCCTCCCGCCAGCGGCCCTCATCGATCCACGCATCCGCAGTCGCCGGTGCGTACCCGATCCGTGCCGCCGTGCCGTCCGCGGGGCGGGACCGTTCTACCCGTTCGAGATCGTCGCTCACCCCAACGCGAAACGCCGATGCGGCGGCTTCCGCTCCGTCGATCGCTCGCGACTCGGCCGAACCGTCACCCGACGCTTGCTCGACGGCCCGTGTGTCGATTTCGCCCGCCGCACCGTCGACCGCCCCTTCGAGTGCGCGATGAAGCTCCCGCTCCGGCTCCGCCCCGGTGGGTTCGGCATCGATGTCTCCCATGTAGCCGAGTTGGAGATACGCGAGTACCAACGGGAACAACGCGATGGCGAGCGCCGCGGCCGCGACGAGGACGAGTTGACCCCGATCGCTTTCCCGGCGTGGCCGTCGTCCCGTCATATATACCACACCTCGACGGTGAGTTCACCCGCCGGGATCATGACGGTCGCCCCGCCGGTTTCGACGCCCGATGGCGGGTCGACGCCGACGGGTCCCCACGGGGTCTCTACCCGATACAACAGGTTGTCTGGCAACAGGCGATCCAGCCGGTCATCCAGGGCATCTCGGTTCCGCTCGAACTCGCGGGAATCCTCGATATCGGCCAGCCGCGAGCCGTCGCCGTTCGACGGGCGCTCGTGGGCGAGGATCGTCGCCGTGTCCACCGCATAGGCGTCGAGCTGTGCGGTCGTCGTTCCGGCCTCCGGGAGCGCAAGCCCGAAGGTCGCCGCGACCGTCAACACGAAGACGACCCCGACGGCGGCCTCGACGAGCGACAGCGACAGCTGTCCCCGGTCGGTCACCTCAGCCATCGAGGGTCACCTCCACGACGACCGGTTCGGTCCGCTCGCGCCGGGCGGTGACCGCTACCCGGCCGTGGTCACCGCTCGCGGTGACGGTTGCGTTGCGTTCCGGTCGAAGCGCAACCTCGGTCGTCCCCTCCGGCCCGTGCGTCCCATCGACGACCACACGCCCATCCACCCGGACGGCCTCGATCGACCCGTCGGGTTCGATCTCGAGAGCCGTCGTTCCGGCGGGCACGTCGAGCTCTTCGTCCGAGCCGACCGCGACGGAACCGATCCACTCCTCGTCGCTCGCAAGCTTCGCGAGCCGCCGGACCGTCGTCCCACCGTCGGGGTCGCCCCGTTCGAGGACGACCCGCTCGCTTGCGCTGATCCGCACGGCTGCATCGTCGTCCACCGCCCCAGCGGGCCACTCGCCATCCGCCTGCACCTCCGCTAGCGCCTCGGCATCGAGGACGTTCGCACGGCGAGTGTGATCCGCGTCCCCGTCGACGAACGCATTCGCCGTTGCGACGGCGAGCGCGCGTTCATCGGCGTCGCGCTCCGCGCTGAGGACGGCCCCTTCAGCCATGGCGACCGTCATCCCCGTCACCGCCATGAGCACGATGAGCGCGACCGCGACCACGGGGAGGTTCGCCTGCCCGCGTGCCGATCCGCTTTTCGGTGCTGTTCGTCGCTTCCACCCCAGCCATCGTTCCCTCGCCACTACCCGCACGCCCCCATGACATCCGCTGTCACATCGCTTCATTCTGCGGCCTCCTCACGGTCGCCGCCGAGGGAGATGATCACGCCATCGCCCTCCGGTGCCGTTCTCACCACGATCCATCCCTCGCCTCCGGGCAGTTCGCCGCGAACCGCAACGACGTGATCGGGGAGGACCAGCGTCCGGGATCCCTCGATCGATCGATGTGGATGCCGCAGTTCGATCCGTCTCGTCCCGTCGTTCGTCGGAACGATGTGATAGGGTTCCGCGCGGAGCGTCGTCGGCAGCGAGACGCGATGTGCGGCCTCCTGCTCGATGGTCGTCGCCCCGCCCTCTGGGGGGACGGCGGCTTCGATCTCGTGGCCGGCCGCCGCGAGCGTCCGATCGCCGACCTCCGCCGCCGTCAGCGACCGATATTCGGGGATGACGCCCGCATACAGCCCGCTCGTCGCCACACCGATGAAGAGGATGATGACGGCCGCCTCAAGCGACTTGGCTATCATCGGAGTCGTCGCCCGCTCATCGCCCCGTCGATCGATACCCCGGCTAGCCATCGCGGCCCTCCATCTCGACGCGGTGGATGACGACGTGTCCCTGTCGGTCGTCCTCGAACGTCGCGACGACGCTTCGGTGGGTATCGCCGTCGAACCGGCCGGTGTAGACGGTCGCCCCCGCGTCCTCGAACGATCGCTTCCATGGGTCCGCTTCCGGCGTCTCGACCGTTACCGTCCACTCCCCGGACTCGCCGTCGACCACCCGCTCGTGGGTGACCTCGCTGACGAGCGTCCGTGTCACTGGACCCGAACCCTCACGGGTGAGTCCGTCCGTGGTCAGGGCGACCATACCGACGGTGACGACCTCCGTGGAGGCCGAAACCGGGGGATCGCTGGCGACCGACTGGCTTCCCGCGTGGTCGCGAATCACCGCCCCGCCGAGCGCAGTCACCCGGTACTCGCCGCGCTCGTAGACGATCGCATCGGTCTCACGGCTTTCGACGAGGTCGTCGTCGCGGAAGACACGGATCGTGCGGCTCTCGGTTCCGAGTGTACCCTCGGTGTAGGTCACGCGCCCGGTCGCGGTCCCCGTTGACTCCACCGGATCGATCGCCCGATCGAGGTCGTTTGCCACCCGGTCCACGTCGCCGACGGCGGCGTTGCTGTCGACGACCGTCCCGACGGTTGCGGTGAGCGCGCCGAGACTTATCATCGTTAACCCGATCAGTAACGCGACGCCGATCACGTTCGACTGCGCCCTGCGCGTCCGTCCGGCACCTCGCACGCTCCCACGGTTCATATCATTCCACCCCCGGCGAAGATCGCATAACAACACACGACAAGCAGCCCCGAATGCAACAGCGCCTCGTACGGGCCACGGGAGGCGACCCCCGCGAACCAGCCCGACGCCAGCATCGTCGCCTGGGTCACGACATAAAAGCGGAACCGTTCACGCTCCGGCTGCACCGCGTTCGGCTCCAGCGCGAACCCCGAGGTTCCGGAGAGCTCCGAAAGCTGTGCGAACCCCTCGATCACCTGCGTGTTGACCGCGACGATGATACCGATGATGAGCAACGCCGTCGTCCAGCCGACGACCGCATAGACGAGCATCGCCGATCGAAGCGCGCGCTTCTCGTGATAGAGCTGCCCGACCTCCGTCTGAAGCGTCTCGAAGACGGTGTCGGCGTCGCTCCCGGCGTTCAGCGCGCCGGTCACTAATCCAACGGTCTGTTTGGCCAACGGCGTCCCGACACGCTCGACGAACCGGTCAAGCGCGGCCGTCCGCAGGTCGACCTCGTGACCGTCCGACTCGAAAAGCGGCGTTGCCGTCGAGGCCACGGTCGAACCCCCATCCGCCCGTCGCACCCCGGCGGTGGTCAAAGAGAGGTTGAACGCCAGGTCGCTGACGTCCTCGTTCAACGCTCCGAGGTCAACCTCGGTTGCGACCGCCTCGACGGCCTCCGCGAACGGCCGTCCGAGCGAGACGTGGCCGGAGACCGCGTGGACGAAATCTTTCATCTCCCGATCCTTCGCATCGTCGAGTTTCGCCCGTCTCACCGCGACACCTCCGACGGGGATCGCGAAGGCGACGTATGCCGCCAGAACGGCGTTGACCGGATGGAGAGCCGTCGTCGCCGCCGCACCGAGGAGGAGCGCCGGCAGCAGTGCGACGCTCGCCGTGCTCGCCGGATTCCTCATCACGGACCGCAATACCGCAGCTGGCGTCCCCGGTCGTCGATACGTGAGACGCTGATCAGCCGGGCGGATCGTCTCGACGGTCACGGCGCCCGCGATCCCGACCGCAAGCACGAAGCCGGCGGCTCCGTAGACGACCAGCGTCCGCGTCTCCACCGCGCCGAACGGCGTATCCACCAGCCGTGAGAGCCCTGGTGCAAGGACGCTCATCACGGTCACGACGATCACGAGAAGCGCGGGCAGGACGAGGACGACGATGAACAGCTCCGAGAGCAGTTCCAGGTAACCCTCCGCCCGCTTCCGTGCCCGATCCTGTCGGTATCGGAGCATTCGACTCTCCATACGGAGGTAGTCGGCCAACGCGTCCTCCCCCTGGCCCGCGTGCTCGCGAAACTTCAACAGAAACGGAGCCAACAGGTCGCGTGAGGGCGTTTCCCTCGCACCTCGACGGAGCCCTTCATCGAGGCTCCCCGTGAGCCGTGTCGTGTTGCTGACCTTCCGTAAGGCGACGCCGGTCTCGCCGTAGGCGTCGCTCGCGGCCGCCTTCGCGACCATCGTTCGTGCGTCGTCCGTGCCCGCAGCGAGCGCGTTGAGGTATCGAACCGCCCCGGGAAGGGTACGCTCGATGTCCGCGCGTCGGGCGGCGGCGAGCCATCGGAGATAGAGCCCGCTCAGCCGGATCGTGAGCCGCTTTGCTGTCACGCCGGCGACCCCCGCGACTCCCGATACGATCCACAGGATCGGCACGTCGGCGAGAACCCCTGTAACATCGCCAGCGGAGGATGTCGAGAGGTGGCTGAGGCCTGCCTCGATCGCCGGTGAAAGCGCCGAGAGGAGCACAAGCGTCCCCGTCAGCACGAGGAGACAGACGACCCACGAGGCCGCATACGCTCTGGCGAGGTAGACGTCGAATCCGGTCCGGAGCCCCGTTCCAGGGTAGCGTTTCCGGTCGATCGCGTGTCGACGTTCGTCGGCGTGTCCCGCGAACAGCGCGTACAGTCCGCGATCGAGCAACGACAGCCCGTGACCGTCCCGTCCTGCGGCCGCCCCTCGCTCGCTCACGTCCGCCCCCGCTCCCGTATCGTTCGAGCCGCACGTTCGACGGTCGCGGCCTCGTCGGTTCGGAGGTCAGCGAGGAACTCGAAGAGCGCCTCGAAGTCGGTCACACCGTCGCGAACGAGGTACCGAACGTACCGGTGTTTTCGGGCGAACTCGGCCTCGACGGCCTCGAGGTCGCGATCGGTCCGATCGGCGAGCCGAGCGAACGTGTGTTGGCTCGTTCCGCCCCGTACACCGTTTTCGCTTCCACTGCACCGGGCCTGTTCGGGGTCGCCCACGAACCGAAACGTCCCGTCCGGTTCCCGCCACGCGATCGTGTTGTAGTGGATGGTCCACTCGCCTTTCTGGACCGTTCCGGCGCCGCCGCGTTTTGGGCTCCCGTTGCGTCCGCGTTTCGCCTCGGTATCGAGCGCCTCGTACTCCGTATCCGAGAGCAGTTCGACGACCTGCGTGACGTATCGTCGCCCCCCGACGTGGTTCGGGAAGACGATCACGTCGATCTCGCGCAACAGATATGCCGGCAACCCGCGTTCGATCACCCGATTGACGAGCGTTTCGACGTCCTCGGCGTGTGTCGTACCGATCACGCCATGGCCGGTGTTCAACACCTCACCGAACGTCTCGAAGCTCTCTGCGGTGTTTATCTCCGCTATCACCTCCACGTCAGGGTTGAGGTAGTTCGTCTCGGTCATCAGGTCCGCCATCGTGACGGCCTTGTAGGGGTTCTCGTGGTCGCGGGTGGTGAGCGAGATCCCCGTCTCGTGTGGAAGCTGCACCTCCCGGGAGCCCTCGTCGATCGAGATCGGGCGATCGTCGAACGGGATGAACGGCATATGGGCGTTCATCAGCGTCGTCTTCCCGACGCCGGTGGGCCCCGAAAAGAGCACGACACCGTGGTGTTCATACAGCATCCATAACAACGTCACCAGCTCGGTGGACACCGCGTCACGCTCGATGAGGTCGACCGGCGTCATGACGTCACCGGCCTGTTTGCGGATGGAGATATGCGGTCCGTCCTCGGAGATGACCGGGAGCGCGACCGCACAGCGGATCGTCTCCGTGACGCCCTCAAGGTCGAGGTTGACCTTCGCGGAGGGCCGTGACGCGTTGAGCTCCGTGCCATCGCGGGCGGCCAGCTGCGTTACGACGTTGATGAAGGCGGTCTCGTCGTCGAACGTGAGGTTCGTCGGCACCCGTCCCACCGCGGTCAGTTCGTCGGTAGATTCGATCACGTCGCGGGGGACGACCTTCACGCGTTCGCCGACGCGGTTCGCCTCGATATCCTCCAGATGGGGGTCCCGGATCGGGATCGTCAGGATACCCTCGCCGACGAGGTCGCGGAGGACGTAGTATACGAGGTCGTCGAGCCGGTCGTGTGCATACCGTGAATCGACCGGCGGAACCCCAATCCCGTGGTTTGCGAGCGTCGCCCGGGTGCGGATGTAGGTCGCCCCGAGCCACGCACGGGTGTTTCGTGCCGTGAGCTGTCGGGCGAGGAACCGTCGTGCCCGTTCCGCCACGAATGCTTCCCGGTCGGTGACGACTTCGGCCACTGTCGTCTCCCAGATCCGTGCTTTACACTCCTCGATGAGCGCCTCGTCGCCGGGGAGGAGGTCCGGTTCGAGGACGGCGTATTTGATCGAAAACTGATCGGAGCCGAGCAGCCGTTCGCGATGGACGACGACGTCGATGTCGAACCCCCCGAACGGGACGGTGTATCGGTGAAGCCGTTCACCAGTTACACGCTCGACGTATGGCGTGTCCGGGTCGAACCCGGTTTCGACGGGCGCAAACGACTCCGTGTGGACGATGAGCTCCTCGGCGTCGCCCACGTCGGCGACGGTGATCCGATCATCGAGCGCAATGGGCGTCAACGGCCCAAGCAGCCGCAGCTCGCTCAGCACGTGGTAGCCGATCCGCCGTCTCGCGTCGTCGCTGACGTCGAGGATCCGGTCGAGTGCCCGCTCGTACTTCGGCTCGAAGCCCGCCTCGGCCCGTTCGACGACGCCCGCCCGCGTCAACGGACGACGGTGGCGAACGGCCGAAAAGTGTTCCCGTACCGTCTCCACCGCCCGCTCGTCGGCGGGCGACAGCGGCGGTTCGCGTACGTCGTATGCGAACCGCCCCTCGTCGTATTCGCGGATCGTCGCGACCACCCCCGGTGCGGGAGCATACTGCGCCCGCACGTCCGGGGCATACCACGCCTCCGGATCGTCCGGCGGTACCGGTGCCGGCACCCGACCGCTCCGTTCCGTCGTTTCGTCTCCGATCCGTAACGTCGGTCCATCCGTCACGCCGATCCTCTCCGATGAAACGGGATTGCCCTGCGTTCCTATATAAGAGTTCGTTCAGCGAATATTTTAGAAAAAATAAACAAACACGGGCGGGGTCGACCCGGATACACCCGCACGCTATTTATATACGATACTCGGATGATGTTCGATCACCACCGGATGATGTTCGATCACCACCGGATGATGTTCGACTTGAGGTCGCGTGGATAGTACGTGACCATCTCGTATCCCGACTCCGTGATGACGATCGTATCGGAGTGTCGGTAGCCGGCCTCGTTCGGAAGGTAGATCCCGGGTTCGATGGAGTAGACGTGCCCGGGCTGCATCACCTCGTCGCTCCCGCGGTCGATGAAGCCGCGTTCATGTCCTTCCATCCCGAGGTTGTGGCCCGTGTGGTGCTGTGCGTACTCGATCACGCCCTGTTCGTCGAGGTAGTCGTGAACGGCCTCATCGACGTGTGCACACGGCACGCCGGGACCGCTTTCCTCGATCCCGATCGACTGTGCCTCCATCATGATCTCGAAGTAGTGTCGCTGGTCGTCGGTCGGCTCGCCGACGAACATCGTTCGCTCCAACTCGCTCATGTAGCCGCCGACGTTCGCGGTGGCGCCGGTGATCAACACGTCGCCCTCGGCCAGCCGTCGGTTCTCGGTGAGCCCATGCGGGAGCCACGTGTTCTCCCCGGAGAGGAACCCACACCGTGCCGGAAAGCCGCCGCGGAGGTGTGATTCATATTCGTCACCGAGTGCGTCGAGCATCGCCATCGACGCGTCGAGGCTCGCCCGCTTTGCGACCCATAGCTCGTGTTTTCCGGGTTCGGCGTACTCCTGGAGGTATCGGTGCGCGAGGTTCCCCCACTTCCCGGACTCCATGATCAGCGCGATCTCCTCGGCCGACTTCTCCTTGCGCCACTCGGTCACCCAGTCGACGGTCTCCACGTCGACGCCGGCGACCGTCGAGAGCGACGGGCCCGCATAGCCCCAGAACCCCGGTGCGCCGTCGCTGTCGGCTCGAACCGTCTCGACGTCGAGTTCCTCCAGCATCGCTGCGATGGTCTCCTCGGGCGTCCGTTCGGGGTGGTACGGGTAGTTCCCGCCGCCGCCCGGATAGTCGTAGTAGTGATGGACGGCATCGAGACTCGACACGGTTTCCGCACGATCGCGCTCCAATCAGGGGACGGTGACGTGTACCGAGTCGTCGGTGACCGCGAGACAGACCGGCCGTTCCGTCTGCAGGTGGTGGAACCCCGATACCCACTCGATACTGGTCGCGGAGAACAGACAGAGCGCGTCGGCCTCCTCGGCTGCCAGCGCCTCACGCACCCCGTGTATTCGTCGCTCGAACACCGAGTCGTCGAGGGATGGTTGTGCCATACCCAATAGACTCGGATCTTCCACTTCACTCTTGGTGTCCCCGCCCAGGTCTTCGCACCCACAGGCGGGACAGCGGGGGGGTTAGCCCTCCATTCCGCCGAAGGAGAGTCCCTGTTCGATGTATCGCTGAGCGAACAGGTATACGATCATCACCGGGGCCGCGAACATCAGCGCGAACGCCGAGAAGCGCGCCCAGGGGACCGTGTACTCCTGTATCAGCGCGAAGAGGCCGACCGGGAGCGTGTAGTTCTCCGGACGGAGCAACGTCTGGGCGACGATGAACTCCATCCACCCCGCGAGGAAGACGAAGATCAACACGGCCGCGAGGCCGGGTTTCGACAGCGGAATGATGATCTCCCGGACGACTTGCCACGGCGAGGCACCGTCGATGACGGCGGCCTCCTCGTAGGACGCCGGTATCGAGTCCATGAAGGTCTTCAACAACCACGTGTTGAACGGCACCGCCATCGCCGCGTAGTACACCGCGAGCGCGAGTTTGTTGTTCGTCACGCCAATGCCGACAAAGATCGCATACAGCGCGATCAACATCGCAAGCCCGAGCCCGCCCCCGACCTGTGTGAAGAGGATGTAGCCGTACAGCACCTTCTTTCGCATGAGGAACTCACGCCGTGAGAGCGCGTACGACGCCGGCACGATGACCGACATCGCGATGATCACCGTTGGGATCGCGACGGTCAACGAGTTCCACGCATACAGGGTGAAATCGGACGGGTTCTCGACGCCGTAATTGGCGGCTTCGAACAGAACGATCTCGCCGGTCACGATGCTCATACCGGTGAGCGGGATGCTGATCCGCACACTCGGGATCACGATGTCGCCGATCACCCAGACGAAGGCGGTGAGGTCCATCCCCATCCACCAGTCGCCCTCAGTTATCAACAACGTCGGGTCGAACCCCGGCGGGATCAGATTGAAGCCATCCGCGGAGTAGAGGCTCGCTCCCTCACCGGAGAGCGCGGCGAGCGCGATCCAGTAGACCGGAAACAGCAGCGCCGAGACGAGAAAGAGCGCCCCGATCGACGCACCGACCGGTGCGAGCAGCTGGAGCAGTCCGACCTTTCCACGGCGGTACAGGTCAATCTTGTATCGGCTGTTTCTCATCCAGCCGCGGATCCCCTCGGGGATCGCCTGCAGGTCGGCTTTGATCTTTCGACCGATGGAGCGGAGCAACGTCATCCGTGTGCCCCCTCCGCGAGCTTACCCTTCGTCGCGGCGATGATCATGAAGATACCGATGACGGCGACGGCGGTGAGCATGATCGCCGCACCCTCGCCGAACGCACGAAACTCGAACGCCTCCCGGTAGCCGTAAAGAAGGATGAGCTCGTTCGAGCGTGCCGGACCGCCCCGATTGAACACGAACGGAATGAGGAACTGTTGAAACGATGCGGCCGCCGTGAGGATGGATGCGAAAAGCACCGGGCGTTTGATCGCCGGCATCGTTACGTGACGGAACCGCGAGAGGAAGCCCGCGCCATCGACGCGAGCCGCCTCGTGAAGCTCCTCCGGAACGCTTTGTAGCGCGCTTACGGTGATGATCACCATGAACGGGTACGCCAGCCACATCTCCGCGATGTTGTACGAGAGAAACGTCATCCATCTGCGGGAGAACCAGGCGACCGGTTCGAAGCCGAGGCCGATGAGGATCTGATTCGCCAATCCGAACTCCGCCGACGAGAACACCCCACGCCATACCGTGATCGTGAAGATGGCGGGCAGCCCCAGCGGCAGGATAACGATGGCGCGCATCAGGCGCTTGCCACGGACCCAATGGTGGGTCAACACCAACGCGATCCCGACGCCCAACAGTACCTTCAACACGACGCTCGTCGCCACGAAGAGCCAGGTGATCCCGAACGAGCGGTAGAACTGCCCGTCGGTAAGCAGGTTCGCGTAGTTTTCGAAGCCGATGAACTCCGCCTCACCGAAGACGGTTCCCCAGAGGCCGGGGGCGTCCCGGAACATGTTCTCCAACGCCGCGTTCGTCATCGAGAGCCCGATCAGGTAGAGTAACGGGATGGCGACGAACGCCGAAAAGAAGAACAGTCCCGGCAACACGAGCGCCAGCGCGAGGTTTTCCTCGGCCCAGCGTGGAAGTTCGTAGTCGCGTGCCTGCTGTACGACGTCTGCGGTGGCCATCCGTTAGTCCCAGTTCCCGCGGATGCGGTCTTCGGCTTCCGCCATCGCATCTTCGAGGCTCATGTCGCCGGTGTAGGCGTTCATGAAGCCGTCCTCGACGGGACCCCATACCTGGTTCATCAACGGGCTGGCGGGCATCGCGAAGCCGTTCGCCGCCGATTCGGAGAAGCCCTGCACGAGGTCCGGCAGCTCGTCCTCTCCGGCGAGGTCCTCGTGGACCGGAATTATCCCCTGATCCTCGGCCAGCCGCTCCAAGATGTCGAGGTTGGTCGTGTACCAGTCGGCGAACTCGTGGGCCGCCTCGGCGCGCTCCGCGTCCTCCGTGATCGCGTCGGCGAAGTAGGCGACCTGAATCCCGGTGTAGGGGGCCGGCGTCTCGCCGTCGGGCGCGGGCAAGGTAGTGACGCTGAGATCGAAGTCGACGCCGCCGAACTCCCACGGGCCGTTGATCGCGAACGGCGCGTTCCCCTCGGAGAACACCGCCGCCTGTGCGTCGTAGTCGGGGTCATCGGGTATCAACGGCTCCAGCTCGTCGAGCACGAACCGGAAGCCGTCGAGCGTCTCCTCGTCGGTGAGTCCCAGCTCCTCGCCCTCGTCGTCGAAGTAGAACCCGCCGTACATGTGCGCGTACGCCGAGTAGAAGTACGGATCGAGCGGGTATGAGAGCCCGTACATCCCGTCCTGATCGTTGTACTCTTCGGCGACGTCGTAGAACTCGTCCCACGACTCCGGTGGCTCGTCGACGAGCTCCTCGTTATAAAACAGCCCGACGGTTTCGGCCCCTATCGGGAGGCCGTACACGCCGCCCTCGTACTCGACGGCCTCGCGACCTGCGTCGGTGAACTGATCGAGATCGATGCCGATGTCGCCCTGTCGGTCGGCAACGAACTGCGATTCGACGAAATCTCCCATCCAGTCGTGCGCCCAGAAGAACGTCTCCGGTCCTTCCCCGGCCGGAATGGCCGTCGTCAGCTGGTCCTCGAGTTCGGCGATGTCCTCGCCGGTGATCGCGTAGTCCGTCTCGCTGTTGAACGTCTCGATGGCCTCCTCGACGATGACGAGTTCGCCCTCCGAGAGGGCATACCAGAGGTCGGCTTCGCCGGCCGCATCGTCACCTCCAACGCCATCGCTGTCGTCGCTCTCCGGTTCGTCCTCCTCAACGCTCGCACAGCCAGCCACGCTCACTGCTCCTGCCGCCGCCAGTGCGCTCAGCACGCGTCTACGGTGTACCATGTGGATCTATGATTACTTTCATCTATCCGAATATATATTTTTGGGATGTATTCTTACCTCTCAAATTGAAGCGAATGCGTCAATGGGCTTGTGAAGGGCTAAAAAGCCTAAATAGGGCCAAAAATAAGGATGTATGAAATAGTGCGTCACAGTTTCACGGCGGAGGAAAAGAGTTATACTCTGACATCACCCCACACACGGCATATGGCAACCGTACGGCTTGAGAGTCTACGAAAGGAGTTCGACGCGGGGGAGGTCGTCGCCGTCGACGACGTATCGCTCACCGTTGAGGACGGCGAGTTCCTCACCGTCGTCGGCCCATCCGGCTGCGGGAAGTCGACGACGCTCCGGATGGTCGCCGGCCTCGAACGCGCGACCGACGGTCGCGTGTATATCGGCGATGACGACGTCACCGACCTGAGCGCGCGCAAACGCGACGTCGCCATGGTGTTCCAGAATTATGCGTTGTATCCGCACAAAACCGTCTTCGAGAACATGGAGTTCGGCCTCCGCATGTCGACGGACCTGAACAAAGCGGAGCGACGAGAGAAAGTCGAGTGGGCGGCGGAGATGATGGGCATTCCGGAGCTGTTGGATGATAAACCCGATCAGCTCTCGGGCGGGCAGAAACAACGCGTCGCGCTCGGCCGCGCGATCGTTCGCGAACCGGACGTGTTCCTTTTCGATGAGCCGCTCTCGAACCTCGATGCAAAATTGCGCGTCGAGATGCGCACGGAGATCCAGAAGCTCCAGGACACCCTCGACATCACGGCCATCTACGTCACCCACGATCAGGAGGAGGCGATGACGATGGGCGACCGGATGGCGATCCTGAAAGACGGCGTGCTTCAACAGGTCGGCCCGCCGAAGGACATCTATCGGAACCCCAACAACGCCTTCGTCGGCGGGTTCGTTGGGTCGCCATCGATGAACTTCGTCGACGTGGAGTCGACCACCGCCGGCGACGGCGTTCGGCTCGTCGATCCCGATGGCCCCTTCGAGACGACGCTCTCGGGTCCGCTCGCGGACGCGGTCGAATCCGGACGGGACTACACCGTCGGCGTCCGTCCGGAGGACGTCTCCGTAACGAACACCGGGATCGAGACGACCGTCGAAGTCGTCGAACCCGTCGGTGCCGACAACTACCTCTATCTCGACATTGATGACGGATTCATCGCCCGTGTCGGCGCGGCCGTCGAACCGTCGATGGGCGAGACGATCAGGGTCGGGTTCGAGGAGTCCGCGGTCCACGTCTTCGATACGGATGGCGTCTCGCTCCGCGACCGTGGCCTTCAGACAGCGACAGCCTGAGGACCTCCGATCCGAACACGGCGCA
>PWGU01000125.1 GCA_003554605.1 Halorubrum sp.
ACCGATCGAGGTACGGACGGATGATCGGCCCGAGGATGATCGCCACGATGCCGACGAGCAGCAGCAGCGAGAGCGGCCGCACGAAGAAGATCGAGATCGGCAGATCGATGGGGAAATCAACGCGCCGCGACAGCACCACCGACCGGTAGAGGTTCTCCTCGGCGATGGAACCGAGCACCACCCCGAGGACGAACGCGATGATGGAATAGTTGTATCGCTTCATATAGTAGCCCATGATCCCGAGCGCGACGATAGTCACCACGTCGAACCAGTTCCCCGATCGCAGCGCGAACGCGCCGAGGAATGCGAGCGCGATGATCATCGGGATGATGTACTTCGTGTCGATCCGGGTGAGATAGCCCGCCCGGGTGACCAGCCCGAGCCCGACCAGCAGGATGACGATGTTGCCGAGCAGCAACGCGATGAACACCGAATAGGTGACGACGAGGTTCGCGTCGGCGTCGAACAGCTCCGGCCCCGGCACGAGCCCGTGCATGATCAGCCCGCCAATGAGGACCGCGGTCGCCGCGCTACCGGGGATACCGAAGGCGATGGCGGGGACGACGGAGCCGCCGATCGTCCCGTTATTTGACGCCTCCGAGGCGATGACGCCGACCTCGTTACCCTTGCCGAACGTGCTCGAATCGTCGGCGGATCGGACCGCCTCGGTGTAGGCGACGAAGTTCGAGACCGTCGAGCCCGCCCCGGGGATCGCGCCGATCCCCATGCCGATGAACGCCGATTTTAAGAGCGTGACCGGGTGGTTCAGCACGGATTTGACCGCGGGCAACACGTCACCGCCCATCCGAACCTCACCGCGGGAGATGCCGCCCCGCTCGCCCGCGAGTTTAAGCATCTCCGCGATCGCGAAGAGGCCGATCAGCGCGGCGACGAACGAGACGCCGTCGAAGAGCGCGAACTGCCCGAACGTGTATCTGACGTCGGCGGTCATCGGGGCGGAGCCGATGGTCGTGAGCGAGAGACCGAAGAAGCCGGCGATGAGCCCCTTCACCATCGCCCCCTGTGCGACGATGGTGATCATCGCGAGGCCGAGAATGGCGATCAGGAAGTACTCCGGCGAGCCGAACCACCGGACGACGGTGATCAACACCGGCGAGGCGATGATGAGCACGGCGACCGTGAGGAAGCCCGCGAGCGCCGACGAGGTCGCCGAGAGCGACAACGCCGTCACCGCTTGTCCCTGCCTCGACATCGGATAGCCGTCGAACGTCGTCGCCGCCGCCGCGGAGGTACCCGGCGCGTTCACGAGGATCGCAGATATCGAGCCGCCGTACATCGCGCCGCTGTAGATGCTAATAAGCAGGATGATGGCCGAGATCCCGTCAAGCGCCAGCGTGAGCGGGAGCAGGATCGCCATCCCGAGCGAGGCACCGAGCCCAGGAAGCGAGCCGACGATGATCCCGATGAGCATGCCGGCGAGCAACCAGAAGGCGACCGGCCAACTCAACACGACGCCGATGGCCTCAACGAAGACGGCGAACGACATCAGAGGACCTCCTGAACGAGCCAGTCGTGGATCCACCCGGAGGCGATATCCAGGTTGAGCACGTCATAAAACAGGAACGCGAGGACGAACGAGAGGATCGCGAGCCCAACGATCGCGTACCAGCGCTGCCCGCTCCAGACGGTGTAGGCGATCACGAAAAGCGGGGTCGCCCACAGCATCCCGATGATGTACGACGCGAGGAGGTAGGCGATACAGAGGCCGCCGGTGATGAAGGAACCGCGTGATACGATCACCGGCTCCGAGGCCGGTTCCTCGGTTTCCGCGGGTGAGGAACCCGCTTCCGCCGCCGCGGGCGAGTCTTCATCGGACGTGTCCGTTTCGTTCGCCTCATCGGCCTGCGTATCGACCTCGACATCCGCCTCTTCGACCAGTTCGTCGACGTCGAACATCGCGTCCTCGTCCGTGACGACCCTCTGTAGTGGTGCCGGGAGATACGCCCGAAAGACGAGGAGCAATCCCAAGACGATCACGATCGCGGAGGTAAACCGGGGAAACATCCCCCCGGCGGCTTGAAACTCGTACGATTCAATGAACATGTACGCCGACGTCCCGATGAACGTCGCGAGGAGCACGTGCTCCATGGTTAGTCGTTCTCGGACGTCGCGGACGCGATCCTTCATTTGTGTAAGATGGTAATGCGGGGGAAACAGCACACACCCCGCGGGACGCCTGGTTACTCGCGGAGCTGTTCGAGGTCGACCGATTCCTGGATCTCCGTGATCGACTCCTCAAGAAGCCCGTAGGTCTCCTCGGGGTCCGTGTAGGCGACCGCGTTACCCGTGTCGTCGGACCACTCTTGAACCGCGTCGCTGTTGACGGCCTCCTCCATCGCCTCCGAAATGACCTGAATCCGGTCCGGGTCCGTTCCCGGAGGGGCGAACTTCGCGAGTACCGTTTCGGTGACGAAGTCGATGTTCGGGTAGCCGAGGTCCGTTGCCGGCGCGATATCGGGGAACACCGGCGTTTCGGAGCTTGAGAGGTTTGCGACGACGTTGACATCACCCGCCTCGGCCGGGCCGAGCGCGGAGGTCGCCGTGGCGATACCTACCGACACCTCGTCCGTCGCGACCGCCTCGTTGGTCGGCCCACCGCCGTCATACGGGACGATGTCCTCCCATGCCATGCCGAACTCGTCACGCAGCAGGAGCGCGATGGCGTGCGTCGAGTGGCCGATACCCTGCATCGCGAACTGCGTGAACTCGCCGTCTTCGTAGGCGTCGACGAGCTCGTCAAGGTCCGTAATGTGATCGTAATCGGAGTTGACGATGAGCATGAACGGGTAGCGACCGATCGAGCCGACGCCCTCAACGTCCAGCATATCGAAGTCGGGCTCCTGAACGAGCCACGCCGTCACGATCGACGGAAGGTTCACCGAGCCGATAGTATAGCCGTCGGCATTCGCGCCGTGCATTGCCTGTGCGCCGTTCAGCCCGCCAGCCCCCGGTTGGTTGTCGATCTCGACCGACTCGCCGTACGCGTCCTGCATCGGCCCCTGTA
>PWGU01000030.1 GCA_003554605.1 Halorubrum sp.
AACCGCTCGCCCACGTCTCCTTGTGGCTTCCGCCGGGCTCACGAAAGTGGACGTGCACGTCGATCCCGCCGGGGAGGAGGTGTCGGCCGCGCGCGTCGATGACGCGCTCCTCGGCGACCGGATCGAGCCCGGAGCCGACCGTCTCGATCGTTCCCTCCCGGATCCGTACGTCGCGAACGCGACCGTCCGCCAACTCCGCGCCGGTGATGAGCATGGTCGTCCCTCGGTGGCCGACGGATAAATCGTGGTGGTTCGGGATGGAGCACGGACCGCTCCGTCGGGGCGGTGGGAAACGCCGCCGCTCCGATACGGTTTTTTAGCCGCCCGGGGAAGCACGAACGAATGCTGTCCCGACAGTTCGTCCGGGAGAACCCCGACGTCGTCCGCGAGGCGCTCGCGAACAAGGGCGTCGACGTGGATCTCGACCGGATACTCGACGTCGACGAGGAGTGGCGGGAGCTCAAACAGCGCGGCGACGACCTGCGTCACGAGCGCAACGAGGTCTCCTCGCGGATCGGCCAGCTTAAAGCCGACGGCGAGGAGGCCGAGGCGCAGGCGGCGATCGAGCGTTCCCAGGTGCTTAAAAACGAGTTGGCGGAGATCGAGGAGCGCGCGGACGAGTTGGAAGCGACGCTTGAGGCATCCCTACTGGAGCTTCCCGGGATCCCCCACGAGTCGGTTCCCGTCGGGGCCGACGAGTCCGAAAACGTGGAGGTTCGGCGGGAGGGGTTCGACGACCTGCGTGCGCTTCCCGCGGAGCCCGTCCCACACTACGATCTGGGCGAGGAGCTCGAGATCCTCGATTTCGAGCGCGGCGCGAAGGTCGCCGGCGGCGGCTTTTACTTCGCGAAGGGCGACGGCGCGCGGCTCGAACACGCGCTCATCCAGTTCATGCTCGACGTTCACCGCGAGCAGGGCTATCACGACGTCTTCCCGCCGTTACCGGTGAACTCGGCGTCGATGCGGGGGACCGGCCAGTTCCCGAAGTTCACCGAGGACGCCTATCGGCTCGAAGGGGCGAACGACGAGCCGTACGACGACGACGACCTCTGGCTGCTGCCGACCGCGGAGGTCCCCGTCACGAACCTCCACCGCGACGAGATCCTTCTCGGCGAGGAGCTACCGCTTAAATACCAGGCGTACTCGCCGAACTTCCGGCAGGAGGCTGGCGAACATGGCACCGAGACCCGCGGGATCGTCAGGGTGCACCAGTTCAACAAAGTCGAGATGGTGAACTTCGTCCGACCGGAGAACAGCTACGAACGCTTCGAGGGGCTCGTCGACGAGGCCGAGGAGGTGCTTCGACGCCTGGAGCTCCCATACCGCGTCCTGGAGATGTGTACCGGCGATCTGGGCTTTACGCAGGCGAAGAAGTACGACCTCGAGGTGTGGGCACCCGCCGACGACATGGCGGACGGCCCCGAGCAAGGTGGCCGGTGGCTGGAGGTCTCCTCGATCTCGAACTTCGAGGACTTTCAGGCGCGACGGGCCGGCATCCGCTACCGAGAGGAACACCACGAGTCGGCCGACTACCTCCACACGCTCAACGGCTCCGGGCTCGCGGTCCCGCGGATCGTCGTCGCGATCATGGAATACTACCAGAACGACGACGGGACGATCACGGTGCCCGAGCCGCTTCGGCCCTATATGGGCGGGACCGAACGCATCGAGGGGCACGACGCGATCGGCGAGTCGAAGCTGGGCTAGTTCCCGAACTGGCGGAGCCACGTTCGAATCGCCTCCCGCGACGGCGACTCGGCCACTACCGTGCCACATCACATCCGCATCCGACAGCGGTATCCCTTCGACGGCCCAACCGGGCTCAATGGACCGGCGAGTTCTCTTCGTGAGCCTGATCCTCTTCGCCGGCGGCGCGACCGGCGTCGGCGTCGCCGTCTTCGCGTTCGTCGGCCTCGATGACGACACCGCAGGGGCCGAGATCCTCTGGGAATCCGAACCCGCCGAGGGCGACGATGGGAGCGGCGCCGTCGTCGCCACCGTCGACGGGGACCCCTTGGTGATCCAGCCGGCGGCCGACGACGACGCCGCGACGATCCGGGCGCTCGATTCGAACGGCGAGGTCGACTGGGCCGCGTCCGTCCCGGGAGACGTACCTGCAGGGGGGACGAGCGATCTCCACCTCGCCGAGCACGACGGCGACCCCGTCGTCGCGTTTACCACCGAGGCGGGCGACCTCGTCGTCCTCGATGCCGAGGACGGCGGGGAGCGGTTCGCCGTCGCGCTGGGTTCCAGTGCGACCATGGAGCCGGTCGCGACCGATCTGACCGACGACGGTACCCCCGAGTTCGTGGCGCTTCGCGACGACGGGGCCGTGGTGGCCGTCGACGCAACGGGCGAGACCGTCTTCGAGACGACGGTGGACGGCGACGCCGCGCTCCGCCCGCTCCCCGTCGCCGGCGAGTCAGCGGCCGATGATGGAGACGCGGTCGAGGAGGATGACGGGGTCCTCATCGAAAACGGGATCGCGGTGCTCACCGAGAACGGGGGGACACAAGAGGTGAGCGTCCTCGACGCCGACGGCGACGTGGTCTGGGCTGAGGAGCCCGAGGGAACGACGCTGAGTTGGAACGCCGCCGACAGCCGCCGGGGTGCGATCCTCGCGCTCGGGAGCAGCGACGGGATGCTGCAGACCATCGAGGCCGCTGACGGCTCAACCCGGTATGAGATCGGCTTACAGGACACCCCGGTCGACGTGGGCGGCGCGGACGCGGGTCGGATCCACGTCGGGGGTGGCGGCGACATCTGGGCGGTGGACCTCCTCGACGGGGAGGTCGTCTGGAAACAACAGTACGGCGGTGAGACCCGGGTAACCGAGCCGGCGATCGGCGACATCACCGGCGACGGAACCGCCGAGGTCGTCGCCGTCAACCGCGGGGGTGACGTCCTCGGAATGAACCGAAACGGCGAAGTCGTCCTGCGCGCCGATGCGGGGCCGGTCATCGTCTACACCGCTCCGCTGTTTGCCGACGTGACCGGCGACGGGACGGATGAGATACTGATCGT
>PWGU01000089.1 GCA_003554605.1 Halorubrum sp.
CGCCCGAGAACGCCCCCCGCGACTCCGTCGTATTGAAATACGCGGACGCAAACTGACGGTGTATGGAGCAGATCGATGACCAATACCGCCCTGCGGACGTCGAGTCCACGGTGGAGCGGTACTGGGACGAACACGACGCCTACGGGGCGGCCAAGGAGGCCCACGCCGACGACCCGCCGTTCTTCTTCGTCGACGGCCCGCCGTACACCTCCGGACAGATGCACCTCGGCACCGCCTGGAACAAGACGCTGAAGGACGCCGTCATCCGGTACAAACGGATGACCGGCCACCGGGTGACCGACCGGCCGGGCTACGACATGCACGGGCTGCCGATCGAGGTCAAAGTCGAGGAGGAGCTCGGCTTCGAGAGCAAACGCGACATCGAAGCGTACGGCATGGAGGCGTTCATCGAGGAGTGTCTCCGCTTCGCCGAGGAGAACCGCGAGGCGATGGACGAGGACTTCCAGTCGATCGGCGTCTGGATGGACTGGGAGGACCCGTATAAGACCGTCTCGCCGGAGTACATGGAGTCGGCGTGGTGGGCGTTCTCAAAGGTCGCCGAGAACGGGCTCGTCGAACAGGGAAAACGCTCGATCTCACAGTGTCCACGGTGTGAGACGGGGCTCGCGAACAACGAGGTCGAATACGAACACGTCGACGACCCCTCGATCTACGTGAAATTCCCGCTCACCGAGCGCGAGGGGAGCCTCGTCATCTGGACGACGACGCCGTGGACGATCCCCGCGAACACCTTCGTCGCCGTCGACGGCGACCTCACCTATCAGGCCGTTCGCGCCGAGCGGGATGGCGAGGAGGAGGTGCTCTACATCGCCGCCGAGTGCGTCGAGGACGTCCTGAAGGAGGGCCGCTACGACGACTACACCGTCGAGGGCGAGTACACGGGCGAGGAGATGGTCGGCTGGGCCTACGACCACCCGCTCGCGGATCGGGTTGCGGAGTATCCCGACTTCGAGGGTGCCGGGCAGGTCTACACCGCCGAGTACGTCGAGGCCGACCGCACCGGGCTGGTCCCCTCCGCGCCCGGACACGGTGAGGAGGACTTCCATCGCGGTCGCGATCTGGGCCTCGAGATCTTCTGTCCCGTCGAGCCGAACGGCGAGTTCACCGAGGCGGCGGGACCGTACGCGGGCACGTTCGTTCGCGACGCCAACGAGGCGATCATCGAGGACCTCGAATCGGACGGTCACATGCTCTCCGCCGGGACGGTCAACCACAGCTACGGGCACTGTTGGCGATGTGATACGGGCGTGATCCAACTCGTCACCGACCAGTGGTTCATCTCGATCACCGACGTCAAGGAGGACCTGCTCTCGAACATGGAGACCTCCGAGTGGTACCCGTCGTGGGCGCGGGACAACCGGTTCCGCGACTTCATCGAGGACGCACCGGACTGGAACGTCTCCAGACAACGCTACTGGGGGATCCCGATCCCGATCTGGGTGCCGGAGGACGCCGAGTCCGGCGCGCTCGATGACGAGATGATCGTGATCGGCACCCGGGAGGAGTTGGCCGAACGCGTCGAGGAGGATGTCGATCCCGAGACGATCGATCTGCACCGCCCGAGCGTCGACGACCTCACGATCGTCGAGGACGGAACCACGTATCGGCGCGTGGAGGACGTCTTCGACGTGTGGCTCGACTCCTCGGTCGCGACGTGGGGCACGCTCGGCTATCCGGGCGAGGAGGCGGCCTTCGACGAGCTCTGGCCCGCGGACCTGATCATCGAGGCGCACGACCAGACGCGCGGCTGGTTCTGGTCACAACTCGGGATGGGCACCGCCGCAGTCGGCGAGGTCCCCTACGATGAGGTGTTGATGCACGGGTTCGCGAACGACAGCGACGGGCGCAAGATGTCGAAATCCGTCGGCAACATCGTGACGCCCGAGGAGGCCATCGATCGTGCCGGACGCGATCCGCTCCGGACCTACCTCCTGAGCCACGATCAGCAGGGCGTCGACCTCGCGTTCGAGTGGGACGGCCTCGGCGAGATCCAGGGGAAACTCAACATCCTCTGGAACGTCTTCCGGTTCCCGCTCGAATACATGGCCCTCGACGGCTACGATCCCGCGGAGGCGACCCTCGATGACGGCGAACTCGAAGTCGTCGACCGCTGGGTGCTCTCGCGACTGCAGTCCGTCAAGGCGGACGTCGCGGATGCGTGGGACGACTACCGCGTCCACGACGCGGTGAACGCCGTCCTGTCGTTCATCACGAAGGACGTCTCGCGGTTCTACGTGAAGGCCGTCCGCGACCGAATGTGGGAGGAGGCCGATTCCGACTCCAAACGCGGCGCGTACGCGACCCTTTCGACCGTCCTCGATGAAACCATCCGGCTGCTCGCGCCGATCGCGCCGTACCTGACCGAGCGGATGTACCAGCGGCTCGACGGCGGCGCGACGACCGTCCACGCGCTCTCGTACCCCGAGCCCGATCCGTCGCTGCACGATGAGGAACTTGAACGCGACATCGGCGTGCTTCGGGACGTCGAGGAGGCGGCCGCGAACGCCCGTCAACAGGCCGGCCGGAAGCTTCGCTGGCCCGTCCCGCGCGTCGTCGTCGAGACGAACGATCCGGCAGTCGCCGACGCCGTACGCAACCTGAAGCCGCTCATCGCCGACCGCGTGAACGCCCGCGAGGTCGTCGTCACGGACGTCTTCGACGAGCTGGTCGAGCGCGCCCAGCCAGTCATGGCCGCGATCGGTCCCGCCTTTGGCGGCGAGGCACAGGAGGTGATGACGGCCGTACAAGGGGCCACCCGGGAGGCGGTCGAAGGTGGCGAGGTGACCGTGAACGGCGAGGCGGTCGAGTTCGAGCCGGACATGATCGAGTACGTCGCGGAGCCGCCCGAAGGCGTCTCGGGCACCGACTTCGAGGGGGGTACCGTCTACGTCGACGCGTCGCTGACCGACGAGATCGAATCCGAGGGCTACGCCCGCGACGTGATCCGGCGGATCCAGGAGATGCGCAAGGAGCTGGACCTCGACGTCGAAGCTCGGATCCGGGTCGGTGCCGACATCGACGACGATCGGGTGGCCGGTTTCATCGAGACACACGCCGACCTCATCGCCGGCGAGGTTCGTGCGGACGCCTGGTTCGACGGGGCGAGCGAGGCCGACGGCGACGACGCGCTGATCGAAACGTGGGACGTCGAGGACGTTACCGTGACCCTCGGCGTCGAGCCGGTTTCCGAGTGAGCGGGGCCCTGGGAGGTTCCCTTCCGAAGATCCGCACCCGCCGTGTGCCGCTGTTTCGACGCTTGTGAGCGTTGTACACGCCCCAGCTGACTCGCAATCCTTTTGGCCGGGGCCTGACGACGGTTTACATGGCGAGCGATTCCGGACGATTTTCGGCGAAACTCGAGGTACCGGAGGCGTTGACCTTCGACGACGTACTGTTGCGACCCATGGAGAGCCGGGTCGAACCCGACGACGCGGACCTCGCGACCCGCGTCTCGAAACACGTCGACCTGAACGCCCCCGTACTCTCGGCGGCGATGGATACCGTGACCGAGAGCGACCTCGCGATCGCGATGGCCCGAGAGGGAGGCCTCGGCGTCCTTCACCGGAACATGACCGTCGAGGAGACCGCCGCGGAGGTCGAGCGGGTCAAGCGGGCGCACGAACTCATCATCCGGCGTGAGAACGTCGTCACGGTGAGCCCGGAGGATACGATCAGCGAGGCCGACGAGACGATGGCACGCGAGGGCGTCTCCGGTGCGCCAGTCGTCGACGACGACGACGTCGTCCTCGGGATCATCTCCGGGACGGACATCCGTCCGTACCTCGAGGTCGGCGAGGAGGACGCGGTCCGCGAGGCGATGACCGACGAGGTGATCACCGCCTCCGAGGACGTCGATGCGCGCGGCGCGCTCGAACTGATGTACGACCACAAGATCGAGCGCGTGCCGATCGTCGCCGACGGCGACCGGCTGGTCGGGTTGGTCACGATGGGCGAGATCCTCCAGCGCCGCGAGCACGAGAACGCCGCGCGCGACGAGGACGGCCGGCTGCTCGTCGGGGTCGCGGTCGGTCCGTTCGAGGAGGAACGCGCGGTCGCCGCCGACGAGGCCGGCGCGGACGTGCTCTTCATCGACTGTGCTCACGCGCACAACCTCAACGTGCTCGAATCGGCGGCGGCGATCAAAGGGACCGTCGACGCGGACGTCGTCGTGGGCAACATCGGGACGCGGGAGGCCGCCGAGGCAGCCGCCGAGTTCGCGGACGGGTTAAAAGTCGGCATCGGCCCGGGATCGATCTGTACGACGCGGGTCGTAAGCGGCGCGGGGATGCCGCAGATCACGGCGGTTTCGGAGGTCGCCGACGTGGCGAGGGAACACGACGTGCCGGTCATCGCCGACGGCGGGATCCGCTACTCGGGCGACGCGATCAAAGCCATCGCCGCGGGCGCGGACGCGGTCATGCTCGGGTCGTACTTCGCGGGCACCGACGAGGCACCGGGCCGGGTGATCACGATGCAGGGCAAAAAGTACAAACAGTATCGCGGGATGGGCTCGGTCGGCGCGATGAAATCCGGCGGCGGCGACCGCTACCTCAAGGACGCCGACGAGGACGAGGAGTTCGTTCCCGAGGGTGTCGAGGCCGCGACACCGTATAAGGGGAGCCTCGCCTCCGAGCTCCACCAGCTGACCGGCGGGATGCGTTCCGGGATGGGCTACGTGGGCGCACACACGATCCCGGAGGTCCACGAGCGCGCGCGATTCGTGCGTGTCTCCAGCGCGGGACAGACCGAGGGCCACCCACATGACGTGATGATCACGGACGAGGCACCGAACTACAGTCCGACCGAATAATCCCAACTGACCAGCGGGCGAAGGACAGTCGGGTAGGCGTGCCGATCGGTTGCCCGGGCCTACGTTTTGTGAAGGGTTCCCCGAACGTAGCGGTTAAGCCGTCGGTGTCCGTCACGTCTGTATGGATCCGGCCGACGCGAAGTGTCGAAGGCGACCGCAAGCGCTCGGTACCGGCCTCCCGGCGGGTGCCAACCGTCCACAACGGCCAGGGCGCGTCGGTCACCCGAGGGACGCCGTGTGGTCGCTGGAGCACGGAGCGGTGAAGGGGTATTTTCATATAGCGTCCGCCGAGAATATAGGTGTGAGCGAGTCGGTCGCCCTTCAGAGAATATATGAGTGAGCATCCACCGACCGTCCTCGTCGTCGAGGACGAACCGGATCTGGCGGACCTCTACGCCGCGTGGCTCGGCGATGACTACCGAGTGCGGACGGCATACGGCGGGAACGAGGCCTTAGAGCAGATCGACGCGGACGTCGATGCCATCCTCCTCGACCGCCGGATGCCCGGCCTCTCGGGTGACGAGGTGCTCATGGAGATCCGCGAACGCGGGATCGACTGTCGTGTCGCGATGGTGACGGCGGTCGAACCCGACTTCGACATCCTGGAGATGGGCTTCGACGATTACCTCGTGAAGCCGGTGACGAAGGAGGCGCTTCGCGAAACGGTCGAGGGGTTGCTCCGACGTGGAGGCTATGACGCCGGCGTGCAGGAGCTGTTCGCGTTGACCTCCAAGCGCGCGGTGTTGGAGGCCGAAAAGAACGCCAGCGAACTCGCGGAAAACGCGGAGTATCAGGAACTCCCCGAACGCATCGAGGAGCTCCGCGAGAGCCTGGATCAAACCATGAGCGAGGTCGACGAACACGACGAGTTCGTGAAGCTGTTTCAGGAGTTCGACGACTGAGGACCCCAAGCTCTCGTCTCCGCCCCCGTTTCTATCAGTTTACCCTCCGGATGTCACGTTAGGCCTCATCGACCGCCGAGAGCGACACCTCCGTCCCGACGCCGGTATCGACCGCTCGTTCGTAGACGTATTCCCCGGCAACCGCGTCGAGCACGGCGGTTCCGACGGAGGCAACGATGATCACGTCGTCGGCGTCCGCGCGCTCGGAGTCGCCGGCCAGCACCGACGCAAACGGGATGAGGTCGTCGGCGGTGTGGCTCGGGAAATCGCCGGTTTCCGCGACCTCCTCAGGAACGTCGGCGTACACCGCGGCGGCTCGTTCGACCGTACGATCGTCGAGCTCGCGGGTGCTCGCCGTGTACGCGCCGACGGCGACGACGAGCGTTCCGGACGAGAGGTCGCCGCCGTCGACTACCGGTGCCGTCGCGGTCGTTGCGGTCACGACCACGTCGGCGTTGCGAACCGCCGCTCGTGCGGACGCGACGGGCTCCGCGTCGAGACCCTGCTCCCGAAGATCGGCCGCACACGCCTCCTTTGAGTCGCTGGGGGAATAGACGCGAACGGTCTCGATCGGGGCGGCGGCAGCGATCGCCATCGCCTGCCACCGCGCCTGTTGGCCCGCGCCGATGACGCCGACCGTGAGTGGCCCCTCGCCCGCGAGGTGCCTGACGGCGAGCCCGCCGATACATCCGGTTCGGGCGTTCGTGATCCGTGTCCCGTCCATCGTGGCGAGCGGTCGTCCCGTGTCCGCCGCGGTCAGCGTGATGCTCGCGTTGACCGTCGGGAGCCCGCGCGAGGCGTTTCCGTCGTGGACGCCGACGATCTTCGTGGCGTAGGTTCCCGCGCCGTGGACGTACGCCGACATGACGAGTCCGGTTCCGAGCGGATCGTCAACCTGAACGGTACCGTCGTCGGAGCTTCCTCCCTCCGTTTGGACCCCTCCGAGGTCGATCCCCACCGGGAAGTGTGGCCTCGGTGGTCGCTCGACGTCGCCACGGCCCTGTGCCCTGAGTCCATCGGCCACGACGTCAAGGAGCGGTTCGAGGGCCAACACGGCGGCAACGTCGTCATCTGAGAGGATACGCATGGCGACGCTTCGCGCCGAGGCGCTTAATCTTCGGGGTCCAACGGGGAGCCGTTGGAACGAACGAGCACGGTACGGGCGGCGGACAACACCACGCGGGTCGGGAGGATGGTGTCCTCGCCCGCGGCTTGACCCTCTGAACCGTCCGAACCGTCCGAACCGTCCGAACCGTCCGAACCGTCCGAACCGTCCGAACCGTCTTTGACGCCCGCGGCGGCATCAGATCCAGAAGCCTCGGCCATGAGTGTGGGTCCGAGTCGGAGCCGCTGTCGCGGGCGACCGACCGGTTGCGCCACCCGTTCGGTCGTGATGAGCCCCGCATCGGTGAGCCGTCGCTTCACGGAGGTGAACGTCGATGGACTGCCCAGGCCGGCCTCCTCGCAGGCCCGTCGAAACTCGTAGTCATCGACGCCGTGGAGGGCGGCGACCATCGCCGCGCGGAGCCGGGCATCGAGCACGTCGTCTGCGGGGTCGGGAGGGATATCGAGCGCCGAGAGCAGGTCGCTCGCGATCGCCGTATCACACCGGTCGGCGAACGCCTCGAAGATCCGACCGCGGCTCGGCGTCCGAACCGTGAACGGATCGCTTCGGTCGTACAGGTCCTCGTACTGTCCCCGGAGCTCTCCCGGATCCGATACGGGAACCGCGTGTAGCCCCGGAGGCTCCGAGACGAGGATCGTTGCGGCGTTTCGGCCGAGGAGGAGGGCGTTCGGCTGTGGTGTCGCCAACACTCGAAGCCGTAGGAGGTCCGGTTCGAGTAGCGCCGCGACCTCGCCCGCACGATCGAACCCCTCCGTGGCCCGTGTCAGGATCGGTTTCCGAGCGAGCACGACGAGCGGATCCGGATCGGCTGGCGCATCCGGCTCGCGGGATAGCGCACGCTCCGTGGATGTCTCGGACGATCTGACGGGCGCGTCGGCGGCGGGCGGAAGCGTCGAACGCACCGCTTCGAGGACCGCCGAGAGGAGGTGTGGGTCCGGATCGACCAGCATTGGATCCGCGTACCGATCAAGCCGGAGCCGGCCGGTGGCGAGTTCGAGAGTGGGACCGGTCGCCATCGAACGAATACAGCCGATGCGTGTGAATAAGCGTACGGATGGCGTGGTGGTGTCCCCTACGCCCCGGCGGACCCAAATCGACTTGGTTCCCGAAGGCGACGGGCGAGGTATGACACGGATCCTCGTCGCCGGCGAGGCGCTTATCGACTTTATTCCCGACACTGAGGGCCCACTATCAGGGGTCGAGACGTTCCATCGACGGGCCGGGGGCGCGCCGTCCAACGTCGCCGTCGGCCTCGCCCGATTGGACGCGCCCCCGATTTTTTGGACCAGGGTGGGCGACGACGCGTTCGGCGAATTCCTGCAGGGGAGGTTCGCGTCGGCCGGCGTCAACGACGAGTACGTGTGTGTCGATCCCGACGCGAAAACCGCCCTCGTATTCGTGAGCCTCGATCCGGACGCGGAGCGGTCGTTCAGCTTCCACCGCGATGGGACCGCGGACACCCGCATGGAGCCGGGGCGGGTCGACGATTCGGCGCTGTCGGCCGTCGATTGGGTGCACGCCGGCGGGGTGACCCTGTCCGGTGGATCGAGCCGGCAGGCGACGTACGAGCTCCTCAAACGCGCCGGCGAGCGCGACGACATCGTCGTCTCGTTCGACCCCAACGCCCGTCCCGAACTGTTCACCGATCACGACCTCAGCAGGAGTTTCGAGCGGGCGTTCAGGGGTGCCGACGTGGTGAAGACGACCGTCGATGACCTCCGGACGGCGGGGCTCGTCGCGTCGGACACGACGGATAATGACGCCGCGTCCGTCGCCGAGTTCGTCTGTTCGTACGGCCCGCACACGGCGCTTGTCACGCGTGGGGCGGATGGCGCGCTTCTCCGTGCGGAACCGACAGCGCCGTGGAACCCGGCGGCGGAACCGATGATCGTGGAGCATCCGGGATACCCCGTCGATCCGGTCGACACGACGGGCGCTGGGGACGCCTTCACCGCGGGGGCTATTGCGGCGCTCTCGGGAGCGGTCGATAATCTTCCCGAAACGGAGGCGACGGATGCTGACGGCGCGGCGAAACGACGCGTCTCGGCGGCGTTGGCGTTCGCGAACGCGGTCGCCGCGCGGACGACGACCGCCCGTGGGGCGATGACGTCGCTGCCGACGCGGGCGGAGGCGCTCGCGCTGTGTGACCCGAGCGAGAGCGAATAACGAGTAAAAACGAGCAACAGACCGGAAACCGGCACCCGAGCGTGGACGGGACGGCTTTTAGACGATCGGGCGAGAAGGCCGGGTATGCCACCGCTGCCACTCTCCCTGGGACTCGGCACGTCCGGGCTCGACGATCCCGAGAGCTGCGCCGAAACGGTTCGAACCGCACTCAACGCTGGCTATCGGCATATCGACACGGCCCAGATGTACGGCAACGAGGTCGCCGTGGGTGAAGGCCTCCGCGCCAGCGACGTCGACCGCGACGAGGTCGTGATCGCGACAAAGATTCACTACGACAACCTCTCCCCGGAGGCCGTTCGAGAGACCGCACACGAGAGCCTCGACCGGCTCGGCCTCGACCGCGTCGACCTCCTTTACGTCCATTGGCCGATGGGGGCGTACGACCCCGAGAGGACCCTTCCGGCGTTCGATGCGCTTCGGGAGGCCGGTGTGACGGACCACGTGGGGATCTCGAATTTCACCCCGGAGTTGGTCCGCGAGGCGAGCGGGATCCTCGATTCGCCGATCGCGGCCCATCAGGTCGAGTGTCACCCCCGATTTAAACAGCCCGAGCTCCGTCGACTTGCCGCGGAGTTCGACCATCACCTCGTCGGGTACTCGCCGCTCGGGCGCGGGGAGATCCTCGATGAGGACGTGCTCGTCGAGGTCGCCGAGGCACATGGAACGTCGTCGGCGGTCGTCGCGCTCGCGTGGGCGCTGGAACGGGACGTCGTTCCCATTCCGAAAGCAACTGGCGATCACGTGACGGAGAATCTCATGGCGCTGGAGGTGGACCTTCGTGAGTCCGAACTCGCCGCGATCGATGACCTCGCCGACGGCGACCGGGTGATCGACCCTGAACAGGCCGCGTGGAATCGGTGACACGACCGGATCGATTATCAATCCGCCCCAATCTGGTGGCGAGACGAGATATAAGCCAGTCCATGGTGGTCGGCGCGCACCGGTGCGCGCCCGTAGGGCGCGACACCGAGCGCGAGGGAGCCCACGGCTGGCGTTTTCGCCAGCCGTGGCGAGGCTGGGGAGGTGTGAGGCTGGGGAGGTGTGAGGCTGGGGAGGTGTGAGGCTGGGGAGGTGTGAGGCTGGGGAGGTGTGAGGCTGCGGCGCGGATGCGCGTTCAATTGTGGGGGAAATAGCGGCGGTGGTGGTCGATCCTCGATCCGCTCCCGCCACTCCACGGAATGACCCGAATCAGTGTCACTACTTATAACCAGTCACACGACCACTCATCATCGCTTACGAACAACCCGCGCAGGCGACCGCTCACTTCGCAGTCACCATCGACCGGCTGTTTCAGCCGGTACTGTATATAAAAAAGGATTTCAACAGCGGCAGGCGAGCGGAATGGGACGCTAGCCGAGGAGGTAGCGCATCCAGGGGTTCTCCTTGACGAACACCGTCTCCTCCAACGCGCTGTCGACGCCGAGGAGCCGCCCCGCACCCCATGCGCCGAGGCCGAAAAGCAGGAGCATGTAGACGAACGAGCTGTCGATGAAGTACCCGTTCTCGACGGGGAAACCCTGCATCAGCCCGCCCTGCCAGGCGGCCGTCCAGAACATCGCCATCTGGATGGCTCCCATGAGCGCCGCAAACCGGAAGAAGACGCCGAACAGGAGCGCGAGACCGATGAGGATCTGTCCGAAGATCACGAGCGGGTCGACAATGGTCGCGAAGTTCCCGAACCAGAGGAAAAGCCCCTGTAGCGGGTTCGCGTCTGCGACCGCGTTCTGGAGGAACCCGGCGGACGACCACGCCAGTGGATCGCCGATGCCCCCATCGAGCAGCTTCTCCAAGCCGGCCTGGAGGAACACCCACGCTATGACGAGCCGTAAGCCAAGCATGGAGTAGGCGAGCCACGTTTCGGAGTAGTTGAACTCGACCGATCGACCGAACAGTTCGGACTGCAGCGTCCGTTCAGCGGGTTGGTTTGACATTGTAGGTACCCCTTTGAGGGAGAAAGTGGAGGTATTTATATGTGAAGGTCATGGCAGGCTCTCTATGTCTGCACGCCCGACCCCCTCTGCATTCAAATCGTGCCTGTCGGTTCACTCACCGCCTCGTTATCACTCGGCGGTTCACTGCACGGGCCGGGCGCGATTTGAACACGCGACCGACGGATTAAGAGTCCGTCGCTCTCCCTAACTGAGCTACCGGCCCTTACGCTAGCGTTTCCGCTCATGGTAAAAGACCTTTTCATTCGGTCGGGATGGTGGCAACCGATCCACCACGAACGCCGGCAGTATCCGATCAGTGACAATCATAATCATAGATCATGGGAAATAGTTATTTACTCCGGTGGCTAATCAACTGTTGTATGATGGACGACAAGATCGAGGAGCGGATCGACCGCCGGATGCTTTTGAAGGGAGTTGCAGCGGCCGGGATCGTTGGGCTCGCGGGCTGTGCCGACGATGACGACCCGGATGACATCGGGGATGATGACGGCGATGACGACGGTAACGGCGGCGAGGTCATTCGCTGGCACGCCGGCGGGACCGGCGGGACCTACTACCCGCTATCGGGCGAGTTCGAGGGGATCATCGAGGACGTTACGAACCACAGCGTGGAGGTCTCTTCCACCGGTGCGTCCGTCGAGAACGTCGGGAGCCTCGGCGGCGGCGACGCCGACTTCGCGATGATCCAGAACGACATCGCCTACTTCGCACGAAACGGCGAGGGGCTTGAGGCGTTCGAGGGCTCGCCCATCGAGAACCTTCGGGGCGTCGCGACGTTGTATCCGGAGACGATCCACATCATCACGGATCCGGATGCGGGGATCGAATCGGTCGCCGACCTCGAAGGCCGCCCGGTCAACACCGGCGACCTCGGGAGCGGCACGCAGGTGAACGCGTTGCAGATCCTCGAGTCGGTAGCGGGGATCACCACCGACGACTTCGACGAACAGAACACCGACTTCACGCAGGCGGCTGACCAGCTCCGCGACGGCGACGTCGACGCCGCGTTTGTCGTGGGCGGCTGGCCCGTCGGTGCCGTCGAGGAGCTCGCGACCACCGCCGACATCGCGATTCTCAACATGACCGACGACGAGCGGGAGGCCGCCAGAGCGGACGCCTCTTGGTTCGCCGACGACACCATCCCGGCGGGCACGTACGACGGGCTCGACGAGGACGTCGACACCGTCTCCGTGCAGGCGATGATCGCGACCCGCGAGGAGTACGACGCCGACATCGTTGAGGAGGTCAGCGAGGCCATCTTCGAGAACGTCGACCGGCTGTCGATCAAGACGGACTTCATCAACCTGGAGTCCGCTCAGGACGGCATGTCGATCGAACTGCACGAGGGGGCGACCCGCTACTTCGAGTAGCGTGACCCAGTGGTCGCGGGCGTCGACGACGCGCGTCGGGGTCGTCGTCATCGGGCTCGCGACCCTCATCACCTTCGCGAGCGTGGGCTTTTTCTCGGGGACCGTCCCGACAACGACGTCGCCGACGCTCATCGTCACCGACGCGAACGGGACCGAACTGGTGACGGCACCGATCGACCCGGAGACCGAGATCACCATCGAGTATACACACAGCGTCGAGCGAACGCTCGTCCGCGACGTCTACGTCGTGACCGACGCAGGCACGCTCGCGATGGTACGGATGGAGTTCAGTTCCTTCGGCGCGGGACTCCCCGCGCAGGCGGAGGTCACTCAGGAGAATGGCCGGTACGTATATGAACCGACTAACAGAGAGTACGAGACGCTACGGATACGGACGGGCCACATCGCCGACCACGACCTCATCGTGGGCGATGAGCGATACGACATCGCGGCGATGACGGACGGCGGCTCGGTCAAGCTGACCATCGAGAACCGAAGATAGCCATGAAAGATACACTTTACAAGGGATCACGGAGGGGACGGACGTGACGGGCGACGACGACACGCGAGCGGCGGACGTGACGGGCGACGACGACACGGGGGAAACGGATGGCGGACGACCGGATCCAGTCGCTGTGGCGGGCGGGGAGGCACCCGCGACCCGGCCGGACCCCGAGACGAAATCCACCGCCGAACAGGTCTTCGAGGAGATCGACAAACGCCGGACGGTCGCCGGGGTTACGGCGGTCGTGGTCGCTCTCGTCGCCATCTCCTTTTCGGCGTTCCAGCTGTGGATCGCCGCCCGTGGGTTTACCTTTGGATTTGCGCTTCCCGGGTACGGGGAGATCCGACTCGGGGCGTTAGCCCAACTGCAGATCCGCGCGATCCACGTTAACTTCGCGCTCATTCTCGCGTTTCTGTTGTTCCCAGGCTCGACGGGTAACGGCCTGTTCACCCGTCGACTTGCGGCCGTTCCACCTCTCGTTCACGAGCGCGTCGGCGGCCCGATCGCGGCGGGTGTCGAGCGCGCTCACGACGCGTTTCGGTGGGCGTTTGTTGACCCAGACTCGACC
>PWGU01000016.1 GCA_003554605.1 Halorubrum sp.
AGTGGAGGAAGTGCTGATTACCGATGTGAGGGGCAACGAGGTCTTTAGTAAAAAAAGAGACGGCTCAAGTTATATAGTCTGGAACCCCTCAAGGGATGGATCCATATCTATGGAGTCGGGACTTTATATTTATCGAATAAAGACTGACGGGGGTTATAAATACGGAAGTGTGGTTATAGCGAAATAGGAGAAAAGTATGAGTTTAATCAAAACAATTAAAACAGGTATAAGAATAGCGTTTTTATTAATTGCAAGCTTTAGTATGAACTTTCTAATTAACCCGACAGATGTCTACGGGTTTAGTTCGGTAAGAGAGATAACATACAAAAACATAAATACTGTACTTACCGCCGAAGACCTTGATTTGCAGGGTGATTCAAATGACTATACCTTCTACATAGCACAGATTGGCTCCGATTCTGCTGAGCGCATAAGTCTTCCGCTTAGTCTTGATGAAAATATATATCTTGGGACCAATGATTTAACAATTCTGGGACCTCAGGGCATAGTAACCGTAAAAGTGGTAGTTACCGAGGCCTCAAGAGAAGTAGACAGGGACGGCTGGACCAAGATCGAATCCAGCGAAGATACGCAGGTCGTGTACGTTTCCAACTCCGATGGAGACAATGCGGCGGGCGTGCCGCATTATGCTTCTGACATTGGATTGAACACGCCTGATGATAAACCCCAAGGACCGTTTCTCAAACGAATTACGCCCATTATGACTGATTATACCGATCCACAGGGTGAGGTGAGCGCTAGTTCCGAATGGGGGTGGGGGGATGATGCAGCATGGAAGGCGTTTAATCGTAGTATTGATGGACGCTCCAATGGATGGATAGGGAACAGCCTGCCAAGCTGGTTAGAGTATCAATTTACGAGTCCTAGGGTTGTCACTGCTTATTCCATTAGGTTTTCTATTTCACATTGGGATGAGGATCGTGTCGATCAAGCTCCCAAAGATTGGACGTTTGAAGGAAGCAATGACGGAGAAAATTGGACAACTCTTGATGCGGTCACTGGGGAAACTGACTGGGATTCGGGTGAAAGAAGACTCTTTAACTTTTCCAATACTATTGAGTATAACTATTATCGGATTTACATAACAGGCGCTAATGGATCTAGCAGGCCTTATATTAGCGATCTGGAAATTATTGGCTCATCGGAAGAACTGATTCCCGTAGCGACTCCCTCAATGGCACAGAACCAAATGAGAAAAGGTTATCCCGATTGGATGCTGTTGAAAAGAGGGGATGAATGGTCTTTAAGCAATTTGTATGCTCGTTCCGGACGGTCCTTGGAAGAACCGTCTGTTATTGGCACATATGGTGACTCTGAAATTCGTCCGAAATTGAAGGGCGCCACCGCCAGGGGCCAAAGCAATTCCATTATCGCCGGATTGGATTTTAGGAGATACCGGGGGGGTGGCTCTAACAATGCGCTTATAGAAGATTGCAATTTTCACTTATCAGATGGAAGATATTATATATCAGATTATTCACATAATAATCTTGAAGTGAGGCGCTCTATATTTTCTCAAAAACAAGACAATGGATTGGAAAATGGATTATATCTGCAGAATTGCAACAGCATATTGTTTGAGGAAACCTTACATAATCTTCATATCGACCAATCGCTTAGCGAAGACACGCATCAAAGAAAGAGAAATATGTTTTATATTCAAAGAGGTAATGAAAACTTTAGGGCTTATAGAAATATAGTAACTAACTCTGTCAGACATGGCATTCAGGCCCGCAATGGTGGGATGTCGATTGCCTATGAAAATATCTTTTCTAACTGTCCCTTCAGTCTTGCAGTAGGTGCGGGTGGAACGGCGCATGCAAATACTGACGGTACTTATGCGAAGATAGAAAACAATATAGTGATAGACGGAAGAAGTTGGGACATTGGTCTTGCAAACACAAGAAAGGATATGCAGAACATAATTTCCGGCAACATAACATTCAATGTGCATTACAAAGGATCCAACCACGGCATACGATTAACTGACGACTCGGAAGATATCACCATAGACAGGGTTAAAGTATATAATAATATAGTGTATAACATACCAACCCCGTTACACACAAGTTATGTTACTGAGGATATTGAGATATTTGACAATATCTTTCGAGATCCCGATGAGGTGATTAGTGATCCGGTTGATTTCGTGGATCCGATCCGCACATTAGGGATGTATCAGGAGTATCTGTCTGAAGAGAGTTATGAAGGCGGGGCAGGAACGGTTAACGTAGTGGACGATGGGAGTGGTAATTACCGTCAGGTTGAATGGGAGTCTGGAGATAAGTTCAATAGCGACTGGCGGAAATGGGATGATGCTAGAAGTATCGTTATAGATGGAAGTACATATTGGATTGACGAGGTGGTGAACAATGAAATGCTCACCTTGTCGGGCGAAGGTTCTGCGTCTCTCCCGGAATCGGCCTTGTCCGGGGTTGAGTATACATATAACTCCGAACAGCTAGCACATCGAGAGTTCATAGAAACCGCCAAACAGCAGTCTAGCCAGAATTGGGATTGGGACTACTCGGCGGTCAAGATCCAGGACTACTTCCGCGAAGGCTTTGCAGTCGGATCTGCCCCACCCGGAGCTCCTGAAGAAGTAGCTGATTTAAAAGCAGAGACTCTGGGTGAAACCGACGGGGAAGTTTTACTGTCGTGGACAGCAACAGGTAATAACGGAAACAACGTTGGAGGGTTCTATGAAGTCCGCTACGCTACTTACTCGACAAATGAAAAAAGCTCTGTTAGTAAGTGGTGGGACAGTATACCGGAAAACCCGGATGAGTATAAAGCAGGATCCCGGATAGAAGAAAACCCCAAAAACGCAGGCGATACCGAAGAAAGGATTGTGAGGGGATTATATCCCGGGACCACATTCTATTTCGGTATAAGGGCATATAACTCAGAGTTAGAAAAAAGCGGATTTGACAAAAATCTTTCAGGAGGCAATCCTGCAAGTGCGGTCTCGGGTAATGCAAATCCCAAA
>PWGU01000070.1 GCA_003554605.1 Halorubrum sp.
GGTCACAGTAGGTCGGTATGTCCGACTTTGGAGCGCTCTCGGTCGTGCCGCCGTTGCTCGCGATCGCGTTGGCGATACTCACACGAAAGGCGGTACTGTCGCTGTTTCTCGGCATCTGGGCCGGGGCGGTGATCTACACCGGTGGGCTCGGGATCGTCCAGACGTTCGAGTGGATCGTCGCCGCGATAGCCGACGATTTCCACGCGACCATCATCGTGTTCACGCTCCTCCTTGGCTCCGGGGTCGCCATGGTCTGGAACCTTGGGGGAACCTATGCGGTCAGAAACTGGGCGTTAACACGGCTCGATACCCCACGAAAGGCCGGCCTCGCCGCATGGGTACTCGGCTTAGCCATGTTCTTCGACGATTACGCAAACACGGCGATCGTCGGATCCGCGATGAAGGACGTCTCCGACTCGCTGCGGATCTCCCGTGAGAAGCTCTCCTACATCGTCGATTCCACGGCCGCACCAGTCGCGACCATCGGCATCTCCTCGTGGGTCGCCTTCCAGCTCTCGCTCATCGTCGACGGGTACGAGGCCGCCGGCGTCGACGCCGCCGACCGGCCGAGCACCTTCGAGGTCTTCCTCTCGGCTATCCCGTTCAACATGTACGCCATCCTCGCCATCGTGATGGTCGCCATCATCGTCGTCTGGGGTCGCGATTACGGCGAGATGTTGACCGCGGAACACCGCTCGTGGACGACGGGCAAGGTCACCCGCGACGACGCCGTCCCGATGCAGGACGTCGCCGCCGAACTCGGCGAGCCGCCGGCGTCGACCCCTCGGCTCATCAACTTCTTCGCACCTGTCGCGGTGCTGATCGTGATGACGCTCGCGACCGCGCTGTGGACGGGTGGGTTCTCCGTCGGCGCGTTCGTGGGGGACCTCATCGCGGGCGACGTTGAGGGTGCGGGTGGTCTGCTCTGGGATGCCACGCTCGATGCCGCCTACGAGACCGCGCTGATGATCGGCTCGTTCGCGATGGTCGCGACCGGGTTCCTGCTCGGCAAGGTCTACGACATCTTCGGCGTCGGCGAGGCCACGGAGTACACCATCGACGGGTTCGGGATCATGATCACCGCGGTCTCCATCCTTGTGCTCGCGTGGGGGATCGGCGAAACCATCGGCGCGCTCGGTACGGGCGATTACGTCGCGGCGATAGCCGTCGGGGCCGTCTCCGCTGAGCTACTCCCGGCGCTCGTCTTCCTCGTCGCCGGCTTCATCGCCTTCTCGACGGGGACCTCGTGGGGAACGATGGGGATCATGACCCCCATCGCGATCCCGGTCGCCTGGCAGATAAGCGGCGGCGGCGCGGAGGGGCACACCCTCGTCGCCGTGATGGTCGGCGTGATCTTCTCGGGGGCGATCCTCGGCGACCACAGTTCGCCGATCTCCGATACCTCCGTGCTGTCGGCGACTTTTACCGGTGCGGACCTCATCGATCACGTCCGGACCCAGCTCTATTACGCCGTCACGGTGGGCGTCGTGGTCGTGCTCCTGCTTTTGACCTGGGGGTTCACCGGCGTGACGCCGTTCGTGCTCCTGCCCATCGGGGCGTTGGCGCTCGCCGCGCTGGTCTATCTCCTCTCGGAGGTCGACGGCCGTCGCAAGCGCATCGACCCCGTCTCGGTCAACGAACCGCGCGAGGGCGGTGAGACGATCGTCGCCGGGAGCGAGAAGGGGGAGTAGCGACGAACGAGGTTTTTAACCCCGGCGGCGACGAATACGAATTTGCGTGCCACTAAGTCCCCGCGCGAGTGATCCCGGACGGGAGCGATGAACACGCGGAGAACCCAGGCACGTGACAGACCCGTCGCGTTCGCGACGCGCCCGCCGCCACGTAAGGCGGTCGCCCGGCACGAGGGTTTCCCGGTCGACACGGCACGCCGCCGGAGATGAGACCGGTCGTTAGTGTTCCGGGCGGACATTCTCTGAAACGTCCCGTACAGGATGAGTTGACAATACCGGTCGCTCGCCGTATCGCGGTGGTGGCTCGGTCGAAACTGATCGTCACAAGGGGCTCAGTGGGGATAAGCCGAGAACTACTAATAGAATCCGTCAGACAACAGGCCGTACTTTCCGCTCAACGTTTAGTGGTGGTGGCTCGGTGGAAGTTTTCATCACAAGGGGCTAAGAGGGGGTAACTGATCGTCATCGCCACCACATCCAGAACAGCGCGTCATGATATATAAAAGACCCATGTTTGTGACTTTTTATCGCAAGCGGTGATGGTGACCATTCGTGTTCGTGGAGCGTTCGTTCGTGTGCTACACCGCGACCGAATAGAGTCCCCGGGAGTACGCCAACTGTGCCACTGTGCAATGTTCGGAATACGATCCGGTGGATACGTCGTCGATTGTATGGAACGAAATGGCTCGTTTGTTACATTATCTACATAGATCTATATTTCTATATTGTCCCGTACAAACGCCTCTAATTAAACTATAGCTTATCAGTCATCGATATATGTCACATAGCATACTACTTATCCTCGATGGCCTGACGTTGCGGTGATGGCACCCAGCCAGCGAAACCCAACGCGCGGTATCACTCGACGACAATCGCTCGCGACGATCGCGGGCGTCGGCGCGGTCGCGGTCGCGGGCTGTATGGGCGGCAACGGCGGCGAGGAAGGCGGCGTCGCCGGCACCATCGACGCCTCCGGGTCGAACACGGTCGCGCCCATCACCTCGTGGGCCGGCGAGAACTTCGCCGAGGAGTTCCCTGACGTCCTCGTCGACGTCGCCCCCGAGGGGACCGGCGCGGGCTTTCAGGAGTTTTGTCGCGCCAACTCGGCCGTCCAGAGCGCGAGCCGGCAGATCAGCGACGAGGAGGTCGCCCTCTGTGAGGAGAACGACGTCGACTACGACTTCCTCGAGGTCGGTCTCGACGGGATCTCGGTAGTGAAAAACTCCGAAAACGACTGGATGGAGGAGGTCACCCTCGACGAGCTCAGGATGGTTTGGGAGTTCGATGCGACCGGCGAGATCACCCAATGGAGCGACATCCGCGACGAGTATCCCGACGAGGACCTTCAGCTGCACGCCCGTGACTCCGCATCGGGGACGTTCGACTACTTCACGCTGGAGATCTGTGGCGAGGTGGGCGACATCCGCGACGACTACTCCGCCACCAGCCAGACGAACGAGATCATGGGCGCGGTCGCCGGCGACCAGTACGGCTTCGGGTGGGGTGGACTCGGGTACCTCCGTGACATCGAGGACGATGAGCCGATCGAGGCCGTGCCGGTCGAAAGCGATCAAGACGGCGAGTTCTACCTCCCCGAGGAGGAGAGCATCGAGTCGGGGACCTACTCCCCGCTCGCACGACCGCTCTTCGCGTTCTTCAACCTCGCGAGCCTCGAGGAGGAGCCGGAACTGATCGGTTCGTTCGCCCGCTTCTACGCGAACCGCGCACAGGAGTTCGCGCGCGACGAGGGCTTCTATGCCGCCCCTGACGAGATCACCGAAGAGAACCACGACAAGATCGACTCGTGGCTTGAGAGCGTCGGCTACTCGCCCGAAGATCTGCCGGTCCAGCGCGCATAACGAGGGCCCCACTAAATGAGCACTGACACGGACCCGGGACCGGGGATCACCGGCGACGCGGCCGCGACGGATGCGAAGCAGCGGAACAAGCGGGCCAGACAGGTGTTGTTCGGCTGTGCCGCCTTCACGGTCCTCACGACGCTCGCCATCTTTTTGGTCCTGATCGACAACGCCATAAGCTACTTTTACGGCGCACGCGCGACGGAAATGATCTTCCTTGGCGTGGAGCCACAAAGCGCGGTCGGCCTCATCGAGTTCTTAAACGTCCGCGAGTTACTCGCGGGTGAGGCCCGCTGGGCACCCGAACACGCAACGCCGAGTCACAACGCATGGCCGATCATCTTCGGAACGCTCGCGATCACGGTCGGCGCGGCGTTCGTGTCGATCCCCATCGGCACGGCCACGGCGCTCTACGTCTCCGAGTACGCCTCTCCGGAGGTCCGCTCGAAGCTCAAGCCGACCCTTGAGGTTCTCGCCGGCATCCCGACGATCGTCTACGGCTACTTCGCGATCGCGTTCATCAACCCGGTCGTACTCGGACCGATCGCTGGGCTGTTCGGGATCAACATCGGCCGGTACAGTATGCTGTCGGGGATGCTTGTGGTCGGGATCATGACGATCCCGATGGTTTCCTCGATAAGCGAGGACGCGATGCAGGCAGTTCCGGACGACCTGCGAAACGGCGCATATGCGCTCGGGGCGACGAAATACGACGTCTCCGTCAGCGTCGTGACGCCCGCGGCGATCTCCGGGATCTTCGCCTCGTACATTCTCGCGGTCTCACGGGCGATCGGCGAGACGATGGCGGTGACGCTCGCGGCGGGCTTCAACGCCAACATCACCGCGAACCCGTTCTCGGAGATCATGACGATGACCGCCTACATGGTGTCGATGGCGCGCGGCACGTCCGCGATCGGCACCATCGAGTACCAGAGCCTGTTCGCGGTCGGGCTGGTGCTGTTCTGCATGACGCTCATGATGAACCTGCTCAACGACTGGTTTAAACGCCGATTTCAGGAGGAGTACCGATGAGCGACAGTCCAGACTCGAAGCGACGAGCCGACGGCGGGACCGCGACGGAACGAACCCGGGGGGAGGAGCTGTTTGCGGACATCGATCTGCGCCGGGAGCACCTCAAAAATCGGGCCTTCCTTGGGCTCATCTTCGCGGCCTCGATGTTCGGCGTCGTCGCGCTCGCGCTGTTGTTGCTCGACGTGGTCACCGACTTCTACGTCGGACTTACCGAGTTCGAGATCAGCCTCGTCCAGTTTCTCACCGCTGACGGCTCCCGTCGCCCCGAACGTGCCGGCTTCTTCGGGGCGATCATCGCCTCGGTGATGCTGATGGCGCTGACCGCCGTGCTCTCGTTTTTCGTGGGCGTCGGGGCGGCCATCTATCTGGAGGAGTACGCACCGAACAACCGGATCACGCGGCTCATCAAGGCGAACCTCTCGAACCTCGCTGGCGTCCCCTCCATCGTCTACGGGCTGCTCGTGCTCGCCGCGCTCGTCAACGGAATCGGCGTCGGGCCGATCCTCCTCGCCGGGTCGGTCGCGCTCGCGCTGCTCGTGATGCCGATCATCATCGTCTCCGCACAGGAGGCGATTCGGGCAGTTCCTGACGGCGTACGAAACGGCTCGTACGCGACCGGCGCGACGAAATGGCAGACGATCCGGCAGGTGGTTCTCCCGTCGGCGATGCCGGGGATCCTCACCGGGACGATTCTCGCGCTCGCCCGCGCGATCGGGGAGACGGCACCGCTTCTGATGATCGGTGCGCTCTTCGTCAACCGGACGCCCTTCGGCCCGTTCGACCGGTTCAGCGGGATGCCGACGCAGATCTACGCGTGGGCGGCCGAACCGAGCCAACACTTCATCCACCTCGCGGCGGTCGGGATCGTCGTTCTGTTGACGATCCTGTTGTCGATGAACGCGGTGGCGGTGTACCTGCGAAATAAATACGAGACGGCGGTGTAACCATGTCAACAAGTGAAGAATCACTCATCACGACGGAGGTATCGAGCGAACGAACCGGCCGCAGCGACCGGCCCGACGCGACCGTGCTCGCCGCACGTGACCTCGACGTCTACTACGGCGACGATCGGGCGCTCGCGTCCGTCGATGTCGAGATCCCTGAACACAAGGTGACGGCGATCATCGGTCCGTCCGGCTGTGGGAAGTCGACGTTCCTCCGGTGTATCAACCGAATGAACGACCAGATCGCGGTCTGTCGGGTCGACGGCGACCTCTCGTTCCACGGAAAGAACGTCTACGACGACGACGTGGATCCGGTGGCGCTTCGGCGACGGGTTGGGATGGTATTTCAGAAACCCAATCCGTTCCCCAAGTCGATCTACGACAACGTCGCATATGGCCTGAAGATTCAGGGCTTCGATGGCGACATGGATGCCCGCGTCGAGGAGGCGTTGCGCGGAGCGGCCCTGTGGGGCGAAGTGAAGGATCAACTCGACTCCTCGGGGCTCGACCTCTCGGGCGGCCAGCAACAGCGGCTCTGTATCGCCCGGGCCATCGCGCCCGACCCCGAGGTGATCCTCATGGACGAGCCGACGAGCGCGCTCGACCCGGTGGCTGCCTCGAAGATCGAGGACCTGATCGACGAACTCGCCGAGCAGTACACGGTCGTGATCGTCACCCACAACATGCAGCAGGCGGCCCGAATCTCGGATAAGACGGCCGTCTTCCTTACCGGTGGCAAGCTCGTCGAGTTCGATGACACGGCGAAGGTGTTCGAAAACCCCGACGAACCGCGCGTCGAGGAGTACATCACGGGGAAGTTCGGATAGATGCCCCGAGAGGAGTTTCAGCGACAGCTCGATACGCTCCGCGACGACGTCGTTGCGATGGGCGATCTCGTGTTGACGCGGTATGATGAGGCGATCGAGGCGGCCGCGACGGGTGACGCCGGGCGGGCCAACCGGGTGATCGAGGGCGACGCGGACGTGAACGAGCGGTACCTCGAACTCGAAGAGCGGTGTACCCAGATCATCGCGCTCCAACAGCCCGTTGCGGGTGACCTCCGACTCGTGACGGCGTCGTTCAAGATCATTACCGATCTCGAACGCATCGCTGACCTCGCGACCAACCTCGCGAGCTATGGTCGTCCAGACAGCGGGATCCATCCCGACGTTGACGTGCGCGACCTCGCGGGCGACGCGGGTGAGATGGTCTCGATGGCGCTGGCGGCGTACGAGGACGAGGACCCGGAGGCGTGTTTCATCGTCGCCGACCAAGACGACGCGCTCGATGAACGGTGCGAGCGAGCCAGCAAACGTGTCGTTCGGGGCCTGCTCGACCGTCAAGCCGCGGAGACACACAGCGTGGACGAAAGCGACGCATTCGCAGCCGAACTCGATGAGGTGTCACGTGCGCTGCTCACCGTCCGCGACTTAGAGCGTGTCGGCGACCACGCCGTGAACATCGCCGCACGCACCCTCTACATGATCGAAACCGACGACGCCCTGCTCTACTGATGGCCCGAAACGAGCCGTACGAACGGAAGGTCCAGCTGACCGGCGGCACGACATACACGGTTTCACTGCCAAAAGCGTGGGCGAACGAACAGGCTATCGAGACCGGAAGCCGGCTCCGGCTGTATCCACGCGGTGACCGCCTGTTGTTGACACAGCCGGCGGCCGATGAGCAGCGTCGAACGACCAGTATTTCGGCCGCTCGACACGATCCGGATCGTATCGGTCGGTTGATCGAGGCCGCCTACATCGCGGGCGCGGAGACGATCCACATAATCGAGGGTCCAAACCGGGCGGAGCGCGTGGCCGTGCGTGATGCAGTCGCCGGGCTGGTCGGTATAGAGGTAGTCTCTGAGGAAGAGGGGATCGTCGAGATCCAAGCAATGCTTGACGCCGAGGACCTCTCGCCCAAGCAGACAGTCATGCAGATGGAGCGCATGGCAGCGTCGATGCACGAGGAGGCGATGGCGGCGGTGCTCGCGGGAGACCTCGAATCGGGAACGCATATCTCCGGGCTAGATGATACGGTTGATCGACTGTTCAGCCTCGTCGCTCGCGAGTTTCAAGGCTCGCTCGTCGATGTCCACGTAGATCGCGCCGGAAACGGACTCACCGCCTTCGACTACTATACCGTCGCACGGCAGATCGAGCGCGTTGCGGATCATGCAGAAAAGATCGCCAATGCAGCGATCCTTCTCGAAGGGGAGCCGCCCGCCGAGTTTCGTGAGGAGCTGACACACATCGGAGCCGACGCACGAGAGATCGTTCGACGGGCCGTCAGTGAGACGATGAACGGCCGCGATATCGATGCGCTGGCCGCGATCCTTGCGGACGGTCACACGGTCGTCACAAAGACCGCTGAACTCGATCGGGAGTTACACGAGCGCAACCCTACGGATGCATACGCGCTCGCGACCGTGCTCGATAGTATCGAACGAACGGCGGAGTACGGGATCAATGTCGCCGAGGCGGGGTTACAGGCCACGCTCCGACGGAACGGTGATGCCGACGCTCCACAACTAAACGGCTGACCGATCCTGTCACCGTCGAATCGGCTCACAGTCGAACGGGAACACACAAACACGAACAACAGACGAATGATGCCAACCGACAACCCCGAACTCACGGACGTCGAATCGAAACCCGACGAGCAACACACATCCACGCCGACCACGCTCACGTTCATGTGCGTGCGCAACGCCGGCCGAAGTCAGATGGCGACGGCCTTCGCCGAACGCGAACGGGCGGCACGTGGTCTTGCGGATGCTGTCGAGATCGTTACGGGAGGCACCGATCCCGCCGATACTGTTCACGAAATCGTTGTTGAGGCACTTGCCGAAGTAGGCCTTGACGTCGCCGGGCGCACCCCTCAGCACATATCGGAGGCGACTCTCATCGAGTCCGATTTCGTCGCGACGATGGGCTGCTCGACGCTCGAACTCGATGGCGTCGATACCGAAGATTGGCCGCTTGAAGACCCCGGTGAGCGGCCGATCGAGGAGGTCAGACCGATCCGTGATGAGATCGAACGGCGGGTGGTTGCGCTCTTCGACGACCGGTTCGGCGAGCGCTGATATCGAGGCTGTTGGCGAACTGTCTCAATGCGGCGAGGAAAGACCACCGGAGCAACACGATCTGCACGATCAACAATAGCGGTGAATTTTAACTTCAAAACGGCTAGGAAATGGATCTATTAGTAGAAATCGCGTTGCAGTGGGGGTAACTGATCGTCATCGCCACCACACACAGATTATCGGGTTGTTTGGTATAAAGGAATCGAGATAGCGACTGCGCAATGGCAAATACGCGGGGAAAATCCCTCACAGCGGCCATCCACGGCCATCACCGAAACGGTTAATCCACCGCTCCCGGAAGCGGGAGGCAGACTCGATGGTTTCGGCAGTCACACTCTCGTTGGATCTCGCGATCATCCTTCTGGCGGCGACGTTCGCGGGCTTCCTCGCGAGACGGACCGGGCAACCCACCATCATCGCCTACATCCTTGCGGGGGTGGTCGTCGGGCCGGTCGTCCTCGGGCTCGTCGAGGTGACCGAACTCACGGAGACCCTCTCGGAGTTGGGGCTCGCGTTCCTCCTTTTCCTGTTGGGGATCAAGATGCGGATCGACGAGATCAAACACGTCCTCGCGCCGATCATCAAGATCTCGCTCCCGCAGATGGCCGCCGTGGCGGCGGTCGGAGCCGGGGTCTCACTGGCATTGGGCTTCGGCCCGATCGAGTCGGTCATCATCGGCCTCGCCGTCATGTACAGTTCGACGGCGGTCGTGATCAAGATGCTCACCGACCTGGACGAGGCGACCACGCTCCACGGCAAGATCGACGTCGGGGTCCTGCTGGTGCAGGACGTCGTCGTCGTGATCCTGTTGGCGGTACTGGCTGCCGGCCGACCCGAGAGCGCAACGGAGGTCGCGACGACGTTGGCGATCGTCTTAGCGCTCGTGGCGCTCATTACCGTGGCCGCCCTCGCGGCGTCGAAATACGCGCTTCCACCGCTATTTCGTCGCATCGCCGACGACCGGCAGATCTTCTTCCTCGTCGCCATCTCGTGGGCGTTCCTCTTCGTCTTCGTTTCGGACAACATCAATGTCTTTCTGGCCCCGTTGGGGCTGCAGGCGTACCTCTCGATCGAGATGGGTGCCTTCCTCGCGGGAGTCGCCATCGCACAGTTGCCCTACAGCAAGGAGCTACAGGACCGGGTGAACCCGCTTACGGACCTGTTCGTGATGATCTTCTTCGCGTCGGTCGCGTTGTCGCTCGACGCGGGACAGCTGTTGTTCTACTGGCGGGAGGCCGTGATCGCGGCGGTCGTGTTGATGATCGGCAAGTTCGTGGTCTTTTTCACGCTGCTCAACTGGCAGCGGTTCGACCGCGAGACGACCTTCTTCGGGAGCTTATATATGATCCAGGTGAGCGAGTTCGGCGTCGTCGTCGGCGTCGCCGCCGTAGCCGGCGGGTTCATCGGCGTCGAGTTCCTCGGCTTTTTGACGCTGTTGGCGCTCATCACGATGAGCATCTCCGTCTACTTCTTCGCGTACGGTGAGGCCCTCTACGACCGGCTGGAGCCGACGCTCGAACGGTTCGAAGCCGACGAGACGTTCACCGAGCAGAAGCGGGACTATACCGACCACGCGGTCGTCGTCGGCTACGACGGGGTGACACGGAACGCGCTCACGCTCCTTGCGGACCATTACCATGACCTCGTCGTGGTCGACCGACAGGCCGCCCACATCGAGGAGCTCACTGAAAACGGCTACGACGCGGTGTTCGGCGACCTCGCGAGCGGCTCCATTCGGAAGGACGTCGCGCTCAAGCGGGCCGACTTCGTCCTCTCGTCGTCCGATCAGTTGGAGATCGGCAAGGCGATCCTCCGGGAAACCGCAGCAGACACGACGGTCGTCCTTGAGGCGAAGACCGAGGAGGACGCCCGCCGGCTGTATGCTAACGGCGCGGATTACGTCATCCTCGGATCGGCCCTCTCGGCCGAACGGCTCGCCGATTACGTGCGAGCGCTGCTCGAGGAGCCGGGGACCTTCGAGGAGGCGATCGATCGGGATACCGCGCTGCTGCGGGACGAGACGCCGTTTCCGGACGTTCACGAGCGGATAGTTGGTGATCTCGATGACTGAGCGGATCCCCGACGTTCCGCGGCCCGCATCCGTCGAGGGGGGTGATTCCGATGTCTGAGATGCTCACCGCGGTGGCGATCATCTTCATCCTTGCGGGCCCGTTCCTCGTGGTCGCCAACCAGTACGACCTGCCGGTCCCGCCGCTTCTCATCCTCGCCGGCGTGTTGGCGGGGTTCTTTATCCAGGAGGCGGTCGCCCTCGAACTCGCACAGTTCGGGATCGCGCTCTTGGTGTTCACCTTCGGCGTCAGCATTCAGACGACCTCGATCGAGTCGGTGATCGCCGACAGCGAGGCAACCGCGTTCGCACAGATCCTCGTCGTCGGGGGGCTCGGTGCCGGATTCGGGCTCCTCGTCGGTCTTCCACCGGGTGAGACGCTCTTCCTCGGTGTCGCGGCCGCCCTCTCTTCGACCATCGTCGCGGCGTCACACATGCAGTTGGAGATCCGACGGAACCTCATCTACGGGCGGCTCGGTGAGTCGATCCAGTTCGTCCAGGACCTCTTCGCCGTCGTGTTTATCCTCGTCGTGACGGCGGGAGTGGTGGAGCTTGACCCGATCGTCTTACAGATCGGCTATGGGGTCTGTTTCTTCATCGCGGCGGTGCTCGTCAACCGATATCTCTTCGATGCGGTCGGTCGGCTCGCCGATGGGTCCGACGAACTGCTTATCATCGGGGTGGTCTCGCTGCTCGTCCTCTTCATCGGCGCCGCGGCGGCCGTCGGCGTGCCGGTCGTCGTCGGGGCGTTCGCGGCCGGGCTTGCGGTTCGTCACGACCGGACGCAGTATCTCGGGCTCTTCAACGGGTTGGAGGCGATCAAGGACTTCTTCGTCGCCATCTTCTTCGTCGTCGTCGGCGCGCTCGTCGTGCTTCCGTTCGTCGAGATCGGGGTCGCCGACTCGGTCGAGAAGCTGGTGTTGGTCGCCGGGCTCGTCGTATTGACGGTTATCCTCAAGCCCGCGGTGACGATCGCCATCCTGATCTATCGGGGCTACGAGGCGCGGGCGGCAACGTTGACCGGGCTGAACACGGATCAGATCAGCGAGTTCTCGCTGATCATCGCCATCGAGGCGCTGTTGATCGGGATGCTCACCCAGGCGGTCTTCGACGCCATCGTTCTCGCGGCCGCGGTGACGATGATCACCTCGACGGTGACCCAACGGTACAACGAACGGATCTACCGGGGGCTCAGCGCTCGTGGGATCGTCTCCGGCCGCCACGACAAGATCGACGAACAAAGCGAGGTACCCGACGACATCACCGATCACGTGATCGTTCTCGGATACAGCCGAACCGGCAAACGGATCGTTGAGACGCTCGAGGAACTCGACCGATCGTACGTCGTCATCGAGACCGATCCCGACCTACACGAGGCTGTCCGAGTACACTGTGAGTCGTACGTCCTTGCCGACGCGATGGAGCCGTATACCTGGGAAAAAGCGCGCGCGGAGGAGGCGCGGGCCGTAGTCTCGGTGACGATTTTGCCCGTCGTCTCCCGCCGAGTGCTCGACCTCGGGCTTGACGCGACGATCGTTCTCCGTGCGGAGACCGAACACGAGGCGCTGGATCTGCTGGATCGGGGGTCGACCTACGTCGCAGTCCCGGACCTCCTCGCCGGCGAGGAGTTGATCGTCCGGCTGGAGCGGGTCCTTTCGGGCGAGATGACGCCGGGCGGGTTGCGGTCGACGGGGTGGGCGGAGCTGGAGAACGAGGACGTCGGGGCCGATTGACGCCACTTGAACGGTCGTACGCGTCCCACCGCCTGAACGGTCGATGGGTCCTGAAGCCGCTGGGTTTATAGTCCGTGCTGTGAATGAACGTGTTAACAATGGCCATCGATCCAAGCTTCGAGCAGAATCGGGAGAAGGTCGACGAGGAACATGGCGTCGCGGTGTGGGGCCCGGTCGATCCGCCGGAGAACCTCGGCATTCGCGGGACACACGTCGCGGTCGATTTCGACATCTGTCTCGCCGACGGGGCCTGTTTGGAGGACTGTCCCGTCGACGTGTTCGAGTGGGTCGACACCCCGGGACATCCCGAATCGGAGATCAAAGCGAACCCGACCAACGAGGACCAGTGTATCGACTGCATGCTCTGTGTCGACGTCTGTCCGGTCGACGCGATCGACGTCGATCCCGGCCGTGCCGGGCGGATCTGAGCGAAGTCGCTCATCGATACCTCCTCGAAAAGCGGTTCGTCCGCTCCGCTACCATCCCCGCTCCGAGAACCGCCACCGATCCGTCCCGGCGGGACCTTTCATCCGCTATCGTGGCGACCCGGCAGCGGACATATTCGCAGCTCTTGTATGCTAAATTAACTCATCCAAAACGAATTTATCCCGATGGATCGACGGTTCACTAAATGGGGATCCTCGACGTCTCCCCGGAGGAGATCACGGGGGGAGCAATAGCGCCGGCGCTGGTGGCGCTGGCGCTCCCGCTTTTAGCACAGAACCTCGTTCACGTCCTCAACCAACTCGTCGATACCTTCTGGCTCGGACGCGTCGGCGAGGCTGAGGTGGCCGCCGTCGGGCTCAACTTCCCGCTTTTGGCGGTGATGTTCGGAGTGACCGCAACGGCGACCGTCGGCACGCATATCCTCGTCGCCCAGCGGGTCGGTGCCGACGATGCGTCCGGGGCCCGTCGGATGACCGTCAACGGTACCCTGTTGGCGCTCGGCCTCGCTCTCGTCCTGCTCGCCATCGTCGTCGTTGCCGGCGACTGGATCACCCATACGCTCTCCGGCCCCGAGGTCGGGCCGCTGGCTGCCGCGTACCTGGGTATCTTCGCGCTCTTTTTGCCGTTTGGGACCGCAAGCGACGCAATCGAAGGCGGGTTCGTCGGATGGGGGGATACCCGTGCGGCCCTCTATATCAACCTGGTTGCCGTCGGGGTCAACATTGCGCTCGATCCGTTTCTCATCCTCGGGTGGGGGCCGTTCCCCGCGCTCGGCGTCGAAGGCGCGGCGCTCGCGACCGGTATCGGCTACGCCTGCGCCTTCGCGACCGGCCTCGTGCTCGCTACGGGGCGGCGCGATTCATTGCGGCTCTCCCGACGGGATCTCTCCTTGTCGGTCGCCGACCAGCGTGAACTCGTCGACATCGGCGCACCCGTCTCCGGGCAGCAGCTCGCCGGCCAGTCCGCTCGCGTGGCCATTATCGGCGTCGTCGCGACCGTCGGCGGCGCTGCCGGGCTCGCCGCCTATACCGTCGGCGCTCGGGTCGCCACCATCGCGTTCGTGCCGGCCGCCGGCTTCGGACAGGCCGCCCAGTCGATGGTGGGACAGAACCTCGGTGCCGACCGTCCCGACCGCGCCCACGGCACCATCAGCGTTGGCGTCGCCATGGCCGGCGGGGCACTCTTCGTCGTCGGCGCGATCCAGTGGCTCATCCCGGGGCTGCTCACGGACGTCTTCGTGCCGACGCTGACCGAGGCCGGCCGCGTGCTCACCGTCGATTATCTCGAGATCCTCGCGTACAGCTATTGGGCGATGGGCGTCTCGGCCGTGCTATTGGCCGCATTCAACGGTGCGTCCCGAACCCGGACGGGCTTCGTCATCGATCTCATCAAATACTGGGGGATCCGCATTCCCGCCGCCATCGCCGCGCTCCCGGCCGCCGCCGTCGTGATCTGGGGTATCCCCCTTGGCGGACTCGGATTCGGCGTCCACGCCGTCTTTTGGGCGGTCACCATCTCGAACGTGCTCACCGCGGTTGGGGTGGGGATCTACTACCACTTCCGTCACGACCGAATGTTCCACAACGCCGCCATGGATGCCGCCGACGCGACCGCCGAGGAGGGTACTGAGACGGCCGCCGATTGACCCGGTTCGGGCGGCCAGGAGCCGTCGGGGCCTCAGCCACGGGATGCCGGTCACTCGGCGGCCCTACACAAACATCTATTAGGAACCGTGATAATCCGCCCGTGAGGAAAGATAGCTATGAACACGCTTGTACTGACCAAAGGTGTCCCTGACTTCCGTGAGGGGAAGGTCTCCTTCGATGAGGACGGCCACCTGGAACGGGGAAAGACGCCGACGGTCATGAATCCGAACGACAAGGTCGCACTCCAGGCCGCCCTTCAGGAGAAGGTTCGTCACGGCGGGACCGTCTCGCTCATGAGCATGGGTCCGCCGGGGTATAAGGAGGTGTTACGGGAGGGGATGCGTGAGGTCTACGCCGATGACCTCTACCTGCTTTCCGACCGGGAAATGGCGGCGGCCGACACGTGGGCGACGGCGATGACGGTGACGACGGGGATCGCCACCCTCGAGGAATCACCGGACCTCATCGTCGCGGGCTTTAAAACGGCGGACGGGGAGACCGGACACACCGGCCCACAGACAATGTGGTGTCATCACATGAACGATCGGCTCCCGGACCGTCCCCTGCTCACGCACGTCGTCGCGCTCGACATCGACATGGAGGAGGGTCGGCTTCGCGCGAAACGACTCGTCTCGGGGGACGTCGACGAGATCGAGACGGTCGAGACCGATCTGCCGGCGTTCGTCGTGATGGACCCGGAGTTCGAGCCGAGCTACCGGAAGGCGGACCATCGGCTCCGATATAAAGACCTTCGCGAGGAGACGAAAGCGCGGGCCGAGGCGTTCGAGGATCACCTCACGATGTGGAACCACGAGGATCTCAACCTCGATCCCGACTTCATCGGCCTCGACGGGTCGCCGACGATCGTCGCCGGCGTCGATCCGATCCCGAAGGGACCGGCCGAGCGGGAGGCAACGCCGGTCTCGCCGGACGACGACGAGGCGATGAACGAGGTGCTCGGCGAGCTCACGCCGTTCGCTGGAGGTGACTGATCATGGTCGAGATCGACCCCACCGACCACGAGATCGCCGAGCTCGGCCCGAAAGTCAACGGGATCGACGACGCCGACGAGCTCCGGGAGATGCTCGACCTTGAGGCGGCCGGCGAGGACCGCGCCCCGGTGAAGACGCTCATCGAGAGCCGTCTCGAGAAGCTGGAGGCCGACGACGAGGAGGTCGATCCAGAGACGGTCGACCTCACCGAGCTCTCCATCGCGGACGTCGCCAACATGGTCCGGGGTGTCGACGACGGCGACGTCCTCCGTGATCTACTGGAACGCGAGAAGGCGGGCGAGAACCGAACGGGGGCGATCACCCAGATCGAAAACCGGATCGAGTCGGTCGAGGGAACCGACGAGGGCGATGGGGAAGCCGTGGAGTACGTGCCGCCCGAGGAGAAACACCCGGACCTCGACCATCCCACCGCGGACAAACAGTACGTCGAGGGCGTCTCCGGGGAGACCTACCGCGACATGTGGGTGTACTGTGAGACCCAACAGGGCGAGCTGATCGAGGTCTCAAAGGAGATGCTCGGCCGCGCTCGCGAGATGATGGACGAATACAACAGCGAGGACGGCTACGGGGGCGACGAGGAGGGGAACCCAGAGGACGTCGTCGCCGTGCTCATCGGTGACGGCGTCGATGAGCTCGCCGAGGAGGCGATCGCCTACGGGGCCGACCGCGTGGTCTATCACAACGATCCGCGCCTGGAGCGGTTCCGACACAAGCCGTACACGGAGCTGTACGTCCACATGTGCCGGGATTTCGAGGCGGAGTGGCGCGACTATCACGAGCCGCGATACAACGTCTTCCCGGCGACCAACAACGGTCGGGACCTCTCGGCGCTCGTGCAGGGTGAACTCGACTCGGGGCTCGCCTCGGACTGTTCGGACCTCTACATCGATGACGCGATGATCTCCAACCCGGCGAAGACCGGCAAGCCGGGCGACAGCGTGGAGTTCGAACGGGTCCTCCACATGCCCCGGCCGGACTTCTCCGGGTTCGAGTACTCCACCATCCTCTGTATCGACAAGCCCCATCGCGACTTCCACCCACAGGGTGCGAGCGTGATCCCCGGCGCGTTCGAGGCCCCGGATCCGGACCCCGAACGCGAGGGCGAGGTTGTCGAACACGACATCGACCTCCCGGATGAGTGGTTCCAGGTCGAGATCGTCGACCACGACACGCTTTCGGGCGGCGTCGACCTCACGGGCCGGGAGGTGATCGTCGCGCTCGGTCGCGGTATCGGCGAGGACCCAACCCGGGGGATCGAACTCGGCGTGGAACTCGTCGATGCGTTCGACGACGCGGACCTCGGGCTGTCACGCGGCGTCATCACGGCGTCGTACGTGTTCGATGGCCACGTCGAGGACTACGTCACCGAGGAGCGACAGATCGGCGAGTCCGGACAGGCGGTCGAACCCGACGTGTACATCGCCGCCGGCATCTCCGGGGCGGTCCAGCACAAGGTCGGGATGGACGACTCCGAGGTGATCATCGCGATCAACGAGGACCCGGACGCCGACATCCGGGACTTCTCCGATTACTACATCGAGGGGAACCTCTTCGAGGTGCTCCCGAGGCTGACGGAGGCGGTAGAACAGGGCGGGTCGATCGAGGCGGTGACGGGGGCGAGCGATGACTGACGAATACGAACACTACGAGGCGATCGTCGTCGGGGCGGGTCCCGGCGGCGCGGCGGCGGCGGCAGCATTGGCACGGCAGGGCGTCGAGACGCTCGTGTTGGAGCGCGGGGTCGACGCCGGTTCGAAGAACGTCTCCGGCGGGCTCATCTACGCGGAGGAGTCGGCACCGTACACCATCGACGACCTCTTCCCGGCGTTCCGCGAGGAGGCGGCGGAGCGACCGATCGACGAGTACCTGATCCACAACATCGCCGGGGACAAGGTGAAAACGTTCGATCTGGACCGGATCCACCATCACGATACGGACTGGTGTGACGCGGTGCTCCGGCGACGGATGGATTCCTGGCTCGCCGAGCGCGTTCACGAGCTCACCCGCGAGACTGGCGGCGGGCTGTTGACGGAGGTCCGGGTCAACGGGCTGTTGCGCGAGGACGGCGAGATCGTCGGCGTCACCTGCGATGAGCTCGATCCGATAAAAGCGGACCTGATCGTCGCCGCCGACGGGGTCAACTCGGAGTTGGCGCGGGACGCCGGGTTGATGAACTGGGACGAGCCGGAGGACTGGTTCCAAGGCGTGAAGGCGGTCGTCGAGATGGAACCCGAGGTCATCGACGAGCGGTTCGGACTCGACGGCGAGCCGGGAGCCGCTCACCTCTTTTCGGGCGACCTCTTCGAGACCGTCCGCGGCGGCGGGTTCCTCTACACCAACACCGACTCGCTGTCGATCGGCACGGTGTTCCACCTCGATTCACTGGCGGCCGAGCGGGCGGAGCCCCACGAATTGTTGAACGCGCTTCTCACCCATCCGCTGCTCGATCAGTGGCTTCAGGGGGAATACGAGGAGCGTGAATATGCCGCAAAGCTGGTGCCGGATTCGAAGAAGGTCGCACATCCGTCGCCACATCAGGGGCGACTGCTGCTCGTCGGCGACGCAGGCGGACAGATGCAGGCGCAGGGGCCGATCATCAAGGGGATGAACCATGCCGTCACGGCGGGTGGACTCGCGGCCGAGGCGTACGCGGACGCGAAGACCCGTGGGGACCCCGCGAAGGCCGGAGAGCTGTACGAACGGAAACTCAACTCGGAGGGCGTGATGGATCAGCTCCGGCCGAGCCGCTACCGCGCGACGCGGGCCATCTCGGAGAGCGGCGTGGTGACCGGCGTCGGCAGCACGCTGCTCAACTCACCCGTCGGATCGGCGGGGCTCAAAGCGCTCGGCGGCGTCGCCGAACGGGCCTTTAACTCCCCGTTCCTGTTGGGGATGGTGCCTGACAGCCGGATGTCGTACGTCGAGATCCCGATCCGGATCGCCGAGGTGCTCGGCGAACCGATCGAGGGCGAGGGAGGGACCATCGAGCCCCCGAAACTCGCCGACCGGATCGGCGATCTCACCTACGATGTCGGCGACCCACACATCGAACTGATCGACGACAGCTACGCCGCGAGCGGGACCGCGGTCACCGCCTGCCCCGTGAGCGCCGAAGGGTTCGGCGGCGGCTGTTACCGCGATGAACGGGTGAAAACGAACGGCGAGGAGAAGCACCTGGTCAGTCTCGACACCCAGCCCTGTATCGAGTGTGGAACCTGTGCGGTCGTCGCCGACACCCACTGGGAGCATCCGAGCGGCGGCAAGGGTGTCGAGTACAAACGGGGGTGAACGCCCGTGACCGGCCGTGATGTCGCGGCAGATCGCCACGGGGCGGCGTCGGCGTTTGCCGACCGCATCGCGTCACTCGCGGCGCAGGCGGCCGCCACCCGCGAACGGTTCGACCCGAGTGCGTTGGACGGACAGGACGTCGAGGCGGTCGAACTCGCCGGTGCGTCCGTCACCGATACCGAGGAGGCGGCGCTCGTCGCCGCCCGGGACGGGCTCGGGCCGGTCGTGGGGCTGTACGTCGAGGCCCGGACCGCGGCCGAGCCCGTCCGGTTTTCGGCGACGGAGTTGCGACAGCTCCATGCCGCCACCAGCGACTGGCTCGCCCTGTATGCCCGGTGTCACGGCGTCGAGACGGACCCCGATGTCACGGTTCGGGAGGCCGCCGAGGCGCTCGTCGCCACCCACGACATCACCGACGTCGCCGCGTTGTTGACGGGGCTGCACCGCCGCTAGGCCGCCGCCGGACCCTCAAGCGACGAAGTCACATGGTAAATCATTAAGTATTGGTGAGTGGTATTGTCTACCATGCAAATCTCACAGCACATCTCCATCGAGAACCGGGATCGGAAGGACATCTACGGCTATATCGAACAACGGGGCTCCGTCCCTGCCGACCAAGTGCGTCGGGAACTCGGCTTCGACGAGCAGGCGTTCGGGCACCACCTCGCGGTGTTGCGGCGCGACGGCTACGTCCGGCGGGTGGGCGACGACCTGGAGATCTCCTTCGATACTGACAACGGCGTTACCCACGAAGGCGACGATACACGCTATACGATCCGAACCGCTCGGCAGTCAGATCTCGGCGGGCTCATCGGCGTGTTGCGGCAGGTCGCCGAGGACGGGACCTACATCGAGGCGGAGGCGGTCGCCGACCTGCTCGATTTCGAGGAGGCCCTTCACCGGAACAACGAGGTGAGCTCTCGAATGTTCTTCGTCGCCACCGTCGAGGACCAGGTGGTCGGTTGGGTGCATCTCGATCTCCCGGAGGCGGACAAACTGAAACACACCGCACGGCTCACCGTCGGGGTAATGGACGAATACCGCGGGCAGGGTATCGGCGAGAAACTCCTCGAACGGGGGGCCACGTGGGCTCGCGAGCGGGGCTTCGAGAAGCTGTATAACAGCGTTCCGGTGACCAACGAGACGGCGATGGCGTTCCTCGAATCACACGGGTGGCGTCGGGAGGCGGTGAGACAGGATCACTACCGTATCGACGGGGAGTACGTCGACGAGGTGATGATGGCCGTCGACCTCGTGTGACCGCGTGCCGGTCGACCCGGATCGGTCCCACACACGCGCCGCCAATTGCGGCTCCTGGGTATCCGTTCTTTTTTCGCTTCCCCGCCATCCGCCGGTGTCCGTCGGGAGACAGCGATTCGCGGTCAGCGGTCGACAGTCACCTCGAAGCTGACGCCGCCGGTTGGGGACTCCGCGACCGATATCTCCCAGCCATGGGCCTCGACGAACTCCTCGACGATCGCCAGCCCGTACCCCGTTCCCCCCGTCTCCGTCGAATAGCCGTGTTTGAAGACCTCGTCACGGAGATCCGGTGGGATCCCGTCGCCGTCGTCTGCGACGGCGAAGCCGGCGATCCCGCCTCCGTCCTCGATCGGCTCGACCGTGACGGTGATAGGCGGTTCGTTGTGGGCGATGGCGTTTTGGAGGAGGTTTTCGAGGACGTGAGAGAGGAGGCCGGGATGGGCGCGGACGGTGTACTCCTCGGGAAGCGTTACGGTGAGTGTCGCGTCGGGTGACTCCACGCGGGTCCACGCCTCCCTGACGTGTGCGGCAACCGGGACGGCGCTCACCCGTTCGAGCGGGCGGTCGTCGCGCGTCAACAACAGGAGCTCCTCGATCATCGTTTCGATACGGTCGTGGGCGGCGCGGATCCGTTCGAAAGCCTCGGGATCGCCGCTTTCGGCGGCGAGTTCGGTGAAGCCCATCGCGACGTTGAGCGGGTTGCGAATGTCGTGGCTGACCGTCGAGGCGAACCGATCGAGCCGCGCGTTCTGTCGTTCGAGATCCCGGGTTCGATCGCGGAGTTGGTTTTCCGCTTCGATCCGGGCGTGCGCCTCCGCAACGCTGTTCGCGAGGATCTCGGCGAGTTCGAGATCATGATCGTCGAAGGTACCTGGGGACTCGTGGGCGGCGTTGAAGACCCCGAGATCCCCGACGGGAATGGTCATCGCCGCCCGCATTCGGTCGGCGGTCGGCCGGGCACCGGGAAGCGCCGTGACGTCGTCGGCGCGTATCGACTCGCCGGTCTCGAACACCTCGTGGGCTTTGCCCCTGCCGTCGGGGAACGGGTACTCGCCGACGGCGACCGGCGAAGCGTCCGAGGTCATCACGGCCACGAAGCGACCGTCCTCCATCACGTACAACGAGCACCAGTCGAACCCGAGGACCCCCTCGGACGCCTCGCGCATGAGATCAAAGAGCTCATCCTGGGTCCCGCAGGCGCTGATCTCCGTGGTGATGTCGTGGAGACGGGCGAGCCGGCGTGTCCGTTCGGTGATCGTTTCCCGGGAGCGGATCGAATCGAGGGCGGCTTCCGCATGCAGCGCGAGGAGTTCGGCGAGTTCGAGGTCGGTTTGGTCATACGTACCGGGCGTCCTTGAGACCGCCTGCAACACGGCCCCATCGCCGATCGGCACGCTCACGCCCGATCGATACTCCTCGTTCGTTGGCGACGCGTCTGGCTCACGTCGCAGATCGTGGGCGATCGACGACTCGCCGCGAGCGAACGTCCTCGGGAGCACCCCGTCCTCGATAGCAACCACGGAGCCCACGGGGAAATGCGAGGAGGCGACCGCTTCGTATCCCTCATCGTGGGGGACGAACACGGTACAGAAATCGAACCCAAGCACCGAGTTCGCCGTCTCCACCGCCGTCGCGTAGACCGATTCAACGTCGGTCGCGGCCATAAGATCCGTCGCTGCGTGATGGAGCTCACGCAGCCGCCCGACGAGGTTCTCGGAATCCCCTTCGCTCATCAGTTACCCGTCAGTTCATCCTCATCGGTAATGAATCGTCTGACACAGCGAGAAGGCCCCGCGTTCCGTTAACGGCTCGCCGGTCGAAGATGCTCGCAGTCGCCGGCATGGACCCGTCGGCGATGCCCGTCATCGGTTTCGACGACGAGCGTGCCGGGAAACTCGACATCGATCGCCCGCCCCTCGACCGTCTCGCCGCCCATATCAACCCGCACGCGAGCGCCGAGCGTGCTCGTCCGTTCCCGCCAGGCATCGAGGATCCGATCCGGCTCGGTGACGAGGCGGTGATACCGTTCGAGGATCCGCTGGAGCAGCCGTCTGCGATCCACGGACTCCCCGCGTTCCTCGGCCAACGAGGTTGCCCCCGATGGGAGCTCCTCGGGTTCGACGTTGGCGTTGACGCCGATCCCGACGACGAGCCACGAGACGCGGTCGGCCTCCCCCTGCATCTCGGTGAGGATCCCGGCGACCTTTCGGCCGCCGCGCTCGCCCCCCTCGCCGACGAGCACGTCGTTCGGCCACTTGATGTGTGCCTCGACGCCGGCCTCCCGACAGGCGTCGGCGGTCGCGACCGCGGCTGCGAGGGTACACACCGGCGCGTGGGCCGTCGACAGCGACGGCCGGGTCAGGATGGAGACCCAGACGCCGCCCGACGGTGATCGCCATTCGCGTCGGAGCCGGCCGCGCCCCGTGCGCTGTTCGTCAGCCACCACGACCAGGTCGGCGGTGTCCGTGTCGTCGGCCAACGCGAGCTCCCGGGCGCGGGCGTTCGTCGAGTCGAGCGTTTCGTGATGCTCCACGCGATACGGTGCATCGAGCCCGAAGGCGATTCCCGCCGCGGTGTACGGGGGATCGGCCGGGGCCACGTATCCCTCATTCGTCGATTCGACCAAGAACCCCTCCTCACGGAGCGATTCGACCGCCTTCCAGACGGCCGCTCGGGAGACGTCGAGGTCGGCCGCGAGTTCAGGACCGGAGACCGGACCGTCCGCCAACGCGTCAAGCAGTGCGCGGCGAGTACGCATGGGTAGTCATCCCGGTACCGCCCGAAAGCCGTTCCGAAAGCGATCCGACCGTCGATAGAAACCTGACCGAGAGGTTCAAGCAGGACCACTTAACACGTCGCCGCGAGCGGGTGCCGTATGGAGTACACGACGCTCGGCGGGACGGGCACCACGGTCAGTCGGCTCTGTCTCGGCTGTATGAGCTTCGGGAGCGGGCACGACTGGATGCTCGATGAAACGGAAGGGAAAGCCCTCGTTGAGCGGGCGATCGAACTCGGGATCAACTTCTTCGACACCGCGAACGTCTACTCGGCGGGCGAGAGCGAGTCCATCCTCGGCGAGGTCCTCGCGGAGTACGATCGGGACGAACAGGTCGTCGCCACCAAAGTTCGGTTCGCTCCCGACGGTGCCCACCCTAACGCGAGCGGCCTCTCCCGGAAGACCATCGAACAGGAGCTCGAACACAGCCTCGATCGGCTCGGCATGGAGACGATCGACCTCTATCAGATCCATCGGTGGGACGATGCGACGCCGATCGAGGAGACGATGGCGGCCCTCGACGACGCGGTCCGTCGCGGGAAGGTACGATACCTCGGCGCATCCTCGATGTGGGCCCACCAGTTCGCGGAGGCGCTTCACGTCAGCGACCGGGAGGGCTACGACCGGTTCGTGACGATGCAGAACCTCTACAACCTCGTATATCGCGAGGAGGAACGTGAGATGGTGCCGCTCTGTGAACGCGAGGGGGTCGGCATGCTTCCGTGGAGCCCGCTTGGTGCGGGCTATCTCACACGTCCGTACGAGAAGGACGATGCGACGGTCCGCGGGGAACACGAAACCGCGCTTGGACGACCGTACCGCGAGGGTGGCGGCGAGGAGATCAACCGCCGCGTCGCGGAACTCGCGGACGAAAGGGGCGTGAAGATGGCCCAGATCGCGCTCGCATGGGTACTGAGCAAGGATATCGTCACCGCACCCATCATCGGAACCTCCAGCATCGAACACTTGGAGGACGCCGTCGAGGCGCTCGACATCGATCTGTCGAACTCGGACGTCGACTGGCTTGAGGAACCCTACGAGCCGGTTCGGGTGTCCGGTCACGAGTAGCCGTTTGGCCGTCGCGTCCCGCCGCCGCCCGAGAAATCGTGTGACGCCGTAACATCCTTAAGAGATGGTCGCATATCGGATGACAGTGGCATCCCGACAGGGTGGCCCGGGCGGCGACCGTCCCGGTGCCAGCACGACGGATCGTCCGGACGCACCGCACGCCGGGTCGGCGGGGCCGGGTCCACGTGGAGCCGACCGCGCCGGTGCCGGACCGCTCGGACGCGCACCATCGGGCCCCGGGGCTCGTGACCGATCGGGGACGCTCCCGTCCCGCTCACGGACGGGCCCAGCGCTCCATTCGACGACACGGGACCTCCGTGACCCGTATCGATCGAGCGACCCGAGTCGGCTGAACGCGGGGCGAACGCCGGAGGACCCCCCGATCCGGGACCCGACCGCCTACGCGCTTACGGACCATTTCTGTGACCGGCTGGGCCAGCCCGGACGATACGTCACCACCCGAACCGTGAGCGAGGCCATCCGCCGGGGACAGCTCCGGTGGAACCGCACCGACGGGTGGCGGTTCGCGCTCGTCGAGGACGGAATTCGATCCGTCGTCGTCGTCGGCGACACCGAAACCGACTCGCCGGTCGTCGTCACCGCATGGACGGAGGTTGCGGACGCCGACAGCGCGCGAACGTCCCCGCGGTTCGACGAGGTCGACGTCGACACCATCGCCGTCCGAAGCGCGCTGAGCGAGTCGCCGTCGACGCCGATCCCGGATCGGATCCGCCCCCGTCGCGTCACGCGCCCGTTCGAGGTCGGCGAGCATCGGCTGTCGACCGTCCCCGGCGAGCCGTTCGTCCGCTGTCTGGACTGCGGCTGTCGTTTTCGATCGAAGTCGGGGATAACCGAGCGGCCGTGTCGCCCACGGGCCGCCTCCGACGGCGGGCGACCGGTCTGAACGGCGAGGACGCGAGTCCCCGACCGAGTTGGCGTCATGGGCGAATCGCACGGGGTTTCAGTAGCTTTTACAGCCTCTCCGGGAAACCGATCGGCTATGGGTGAACAATTCCGTATCGAGGAGGACAGTCTCGGCGAGATGCAGGTTCCCGTGGACGCCTACTGGGGCGCACAGACCCAGCGGGCCGTGGAGAACTTCCCCATCTCCGGGGTCACGTTCGGCCGACGGTTTATCCGGGCGCTCGGCGTCGTGAAGAAGGGAGCCGCGCAGGCGAACCGGGACCTCGGGTTGGTCGCCGAGGAGACGGCCGACGCGATCGTCGCCGCCGCCGACGAGGTGATCGCCGGTGAGCACGACGAGCAGTTCCCGGTCGACGTCTTCCAGACGGGCTCAGGCACCTCCTCGAACATGAACGCCAACGAGGTGATCGCCAACCGCGCCGCGGAGGTCGCCGGCGCGGAGATCGGCGATCGGGTCGTCCACCCGAACGACCACGTCAACTACGGTCAGTCCTCGAACGACGTGATCCCGACCGCGATGCACGTCGCGGCCCTGGAGGCCGTCGAGAAGGACCTCATGCCGGCGCTCGAATCGCTCCACGCCGAGTTGGAGGCGAAGGAGGCCGAGTTCGACGGCGTCGTCAAGACCGGCCGCACCCACCTGCAGGACGCCACCCCCGTCCGGCTGGGCCAGGAGTTCGGCGGCTATCGGACCCAAGTTCAAAAGGGGATCGAGCGCGTGAGCGCCGCCCGTGATCAGCTCCGTGAGTTGGCCCTCGGCGGCACCGCGGTCGGGACCGGGCTCAACACGCACCCGGAGTTCCCGGCGCTCGCGGCGGAGTACATCAGCGAAGAGACGGGAACGACGTTCCGCGAGGCTGACGACCACTTCGAGGCGCAGGCCGCCCACGACGCGATGGGCGACGCCCACGGGGCGCTTCGAACCGTCGCGGGCAGCCTCAACAAGATCGCGAACGACCTGCGGCTGCTCGCCTCCGGTCCCCGCAACGGGCTCGGCGAGATCGAACAGCCCGAAAACCAGCCCGGCTCCTCGATCATGCCCGGGAAGATCAATCCGGTCGTCGCGGAGGCGGTGAATCAGGTCCACACCCAAGTGGTCGGCAACGACGCCGCCGTCTCCGCGGGTGCCGCGCGCGGCGAACTCGATTTAAACCTCTACAAGCCGGTCATCGCCCACAACTTCCTCCAGAGCGCCGAACTGCTATCGAACGCCGCCGAGACGTTCGGCGAGCGCTTCGTCGCGAAGCTCGAAGCCAACGAGGAACACTGCGCCGAGCAGGTCGAAAACTCGATGGCGCTCGCCACCGCACTCAATCCCGCGATCGGGTACGACGCCGCCTCGACGGTCGCCAAACAGGCGTTAAAGGAAGGTAAGACCGTGCGTCAGGTCGCGATCGAGGAGGGCTACCTCACCGAGGCGGAGGCCGACGAGGTGCTCGATCCGGCCGCGATGACCAACCGGGTCATCCTCGGCGACGACTAAGCTGGATGCTTCGGGGAGCGCTGATCAAGGGACGTCGGTGACGATTGACCAAGGGACGTCGATGGCGACTCCGTCGGATGCTGTGGCCGCGGGCACGTCGGCCCGCTCGCCTCACTCCTCCTGATAGATGAGGTTGATCTCGTCGCCGAAGCGGTCGAGGATGTTCCGCCGCTTCTTTTTCATCGTCGGCGTGAGCAGGTCGTTCTCCTCGGAGAACTCCTCGGGAACTAACCGGAACCGTTTGATCTGCTCGTGGGACTCGAACGCCTCGTTTACCGCGTCGACTTCCGTCTGGATGCGCCCGTGAACCCGGTCGTCGCGGCAGATCGCCGCCGGTTCCTCGGGGAGGTCGATCCCCTCCGCGGCCGCCCACGATCGAACCCGATCGAAATTCGGGACGAAAAGCGCCGAGACGAACTTCCGGCCGTCCCCGAGCACGACGCACTGCTCGACGAACTCGTTGGCCGCGAAGCGGTCCTCTATCGGGCCGGGCGCGACGTTCTTGCCCGTCGAGAGCACGAGGAGCTGTTTCGCCCGCTCGCGGAAACTGATGTAGCCGTCGGGGCGAAGTTGGACGATGTCGCCGGTTCGGAACCACGGCGCGTCCGGGTCGCCGTCGCGGTCCCCGGGTGGCGTCCCCGCGATCACGGCCGCCTCGTCGAGTTCGTCCGCCTCGATGAACGCTTCGGCGGTGGCGTCCGGGCGGTTCCAGTACCCCTCGCTGACCTGTGGGCCACGGACGAGCAGTTCGCCGACCGACCCCGGGACCGTCGCATCGTCGGGACCCGAGATCGACGTATCGATCGCGATCTCCGTATCGACCACCGGCGGGCCGATCGTGCCGACCTTCGGCGCTTCCGGGGGGTTGACCGCGATCACCGGCGAGGTCTCCGTGAGACCGTATCCCTCCAATATCGGCAGCTCCATCGCGTGATAGAGCGCACAGAGTTCGGCCGACAGCGACCCTCCGCCGGAGATGAAAAACTCGATCTCGCCGCCGATCGCCTCCCGGACCGACGAGAAGACGAGCCGGTCGGCGACGGAGCGTTTGAGATCGAGGAGGAACCCCGGATCCTCGGCCTCGTGATGTGTTTTTCCGACGTCGACGGCCCACTCGAAGATCCGCTGTTTCACCGGCGACTCGCTCGCCTGTTCGCGGATCGCGTCGTAGAGCTTCTCGTAGACGCGCGGGACGCTGGTCGTCGTCGTCGGCCGGACGAGCCCGAAATCCTCCCGAAGCGTGTCGGGGCTCTCGGCGTAGCCGACGGTCGCGCCGGCGGCGAACATCATGTAGTGGCCGGCGAGCCGCTCGAAGACGTGCGCGAGCGGGAGGAACGAGAGCGTCGTCGACTCCGCGGAGACGCCAGGAACGTCGGGGTCGCGGTCGGGTCGGTCGGCGAACCGTTTATAACATTGGTTGAGGTTCTCACGGAAGTTCGCGTGGGTGAGCTGGACGCCCTTCGGCTGGCCGGTCGTCCCGGAGGTGTAGATGAGGCTCGCGAGGTCCTCAACGTCGGTCGCCTCGAGCCAGGACTCGTAGGCGTCGGGGTCGAAGGCCGCCGCACCCAGTTCGTGGAGTTCTCCGAGCGTGTGGACTGCGGGCCGATCCTCACGATTCTCACTGTCGCTCTCGGCCACCGAGTCCATCGTGACGACCGCGCTGAGGTCGTGGTCGAGGTCGGGAGCCACCGCGAGCACCTCATCACGGAGCGCCTCGTTCTCGGCGACGACGACGGTCGCCTCCGGGTCGGCGAGGAGGTACTGAAGCTGTCGCGGCGAGGAGGAGGGGTAGACCGTGGTGACAACGGCACCGGCGGCGAGCGCGGCGAAGTCGGCGTGGGCCCACTCCATCCGGGTGTGTGCGTAGATGGCGACGCGCGTGCCGGATTCGACGCCGAGTTCTCGGAAGCCGGCGGCGAGGTTCCGAACGATAGCCCGCATCTCCGCGTAGGTCAGGTCGGCGTAGTCGCCCTCGGGGGCGGGCTCGACGACGCCCTCGGCCGTGAGGGACCGCTCGTAGATCCCACCTTTATATCGTTGGGCGATCCGGTCGGCGTTCCGATCCGCCGTCCGCTCGAACGTCCGCGCAAGCGTCTCGCTGGCGACGACGTCGTCGGTAAAGTCACGTTCGGCCGATTCCCAGTCCATATCACCCTCCATTCTACGTATCCTCATAAACGATCGGGTGGTTGTTTGTTTGTGCGTTGTTTCGCGTTTATTCGGCGGGCCGCTGGGGGCGTTCCGTCGCTTCCGCTCCGTGAACGGCGGCTCACGACCGAAGAGACGTGTGTCCACACGACGCCATTGAACTCATAGTCCCTGCTCAACGGTAACAACCGACGCCTGCGATCGGCGACAGCGACCCCCAACAGCGATCGGCGGCAGCGACCCCCGACAGTGATCGGCGGCAGCAGCCGATGCCGGCAACTACCGTAGTGACCGACGGAACCACCGGAGGCCTCAGTCCTCCCCAGCCTCAGCCGGAGGGGCCGCCGGACTGCTCGGCGGCCCCTCCGGCCTCCCTCGCGCTCGGCTCACGCCTTTATAAAGGCGCTCGCCGGAGCGCGCCGATCGCTTCCGGCGAGTCACGGTCGCGTTTCCCACTCCGCTCACGGTCCTCGTCGCCCATGGGTGAATTAAAAAGTTGAATTATGAAGCGCGAGGCTCTGGACGGCTTCCGGTGTAAGTGAAGTTGTCATGAGCTTCGCCTCTCACACGACGGATGAGGTCTCCGATGAGCAGTTCGGCCGCGAGCTAAAGGTGATCGGTCCGATCTGGATCACGCTGTTTTTCGTCTGGACCTACCTCCTCTTGAACTACGGCCATCTCGCGGCCGGGCTCATCGGCTGAGCGAACGGGCCCCGGGATAACGTCACGTCGTCGACCCCTTCCGAGCCTTTTAGGCCGATCCCGCGACAGGGGTGGGTGTGGACCCCGATCGGATCCCCACGGAGTTTCCGGCCCCGAGCTTCCGCGGCGCACAGGAGCGGGCGCTCGCGGACATCCGGGACGCCTTCGCCGCCGGCAACCGGGTCGTGCTCGTGCGCGCGCCAACCGGCAGCGGGAAGTCGTTGCTCGCGCGGTCGGTGATGGGCGCGGCCCGCGAGATTGCCGATGCCGCCCCGAGCGAGGCGACCGGCGCGTACTACACCCCCCCACAGGTCTCCCAACTCGACGACGTCGCGACCGACGACCTCCTCGACGATTTTAACGTGATCCGCGGGAAATCGAACTATAACTGTATCCTCCCCGGCGAGCACGACACGCCCGTCAACCGCGCACCCTGCGTCCGCCAGCGCGGCTTCGACTGTTCGGTTCGGCACCGCTGTCCGTACTTTTCGGACCGTGCGATCGCCTCCTCGCGACGGTTCGCGGCGATGACGCTCGCGTACTTCATGCAGACCGCGGGCTCGGAGGTGTTCCGCAAACGCGACGTGGTCGTGATCGACGAGGCCCACGGGCTCGCGGAGTGGGCGGAGATGTACGCGACCATCGAACTCCGTCCCGACCGGGTGCCCGTGTGGGACGACGTAGGCGTGCCCGACGTCGAGCGCGACGCGGCCGCCGACGAGGACGCCCTCGACCGGACCGCACGGTTCGTCGAGACCCTCCGCGACGTCGCAAAGCGCGCGAAGGACGACCTCGTCGGCCGCCCGGAGTTGAGCCGCGAGGAAGTCGCCCGGCGGGACCGGCTCCAGGAGCTGATCGGCGAACTGGGCTGGTTCCTTGAGGACTACCGCGATCACGAATCGCCGACGACGTGGGTCGTCGACCAGCCGGACGGCGAGGGCGGCGCGATCACGATCAAGCCGCTCGATCCGGCACGCTACCTCAAACACACCGTCTGGAGCCGGGGGAACCGGTTCGCGTTGCTGTCGGCGACCATCCTCTCGAAGGAGGCGTTCTGTCGCGGCGTCGGGTTGGACCCCGGGAGCGTCGCGCTCGTCGACGTCGAACACACCTTCCCGCTCGAACACCGCCGGCTCTACGACGTAACACAGGGGTCGATGACCTACGAGCACCGCGACGAGACGATCCCGCGGATCGCCCGGCTCATCGTCCAGCTCATGGCGGAACACCCCGACGAGAAAGGCCTCATCCACGCGCACTCGTATGCGATCGCCGGTCGACTCGTGGAGAAACTCGTCGAGTTCGGCGTGGCCGCGCGGGTTCGGCGACACACCAGAGAGAACCGCGACGCGGAGTTGGAGGCGTGGAAGGCGAGCCCCGACCCCGAGGTCTTCGTCTCGGTGAAAATGGAGGAGGCGCTCGATTTAAAGGGCGACCTGTGCCGCTGGCAGGTGATCTGTAAAGCGCCGTATCTGAATACGAACGACTCGCGGGTCGCTCGACGCCTCGAGGAGGGCCAATGGTCGTGGTATCACCGCGCGGCGCTTCGCACGGTCATTCAGGCGTGTGGGCGGGTCGTGCGCGCGCCCGATGACTACGGCGCGACCTACCTCGCGGACGACTCCCTGCTCGACCTGTTCGACCGCGCCGCGGCGGACACCCCGCCGTGGTTCCGCGAGCAGGTCGAGGCGATGACTGCCCCCGAACTACCGGCGTTCGACCCGGCCGCCGCGCTCGCGGGCATCGACGCGACGCCGTCCGGTCCGGGGCGCGGTTCCCGGCGCACTCGCGGGAAGACGGCCGGTTCCGGTGGACGCTCCGGAACGGGGGCCGCGGCGGAGGGCACCGGGGGAGGAGCGTCCCGGAGCCACACCACCGGATCGGCCGACAACACCGGTGGTACCACCCGAACACGCACCGAGGAGGACGCGGAGCGCCGACGAAACCATCCCCTCTCGGACGTGTGGGGGGACGGCTGAGTGCGGCCACGCGGATGGGCGCGCTGAGAAGGACGGTCGCGCCGCTCACGGGAACGGGACAGTCCGCGTGGGTGGAGTCTTCACCCTACAGAAGGGTCACTCCCCACGCGATCATGGAGGACACCATGATGAACGCGAAGAACAGCGCGATGAACTGTTGTCTGTTCATATCCGACAATGAGCCGTCAAGGGACATAATTCCACCGAGCCGCGGTGAATGGCATTATATCAACCGACCGAGAAGCCGAGATACATAATACCATATAAGGTGTATCATGGCCCTCTAACAATTAGTAACCTTCATAATCTTTCGCTTCAGAGGAGGGGGTATGGCAACGAACGGGCTGTCGAGTGCGCTGACGCTGTACGGTGCGCGAACGCTCACACTGTCGCAAGCGGCCAAGCAGGCCGGCCTCAGCGAGGCCGAATTCATCGACCAACTCCAGCGCCGCGGGATCGAGGTAACGGAGTCCGAGCGGGTCGCCGCGCGCGAAGCCGACCAGACCGTCCGGGCGGACTGACGGGACCACCGGGAAGCGACGGGCATCGACCGCCGCCCGCCGGATGCCGGGCAATGCCGGGCATCCGGCGGGCGGAACATACCTGTTATCTCGACATATACGTCTACTCGAAGGGTTGCGTGCTGCACGGGCCGTCCGCCTGTTCGGTATCCGTACTCACTCCGGGTCCGGGACGAGGTGGACGCGCCCGTCGTGTTTGATCGCGAGGACGGTCTCGGCATCGGGATCGAAAAACGTCGGCCGCGGGACGGTCGTCGCTGCGTACGTCTCTGGGTCGAGGATCTGAACCGCGTGTTCGTCCTCCACGGTGACGACGGTCGTCTCCGTGGCGTCGTCGCGGTCACCGATCCGGGTCGCCTCGGGGGCGTCGCCCTCCTCGTAGGCCGAGGTGTACGGTTCGCCGGTGGCGAGACGGATCCCCTGCACCCGGTCGTTCGATCCCGTCACGAGCACCGGTCCCTCGTCGTCGTCCGGGTCGATGATCTCGTCGGGGGCATATCGTGGGAGCCGGATCGCGAAGGTGACGCGGTACACCTCGTTTCCGTCGCCATCCTCCGTGACGAGCGTCGGATACGACTCGAAGCTCCCGCCGAGCACGTCGGTGATCCGGCCGGCGACGTTCTCCGCGAGCCGGTTCGAGGAGAGTTTGATATCGGGCCCATCATCGGTCTCTTTGATCTCCGTGATGAACGCCTCCCGGTCGCCTTTCGCCTCCTGTTTCGCGACGTACGACTCGGCGATGGACACCGCTTCGGTACGCTCCGCGGCGGTGAGTTCACGCTCGTCGGCACGGACCTGTACGACCCCGGCGTAGTAGCCGCCCGCGATCCGCCCACAGCGGTCACAGCTTCCCCGGGAGACCATCACCGGTACCATCACCTCCGCGGTCCGGCGTGTCCCGCGGACGATCCCGGAGAATCGGCAATGCATCCGGATCGTGTTCGCATCGACCTGTTCGGGCTCGACGCCCCACTCCACGTCGGTGGCGTCGACGTGAACGCCGAGCGCCTCCGCGACTTCCTCAACCGCGATGTCCGTGTAGTCGCGCGCGCCGACGTCCCGCCACGACTCGCCGCGACGGACCGCCCCGCAGCCGGCACAGACGAGCACCTCGATCCGATCCGGTGCGTCGACGAGGTCGAAGTCGGCAAAATAACAATCGTCACACAACAGCGCCGTTCGTCCGCGTGGCCGTCCCGGAAGCGGCTCCGCTCGGTCGGGCACCGGCTCGCCACAGCGGGGGCAGAAGTCGCGTGACTCGCTCATTGTGGAGGAGTACGCCGCTGGATCGTTTAAACCGCCCGAAGCGGGATCGGCGACCGCTCGCGGGGTGCTAGACGGGTGCGACGGTGGCTCCGAAATCATTTTTCGGCCGGACCGTGAATGGGCGTCCATGAGCGGGAATCCAGACGACGAACGGCTCGCAGAACTGCGCGAAAAGAAGATGCAAGAGCTGCAGGAACGGGCCCAGAGCGACGGTAACGAGGAGGCCCAACAGGAGGCCCAAGAGCGCGCGAAAGCCCAACAGGAGGCCGTCCTCAAACAGCACCTGACCGATGGCGCACGGCAGCGGCTCAACGCCGTCGAGATGTCGAAACCCGAGTTCGCAAAGCAGGTGAAACAGCAGGTCGCCGCGCTCGCACAGAGCGGCCGGGTGCAGGGTCGCATCGACGAGGACCAGATGCGTGACCTGTTGAAGGAACTGCAGCCGGAGCGCAAGAGCTTCGACATCCGGCGGCGGTAGATGGAGCTCGCGCTTCTGTACAGCGGCGGGAAGGATTCCTCGCTGGCCGCCCTGCTGCTCGACCGTTTTTATACCGTCCGGTGTGTGACCGGGACGTTCGGGCTCACCGACGACTGGAAACACGCCGAGCGTGCCGCCCGCGAGCTCGAGTTCCCGTTCGAGCGGGTCGATCTGGATCACGCCGTCGCCGAGGAGGCCGCGGAGATGATGCTCGCGGACGGCTATCCCCGCAACGGGATCCAACGGATACACGAACACGCCTTGGAGACGATCGCCGGGCTCGACGTCGACGCCGTCGCCGATGGCACCCGGCGCGACGACCGCGTCCCGACGGTCTCTCGGGCACAGGCACAGAGCCTGGAGGACCGACACGGCGTCGACTACATCTCGCCGCTCTCGGGGTTCGGTCGACATGCCGTCGACCGGCTCGTCGAGGCGACCTTCGAGGTCGAACAGGGGCCGAGCGAGGAGATCACCAAGGCGGACTACGAGGGGGAGATCCGGACGCTCCTCGCGGAGACACACGACGAGGCGGTCGTCCGCGACGTGTTTCCCGAACACGATCAGACGTACGTCCACGGCCGGGTCGAGTGAGCAGTCACGCGATATCGATTCGTTATAGAGGGGGCCGGGGACGTTCAGATTCTTTATATATCGAAGCGGGGGCAGCCGCCGCGCATTTATGTACTGAGTAAATAGAGCCGCCATGACCAACTGGCGTGCGGTCGGCTACGGGTTCATCGTCATGATCATCGCCGGCCTGTTGGCGACGTTCGCGCCCGTGATCGGCCACATCGGCGCGGGGCTCATCGGCGGGTTCGTCGCGGGCTACGTCGCCGGCGGTGGGTTGCTCTCGGGCGGCTGGCACGGCCTGCTTGCGGGTTCGGTGAGCGGGATCATCCTCACCCTGATCCTCGCGGCCTTCGGGGGGCTCGTCGGGCTGATCGGCGGCCCGCTTGGGGGCCTCCTCGGCGGGGCCGGCGTGCTCGTCATCGGCCTGTTCCTCACCGCCCTGTTCGCGCTCGACGCCGCGCTCGCGGGGATGATCGGCGGGATCCTCGGTGACTGACCGGGACCGCACCGACGGGGAGAAAAGCGTGCTTTCAAGCGGACGCTCGCCAAACCCGCGTATATGTACGAGGGACTCAAAGGGTTTCGTGACATCTATCCCGGCGAGCAGTCGGCGCGGCGGTCGGTGACCGACGCGGTGGAGGGGGCCGCCGCGAGCTACGGGTTCCGCGAGGTCGCGACACCCGCGTTGGAGCGGACGCAGATGTACGTCGATAAATCCGGCGCGGAGATCGTCGACGAGCTGTACGCTTTCGAGGACAAAGGCGGCCGGGAGGTCGCATTGACGCCGGAGCTGACGCCGACGGTCGCCCGGATGGTCGTCGCGAAGGGCCAGGAGCTCTCGAAGCCGATCAAGTGGATGTCGACGCGGCCCTTCTGGCGATACGAGCAGGTCCAACAGGGCCGGTTCCGCGAGTTCTACCAAACGAACATCGACATCTTCGGCTCCGATGCACCGGAGGCGGATGCCGAGGTCCTCGCGGTCGCGGCCGATGCGCTCACGAGCCTCGGGCTCACCGGCGAGGACTTCGAGTTTCGCGTCTCCCACCGCGACATCCTCGGCGGGCTGGTGCGGGCGCTCGCGGCGGACCCGGATGCGGTCGACACGGCCGCCGCCATCCGCGCCGTCGACAAGCGCGCGAAGGTCGACGAGGGCGAATATCTCGGCCTGCTGACCGACGCGGGGCTCGACCGGGAGGTCGCCCGCGAGTTCGACGACCTGATCACGGGCGTCGAAACTCCCGCCGACCTCGATGCGGTCGCGGCCGCCGGCGGCGAGGACGTCGCGGCCGCCGTCGAGAACCTGAGCGCGGTCCTTGCGGCCGCCGACGACTTCGGTGCCGGCGAGTTCTGTGAGATCTCGCTCACCACGGCGCGGGGACTCGATTACTACACCGGCGTCGTCTTCGAGTGTTTCGATTCCACCGGCGAGGTCTCCCGCTCCGTTTTCGGCGGCGGGCGCTATGACGACCTGATCGAGAGCTTCGGCGGCCAGCAGACCCCCGCCGTCGGCGTCGCGCCCGGCCACGCCACCCTGAAGCTGCTCTGTCAACGTGCCGGCGTCTGGCCCGAGGAGACGCTCTCGACGGACTACTACGTGCTCTCAGTCGGCGACACCCGCGCGGAGGCGGCCGCCGTCGCCCGCGACCTTCGGGCCCTCGGCGACGACCTCGTGGTCGAAGCGGACGTGTCCGATCGCTCCTTCGGGGCACAACTCGGCTACGCCGACTCGATCAACGCCGAGACGGTCGTCGTCGTCGGCGAACGCGACCTCGAAAACGGCGAGTACACGATCAAGGACATGGAAAGCGGCGCGGAGACGACCGTTCCGGTCGAGGAGTTCCCGCCGGAGTCGGGCCGGCCGACCTACGAGGACTACGAGTAGGGTCAGCCCTTTTTAACCGGCTGAAGCGCTGTTGGAATCCGCGACACCTGCTGTGTGTTGAGCGCTGGTGGTTGGCAGGCGGGACACAACGGGTGAGCCCAAACTCGATCGTTTACTTATAACCCCCACCGAGCGGTGACGAGGTCGCTTATAAGCCACCTCCGGCAGTCGGCGCGCTCCGGTGAGCGCCCGGAGGGCGCGACACCGAGCGCGAGGGAGCCCACGGCTGGCGTCTCCGCCAGCCGTGGCGAGGCTGGGGAGGCCTGAGGCCGCGGTGCGGGTGTGAGTACGAGTCCGGGTGTGGGTCCGAGTGCGAGTGCAGGCGTGAGTACGGGTTTGAGTGTAAGTGCAGCGACGGCATTCGATCCGCGCCTCTCGCTCGTCGCTCCACCGAATACCCCGACTTGCCCTCTCCACTTATAACAAACCTCACGACCGCTCATCACTGCTTATAAACAACCCAACCAACCGATCCGAGCAACCAACCGCTCAATCGCCTCCCCCATCGACCGGCTTGCGGACGAACGAATATCTCAACGAAGCGGATTTCAACAAAGCCCGGTACGAGAAAACCCGGCCGCATCGGGGGCATTGATTAGCGTGGTCGCCAACTGAACCACATGGATCCGGATCTCGACCGATTTACCTCACGTCGATCGACCGTCTATGGACCGCGTGGCGTCGTCGCGACGAGTCAACCGCTCGCGAGCGAGGCGGGCATCTCCGTCCTTCGCGAGGGCGGCAACGCCTTCGACGCCGCGGTGGCGACGGCCGCGGCGCTCAACGTGGTGGAGCCGACCTCGACGGGGCTCGGCGGCGACGTCTTCGCGCTCTACCGGACCGCCGAGGGTGAGGTCGGCGCGATGCGTGCCTGCGGCGGCGCACCGGCGGAGGCGACGATCGAGAACGTCCGCGGGGCGCTCGAAGCCGCCGAGGATATCTCCTCGTACTACCCGGAGGACGGCGGCTACGCCGTCGATGAGAGCCAGGACGCCGGGATGCCCTTTTATGGGCCCCACACCGTCACGGTCCCGGGAACGGCCCGTGGGTGGGAGGCGACCGTCGAGGAGTTGGGCCGGCTCAGTCTCGGCGACGTGCTCCAGCCGGCGATCCGCTTCGCGACAGAGGGCTTCCCCGTCTCGGAGGTGATCGCCTCCCACTGGGCCGGCGCGGAGGAGCTGTTCACCGACGATCACGCCCGCGAGGCGTTCCTCGATGACGGAAAGGCACCCGGCGTCGGTGAGGTCGCCACCCTCCCGCGGCTCGGCGCGTCGATGCAGCTGATCGCCGAGGAAGGCGCGGACGCCGTCTATGAGGGCGAGATCGCCGACGCGATCGTCGAGGAGGTGCGCTCGAAGGGCGGGTTCATGAGCCACGCGGATCTCGCCGACTTCGAAGTCGAGTGGCCCGAACCCGTCTCGACGACGTACAACGGCGCGGAGGTGTACGAACTGCCGCCGAACAACCAGGGGCTCATCGCGTTGGAGGCGCTCAACATCGCGAACGAGGTTGACGCGGGCGAACACCCGTACGACTCCCCAGAGCGGGTACACGCCTTCGCTGAGGCGATGAAGCTCGCGTTCCACGACGGCCACCGGTACATCACGGACCCGGAGTTCGAGGAGCATCCGCCGCTCGGTTCAACCGAGTGGGCGAAAACGCGCGCCGCGGAGATCGGCGACCGGGCGAACCACGGCGTCACCTTCGGCGTCCCCGACGCGAACGCCGAGGACGCCGACACCGTCCTGCTCACCGTCGCCGACGACGAGGGCAACGTCGTCTCCTACATCAACTCCCGGTTCGCCGGCTTCGGCTCCGGGCTCGTCGCCGGCGAGACCGGCATCGCCCTCCAGAACCGGGGAGCGTCGTTCTCGCTCGACCCCGACCCCCCGAACCGGCTCGAACCCGGCAAGCGGCCGTTCCACACGCTGATCCCGGCCGTCGTCAAACTCGATGAGAACGACTGGGCGGCCTTCGGCGTCATGGGCGGCTATATGCAGCCACAGGGCCACGTGCAGGTCATCTCCAACCTCGTCGACTACGGGATGCCGTTACAGCGCGCGCTGGATGAGCCACGGTGGCGCTACCGGGAGGGTGGCGAGTTGGCGGTCGAGCCCCACTTCGACTCGGCCGTCGCCGCCCGCCTCGTGCGGAAGGGTCACGAGGTCGCCATGCTCTCGCCGGTCATGTTCGGCGGCGCACAGATCGCGCGTAACAACGACGGCGTCCTCTCGGCGGCGACCGAACCCCGAAAGGACGGCAACGCGCAGGGGTACTGAAGCAAGTGCGTCGCGATCGGCGGTGACTACGGGCGGTTGGGGGGCCACCGCTCCCGACGGTTTATACATCCGAGACGCAAACGTTCACCGAACGAGACAGATGACCGGGCACCATGACCACCAACACACATTGGGGAGGCCGCCCGCATGAAGCGGTTCCTCAGGTACGTCCTCTATCGGGAGCTCTACCGCTGGATCCGTAACGTAGGCAAAGACAGCGGGGGTTCCTCTTCGGGCCGAACACAGGCCACACAGCCCCGGTCAAACCGGCGTAGCGCCTCGACCCAGCCGATCGAGGAGGGACCGATCGAGGGGCTCGACGAGTTGAAATCCGTCCTCCAGCGGATGGATCCATACGACTTTGAGCACTTCATCGCGGCGCTCTGGGAGCGGATGGGATGGGAGACGAGCGTCTCATCCGAGAGCGCCGATGAAGGCGTCGACGTCACGGCCAGAAAGGAGTCACCGTATCCGCAGACGCTGCTCATCCAGGCGAAGCGGTACGGGCCGAACACGACCGTCGGATCGCCGGACATCCAGCAGTACGCAAGCTTGAGACACCAGTATAACGGGGTCGACAAGGTCCTCGTCGTCACCACCAACGAGTTCACCGGACAGGCGAAGGACCTCGCCGACCGGCTCAACGTGAAGCTCATCGACGGCGACACCCTCGCGCGACTGATCGTCGACCGGGAGGCGCTCGATCTCGTGGCCGAGTTCCTCGATTTCGTGGAGACCATCGAGGAGCACGAACGCGAGGACGATCCCGCGGTGGATGGAGACGAGTATGCCGGACACGAGCCCGAACACGCCGAAGAGCCCGCCGATCGACCCACCGAGAGCACGCCCACGAAGGACCCCCAACAGCGACAGGGCCCGCCCCCGTCGACGATCCCGCAGCGGGCCGTGTTGCTCGCGATCCCGGGCTGGCTGGTCGCGTTCTTCGGCGTGACCGCCATTCCGGAGACGATCTGGGGGCTGCTCTTTTTCGGCGTCTGGTTCGGGCTCCCGATCGCGATCTTCCTCGACGCGAGACGCGTCCGCGAGCACGCCGACTGGCCGAAGCGCACGTGGGTGTACGTGCTCACGTCGTTCGTCTGGCTGCTCGCGATCGTCCCGGCCGCGGTGTATCTCTGGCGACGGCGATCGATAGGCGAGGAGGCGAAAAGCCGCGGCGACCCCGGTGGTACATCCGTATGAGCATGCCCGAGGGGACGGGATCGGTCGCGGTCGTGACCGGCGGCACGAGCGGGATCGGCCGACTCCTCGCACGGGACCTCGCCGCGGACGGCATGACCGTCGCCGTCGTGGGCCGCTCGGAGACACGCGGGGCGGCGCTCGTCTCGGATACAGAGGGGCTGGAGGGCGCGATCCGATTTCACCGGACGGATCTCTCGACGAGGAATGCCGTCCGGTCGCTCGCCCGGGAGCTACTGACGACCTACGACCGGATCGACGTGCTCGTCCACAACGCCGGCTGCTCCTCGAGTCGGCGTGTCGAAACCGAGGACGGATTCGAGTTGACCCTCGCGGTCAACCACCTCGCGCCGTATCTGTTGACCCACGAGCTCCTCGACCGCCTCGTCGCCTCCGCGCCCGCACGGATCGTCGTCACCGCCTCAGGGATCCACACCCGCGCGAGCCTCGAGTTCGACGACCTCGGCTGTGAACGCGAGTACGACGCCCTCGACGCGTACGCCCGGTCGAAGCTCGCGAACATCGCGTTCACCGTGGAACTCGCTGACCGCCTCCCGACGGAGTCGGGGGTGACGGCGAACTGCGTCCATCCCGGCTTTATCCCGTCGACGAACCTCTTTCGTGATTCCTCGCTCCGAACACGGCTGTTGATCCGGGCGGCGGCGCTCGTTCCCGGTGTCGGAACGACCGAACGGGAGGGTGCGGAGCGGCTCCGTTCGCTCGTCATGGATCCGATGTATGGCGATCGGACCGGCGAATACGTGACCGGGGACGGTCCAACCGCGCCCTCCGCGGAGGCGACCGACCCGGCCGTCAGGGAAATGCTCTGGAACGTGAGCGCGGACCTCGTCGGCGTCGATCCAGACTGGCCATAACGGTCGACCGCGGATGGGCTGGAGGCTGGAGCGGGTTATACGCAAGCCGTCGAGATTGACGCCGGCTTACGCCATCGACCGCCCGGGATCCACCGGCCCGTAGAACTGCCCGTGGAACCCGTACGGGAGCCGGTGGGGAAGCGTCGCCCGGCCGCGTTCGCTGAGCGTCTCGGCGTCGAGACAGCAGAGCACCGAGCGCTCCGCACGGGTGTCGATCCCGAGCGAGAGCAACACCCCATCATCCTCGGCCGACCGCGACGGTGCGGGAACGAAAAGCGGCTCGCCCGGGTGCAGATGTGGGTCGGCCCATTCGATGGCCGTCGGGCCGGTCACGTCAACCTTGGCGATCCCGGTCGGGAGGCTACCACGGTCGGTTGCCGCCAGGTAGGCGTACCGATACGGGCGTCCGTTGGACGCGCCGTAGTTGATCGTCGGGAACTCCACCGGGCCGCGACGAAGGAGTTCGCGGCCGGCATCGCCGCCATCGAGCGGGAGGGTAAATCGGATGAAATCACCTTGTGGGAGATCAGGGGATTCACTCCGGAGGTTTTCGATCGAGAGGCCCGAAACGGCCGTGTCGTCCTCGAAGACGACGGCATCGAGCAGGACCGCCCCGTCGCGCTCGAAGGCGTTCGCGATGTGATAGATGAAGAACGGGTCGTCGTGGACGACCGCCACGCGCTCGCCGGTCCCGCGGTCGAGGAGATGAAATCGCGGCGGGGCGTCCCGTGGACCGAACGCATCGAGGAAGGTCACACCGAACGGCAGCCGAAGCCCGAGGGCGCGGAAGTCGACGCCGAAGGGTGGCTCCGGGACGACGACGAATCGCTCCGTCAACGCGAACGAATGCAGATACGGCGGGTGGGAATCGAAGACGAGCCGCGTCAACGGCGTCGGTTCCCCACCGGGGTCGCGACGGAAGAGGGTGTAGGTGCTCTCGGCACCGAATCGGGCGGCGAGCCCCCACTGCACCCCGTCATCGACGTGGGTGTGTCCAAGCGTGACGGTGGCGTCGAGCCCTGCGGTGAGGTCACGGCGACCGGTCGTTTCCAACGTCTCCGGATCGATTTGAATTCCGATCGGGCTCTCGGTGACGGCGTAGAGGTCGCCGTCGAGCTCGACGACGCCGATCGATGGGTTGTCCTGAAACGCGCCGGTCGCCGCACGGTACAGACGGGCCGGCGGCGAGGCGTCCGCCGGCGTGCCGGGAAGCGATCGGCGGATTCGACCCTCCTCGCGGGCGACGCGGAAGTCCTTGCTTCCGACGAATCGGTTGGTGTACCGGATCGAACCGTCCGAAAATCGGAAGCCACGGAGCATCGCGAGCGCGTCGAACCAGTGTTCGAGCGCCGTCCCCCCGACCTCGAACTGCCCGGGGCCGTTAACGATGAACGTCCCTTCAAGCCAGGACGGAAACGACCCCTCGACCGCGAGTTCGACGTCCCGCCGCTCCTCGGCCTGCGTCCGCAGCCCAAGCCGCCATGACGGGTCCATAGCCCTCCTTAGGTCCGAAGGGGCTTACGTGCTTGTGCGGTCCATCCGGTCGCACCTCGCCTCCGATCGCGATCGCACCTCGCCTCCGATCGGTTCCCGCTCAGGCGGGTGCGGTCCCGTTCGTGTACCGATCCCAGAGGAACAGCGCCGGCGGGAGCGCGACCACGGCGGCGACGAAGGAGTAGAAAACGCTGATGGCGATCAGGAGGCCGAAGTCACCGAGGACGGGCGTGATGGCGAGCGCCAGCGCACCCGTCCCGAGCGAGGTCGTCATCATACTGCCCGCGAGCGCGCCGCCGGTGCCCGAAAGGGTCGTGCGGAGCGAGACGTACACGTCCTCGTTCCCGTCATACTCGTCGATGAACCGGGCCGTGATGTGGACCGAGTAGGCGATCCCAAGCCCGATGCCGATCGAGAGGATCGTCGCCGTCAGCGCGTTGAGCGGGAACCCGAGGTAGCGCATCGTTCCGACTAACATCGCGATGGCGATCAGGATCGGGAAGACGTTCACCACCCCGAGCCATGGCCGACGTTCGAGTATCGCATACGAGATCACGAGGAAGACCCCGGAAAGCCCGAGCGCGAGGAGCAGTCCCTGAATGGCCGACTCGAAGATCAGGTCGCTGATGACGTCGAAGATGATGATCTCCCCCGTTGCGACCGCGCCGTACCGGAAGCTCTCGGCGTGTTCGGCCCCGTCGGCGGCAACCTCGCTCTGTGACGCGCTCGTTTCCACGGCATACTCGATCTGTGCGCCGCGGCGATCCTCGGTGAGGTACCGCTCGGCTTGGCCCCCGGCCTCGGAGGCGAGCAACTCGTCGTAGATCCGATCGAGGTTGCGGTCCGGGATCCCGTTGCCGCTGCGGTCGTTGCGGGCGACGAGCGCACCGAACTCCTCGTCGGCGTCCGCCTGCGACTGGATGATCGTCACGATACTCGTCGCGTCCGCTTGCCCCCCGGGTCCAACGGCGAGCGAACTCGGTGGGTCGTCATCGGGGGCGGCGAGCGCCTCCAAAGCGTGGTCCTGTTCGAACGGCCCCTCGACGAATATCGTGATCGATTCCTCCTGATTGGCCTCAAAGCGGGCGTCGAGCAGGTTGATCGTCGAGGTCACCGTGTACTCGCCGGGCGCGAACGGCTCGGGGATGTACCCCACGTACCACGCCTCCTCCTCGGGCGGGAGGAAGTCCTCGTTGTCGAAGGTGGTGTCGACGCCGGCCCCGTAGGCACCCAACCCGGCACCGGCGAGGAGCAGGACGACGACGAAGACGGCCGGGGCACGTCGTCCGACGATCGCAAACGACCCGAGAAGTCGGCCGAGCAGCGATTCCTCGGAGGCGATCGGGGTCGAGCCGAACTCGGGAACGCCGTATCGCGTACGGAGCCGGTCCACCTCCAATTTCAGTGCCGGGAGGAAGACCCCGAATAACAGCAGCGTGAAGACGATCCCGATCGCTGAGGCGATACCGAGGTTACGGATCGGATCGAGTTCGGAGAAGACGTTCGCGCCGAAGCCGAAGACGGCCGTGACGGTGACGATGATGAACGCGATCACTAACTGATTCGCCGCGATCGTCATCGCGGGCTCCGGCTCGATCCCCTTCACCGTCTCCTCGCGATAGCGGTTGACGATGTGGATCCCGAAGTCGATCCCGACGGCCAACAACAGCACGGGGACGGCGATGAGCTGCTGATCGAAGGGGATCCCGGACAGCCCGAGGAACCCGAACGCCCAGACGAGCGTCAACATGAGCGTGAACAGCCCGAGCGCCATATCGATCGGGTCACGATAGGCGAACGCAAGGAACCCGAACAAAAGCACCAACACGATGGGCATGACGATGGCGAGTGAATCGCCGATGATCGCACCGAACTCGTCGTTGATGATCCCCGCACCGAAGGCGCGGATATCGCTCGGCTCGTCGCTCGCGAAGTCGTCGATCGTCGTCTGAACGTCGGCCAGGTCGTCGCTGTCGAACCCCTGCGGGACGTCGTGTGTGATGACCGTGATGGACGCCGACGCGGAGGCCTGATTCGGGTTGAAATCGTCCGAGAGGATCGCGGAGAACTGGGGGTTCTCGTTCGCCTGACGGATCGCCGATCGAAGCTCCGAGTCGGTCGAACGCTCGATAGCGCGCCGCATCTCTGCCGGGCTCTGTGCGCTCGGATCGAGCGTCTGGGCGACGATCGTCGCGGGGCCGTTCGCGGAGTCATATCGGAGCTGGTCGCGGCTTTCGGTCCGCTCTAACACCCGCAGTATGCTCACCAGCTCACCCCTGGTCAACACGTCGTTCCCGACGTGGATCAGCTGGGTCGATTCCGAACTTGGCTCGAAGGGGTCATCGAACTCGGCGTTGATAGCATCCAGCGCCTCTTGTTCGGGCAGGTCATCGGTAAATCCGCCGGTCGCGTCCGTCTCCGTCTCGATGGCGGACATCCCGCCGGCGAAGACGACGGTGACGAGCAGGAACGCGAGAATGACGGCCTTCGAGCGACCGACGATCGTCTCGTTGACCCGCCGCGTGAGCGCGTAGATCCGATCGTCGAGGCCCGTCATCTATCGTTCACGGTAGACGTAGTAGCCGCCGCCCGCGACCGCGACGATGACCAACGCGCCGATCACGAGGAGCCACGGGATACCGCCCTCGCTCTCAAGGATCGTGATCGCGACCCGTGTGGTGTCCGAGAGCTGGCTGTTACCCCGCTCGTCGTCATACCGGAAGTCGAACGAGACCGGGTAGGTCTTCGGGGTCGCACCCGACGCCGCCTCCAACTCGAAGGTCATCGTCGTCGACTCTCCGGGAGCGAGCTCCTCGACGAACGCCTCGTCGTCGTCGCTGTCGAGCGGGTCGTTCGTGAACAGTCGGCCCTCGACGTCCTCGACGGTCTGATCGAGGTTGTTCGTCACCTCGACGTCGACGAGTTTCGTCTCCCCGGCGGTGATCTCCCGATCGACCATCTCGACGATGAACTGATCGCGCTTCGGCTCGACCTCGAAGAGCAGTTCGACGTCCTCGTATGCACGGCGTTCGAGGTCGGCGTTTCGGTACTCAATGACCATGTCGGCGGCACGATCGATCGCCTCGGCCTCACCGCCGATCTCGATGGGGAGCCGGAACTCGCTCGACTCGCCGGGAGCGAGGGTCCCGACCGCGATGGCGTCCTCGATCGGGATCACGTTCGGGGAGTCCTCGGCGTATCTGACGATAACGTTACGGGCCTCAACCGGGCCCTCGTTGGTCACCGTTCCGATCAGGTCGCCGTCCTCGCCGACGCGGAGGTCGGACTCGACCGCATCGAGCGA
>PWGU01000004.1 GCA_003554605.1 Halorubrum sp.
GAACCGTCGACGTCCGTGAGGTAGACCGTCGACTCGGTTCGTTCGTCATCGAGCGCCTGTTGACGGAGGAACGCGACCTGTTCGCCGTCGGGCGAGAGTCGGGGATCCGCCGGCTTCGCGAGTGCGTGATAGTCCGCCGCGGTCACGGGCTGCATACGTTATCCTCTCGCGGCACGCTCAAAAGGCGTCGGAAGGCGGAACCGACGGTGGGGGAGCCGGCGCTTATATACACACGATCACTCCGGAATGGCGTATATAACCACCCGACGTGGTCGGGACGGTTGGCGTGGTCGGCGCGGTCGGCGCGGTCGGTACGGTCGGCGCGGTCGGCGCGGTCCGGTGAGCGCTCTTTTCAGAGCGCGAACCGAGCGCGAGGGAGTTTGGGCGGAGCCGCCGAGTAGTCCGGCGGCCCCGCCCAAACGAGGCTGGGGAGGACTGAGGCGTCGGCCAGCGGGCCAGCAGCGGGAATCGAACGAAGGTCGGTATAGAAATCGTGCGCGAAAGAGTATATAAACAGTCACGGTGAGATCACCGGCGTACGAGCCCGTTCCGCTGGTAAAACGAATAGCGGGAGCCGGGTGCAGCAGGTCGGTGCCCGACCGTCCACGTGACGACATCGGCGTCTCTCACAGGGGCGTCCCGAGCGGCTGGCCCCCGGAATTATCGCATCCCGGAGAGAACTGACGATATGGCCCCCTCCATACTGCAACGAAGAGCGTTCCTTGCCACTGCCGCCGGCGGCGTCGGCGTGCTTGCGGGGTGGAGAGGGAGGGGATCGCTCGCCGAGGACGCCGCTTCCGAGCAACCAACCGACTCGATCGGGTGGAACGTCGAGGAACACGGGATCGAAGGAGACGGCACCACGGAGGTCGGAACGGCCGTTCACGAACTCCTCGCGGAGGTCGACGCGGCGGGCGGCGGGATCGTGTATTTCCCGCCCGGACGATACCTCCTCGAACGGACGCCGTTGATAGGGGAGAATACCCTGCTCGTCGGCGCGGGTCGCTCGACGGTATTTGAGGGGATCCGCCCCGAGGGTATCCAGGGCGGAGCGCTCCTTTCGAACGTCGGATACGACGAACCCGGATACGAGGGTGCTGGAAACTGGGGGATACGGAACGTCCGGATCGACTCCCCGGATTCGAACGGGATCATGCCCGCACACGCGGAAAACGTCCAGTTAAAGGACCTCTACGGCGATTTTATTCGCTACCACCACGCCGACATCGTCTCCTCGAAGAACGTCACCGTCGACGGATATGTCGCGACTCGCGGCGGCGAAGGCGGCTCGGACGCGCCGTTCCAGTTCGACGCCCAACGGGAGGGGGTCGAGCGGAACGGGATCTGGGACGGCGAAACGATGCACCTCGTCGAGGACGACGACACCCCGACGACGAACGGAACGCTTCGGAACTTTACCATCGAGCCGGAGAACGACCCGAGCTACGGCGTGCAGCTCCACCGAGGGCCGCACCGTTCGATAACGATCCGCGACGGAACGATCACCGGGTGTGCGTTCACGGCGATCCGGTCCGACCCGGAAAACGAGGTACGGAACCTCTCCATCAGGGGTGTTTCATGCCTCGAAAACGCCCGCGGTATCACGCTCGGTCACGTCGAGGACGGACGGCGGGAGTTGACGATCGACGAGGTCGTGATCAGGACCGACGAGGCCGCACTCGCCGGCGGGTCGGGGTTGTACGCTGCCGGATTCGATGGCACCACCGTCTCGAACGTGACCGTCGCCGGCGCGTTTACGAACACGATCCTGTTCGACGACATGCGTGAGCTCACGCTGAACAACGTGACGGCGCGCGGGGCGGTCGATCAGGCGTTTCGCTTCCGCGACAACGTCGAGGTGACGCTCACGACCGCGCGTGCGGCGGATTCCGGCGGCGCGGGCATCTATGTCGGCCCGGACAGCACCGCCGCATACGGCGGGATGACGTTCGAGAACGTCGAAACGGAGGTCGTTGCCGACGGAGAACTTCGAGAGTGGAGCAGCTCGTCGGGGACATAGGACGACACGTTCGGCATGTCGGAACGTATCGGCTCGCGATGGTACTCGCCGGCGCAGAATACGGGCCGGGAGGGATTCGAACTCGATGGCGAGACTCACTTCGCTCGTCTCGCGTAGTTCGAATCCTCCCTCTGTCGCCATCTGACAGCGAGCGGCGTTGCTCGCTGTCGTTATACACGGGCCGGGAGGGATTCGAACCCCCGACCGTCCGGTTAAAAGCCGGACGCTCTCCCTAACTGAGCTACCGGCCCGCACTTCCCCTAATGCCAGCGCCCTCATAAGCGTTTAGAAAGGGTGGCAGCCGAGGACAGCGATCCGCGACCCACCCCGACCAGAATCGTTAGGAGGGCCGACCGCATCGCCGCGACCATGGAGTTCGATCTACGCCGATTCACCGACCGGCTCTGCCGGTTCCGGTCGACCGCCGGCGAGGAGGCCGCCGCCACCGACTGGCTCCGCGACCGCCTCGACGACCTCGGATTTCACACGTACACCTGGGAGGCCGACGCCGACCTGCTCGCGACCCACCCCTCCTTCCCCGACGACCCGGCCGCGATCGACGTCGACGGCCGCCGAAGCGTCGCCGGCGTCCTCGCACTCGGCGACGCCCCGCTCGATCCGACGGATGGAGGATCGGAGGAAACGGGAGCCGATGACTACCCGACGATCGTACTCAACGGCCACATCGACGTCGTCCCGGCCGAGTCCGAATCCTGGGACAGCGATCCGTTCGAACCGACCCGCCGCGGGGGCGACGGTGACGTCAACCGGCGGAGCGGGGAGGCACCCGCCGACGAAACGCTGACCGCACGCGGGGCCACGGACATGAAATCGGGGGTCGCCGCGTGCGTTGGGGCCGCCCTCGACGTGCGCGAGGCGGTCGAAACCGGCGCGCGCGATCTGGACCTCCGGGTCGTCGTCGAGGCGGTCGCGGGCGAAGAGGACGGCGGCTACGGGGCGGCGAGCGCGGCACTTTCGAACCCCTATCCGTTCGAGCGCGACGCGGCGATCGTCGCGGAACCGACGGACCTGACGCCCGTGATCGCCTGCGGCGGGAGCCTCATGGCTCGATTGCGGTTGACCGGGCGGAGCGCACACGCCGCCGCGCGCTGGCACGGCGAGGACGTCCTCCCGCGATTCGAGCGGATCCGCCGGACCTTCATGGACCTGGAGACGGAGCGCGCCGAGACGCACGCCCACCCGCTGTACGAGGAGTTCCCCGTCCCGTACCCCGTCGTCTGTGGCACCGTCCACGCGGGGTCGTGGGCCTCAACCGTCCCCGCCGCGTTGACCGCGGAGTTCCGGATCGGCGTCGCCCCGGGTGAAACCGTCGCCGAGGCGGAGCGCGCCTTTCGCGACCGAATCGATTCGGTCGTCGCCGACGACCCGTGGCTCCGCGAGCATCCCCCGACGTTCGAGCGCTTCTCCGTGCAGTTCGAACCCTGCGACATCGACCCCGACGAACCGATCGTCGACGCCGTCCGCGCGGGAGCAAGGGAAGCGGGCGTCCCGGACGCGGCACCCGCGGGGGCGACCTACGGGGCCGACTCGCGCCACTTCGTTGACGCCGGGATACCCGCGGTCCTCTTCGGCCCCGGCGACATCCGCGAGGCACACTACCCGAACGAGTCGATCCGCTGGAGCGAGGTCGAACGGGGTCGTGAGGCGATCGCGGCGGCCGTGATGGCGTTCGCGGAGGTGGAGGGGGACGGCGGGGAGCGGTAGCGAGCGCTCCGCTCACTCCGCATCGAAGTACGCCGCGAGCGCCTCCCCGGCGACCGCCCCGGGGTCGGCGTTCGTCATCGATGCATGGCGACGGAGTTCGATGTAGGCGTCGACCGGAAGCGTCAGGGTCAGTTCGCCGACGTCGACGCCGACCGCGTCCAGCGCGCTGACCGCATCCGTGCCGTCATGGATCGCCGAGACGACCGATCTAACCTCCCGAACGGTGAGGTCGGCGTCGAGCGTCGCCCACGCGAGCAAGTAGCGGTCCCTACCGGGGACGCGGGCGACGTGTTTCGCCGCGCTCGGCGCGATGTCCCCGCGGGCGACGTGGCGACGGATCGCCTGTGGGAGATCGTGTACCCGCGCCCACTTCCTGATGAAGGAGACGGAGACGTCCCCGCCGGCACGCTCGGCCGCCGCCTTGTATGACCCAACCCCGCGCACGAGTGCGGCGCAGGCGGCCGCCCCGCGCAACATCAACACATTGTCCCCATCGGCGACGTCGCCGGTCGCGAACCGTCGTACCGTCTCCGCCGCGAGCGCGACGCTCTCCGGATCGTCGGGATCGAACCCGACCGCCTCCGTGGCCCGCTCGCCGGTGATCGCCGGGTCCGCGCGGACGACGGGTGACCCGACCGGCGAGCGGCGGCCCCCGCCCGTCTCCTCAGTCATACGTGATCAAACGGCCCCTGATACATAAGCGGGGGGAGCGTGGGCAGAAGCCGCAGGTGACTCGGACGGCGCGGGAACAAGGCGGAACCGGAGCAGTCAGTCGGTCTCCGTCGAGGCCCCGACGCCCTCGCCGGTCGCCTCCGCGACCAGCTCCTCGGCGACGACCGCCACCGGAACGAGGTCGGGGTCGACCGCGAGGTCGGTCACGCGGGCGGCATACGCCGGCAGCGCGCGGTCCGAGTAGGTGACCGCCCGGATCGCCGGATGGCGCTCCTTCGCGACCGCGATGGCGGCCGCCTCCGACATCTCGGTGAGGATGACGACGGCGGCGTCCGCAAGGCCCGCGTCCATCAGCGTCTCGCCCGTGACCGGCACCGCGAGCCGGGTGACCGTCACACCGAGCGCTTCCAGTTCCTCGCCGAGCCCATGCGGATCGTCGCCGATCACGAGGAAGATGGGCCCCGACATCACTCGTACTCGATCGTCGCCGGCGGCTTGTGGGTGACGTCGTAGACGACCCGCGCGACGTTCTCGTTCTCGCCGGTGATCCGGCTCTGGATCCGCTGGAGGGTTCCCCAGTCGATCTCCTGTGCGCGGGCGGTCATCCCGTCGCGGCTCTCGACGGCGCGGACGGCGACGACCCAGCCGTGAACGCGGTTGTCGCCTTTCACCCCCGTCGCCTTACCGAGGACGGCCCCGAACGCCTGCCACGGCTCGTACTCCGCCAGTTCCTCCTCGACGACGTGACAGGCCTCGCGGGCCACCGCAGCCTTCTCCGGGGTCACCTCGCCGACGACCCGCACCGCCAGCCCGGGACCGGGGAAGGGCATCCGCTCGGAGACGACCTCCTCCAATCCGAGCGCGCGGGCGACCTCGCGAACCTCGTCCTTGTAGAGGTCACGCACCGGCTCGACGATCCCCTCGAAGTCGACGACGTCGGGGAGCCCCCCGACGTTGTGGTGGGATTTGATGTTCCCCTCCGATTCGATCCGGTCCGGGTAGATCGTCCCCTGCACGAGGTAGTCGGCGTCGACCTCGCGGGCGACGTCCTCGAACTCCGCGATGAAGCCCTCACCGATGACGTGTCGTTTCTCCTCGGGGTCCGTCACGCCGGCGAGCCGATCGAAAAAGCGGTCCTGTGCCTCGATCACCCGCAGGGAGTCCATGAACGAGAACGTCTCGCGGATCTCGTCGGTCTCGCCTTTACGCATGAGCCCCGTGTCGACGTAGACGGGGGTGAGTCGGTCGCCGATCGCCCGGTGTGCGAGCGTCGCCGCGACCGAGGAGTCGACGCCGCCGGAGAGCGCGATGACGGCGTTGGCGTCGCCGATCGCCGCCTCGATCTCCGCGACCGCCTCGTCGATGAAGGTGTCCGTCTCGACCATTATACCGTGGCGTCCGCGTTCCGCTCTGTTGTGTCCGTCGATTCGAGCGCCGCCTCCACGAGCGCGACGAACGGGGGGCTCGCCCGATCGGGCCGCGACCGGAACTCCGGATGCGCCTGCGTGCCGAAGAAGAACGGATGGTCCTCGCGTTCGAGGATCTCCATCCGCCTGCCGGCCCGCCCCGAGAAGCGGAGCCCCTCGGTTTCGAGGTCCGCGATGTACTCGGGGTTCACCTCGTAACGGTGGCGATGCCGTTCCGTGCAGGCGTCCGCGCCGTACACCGCGGCCGCGAGCGTGTCCGGCTCGATCCGCGTCTCGTGGGCCCCGAGCCGCATCGTGCCGCCCATCTCCTCGGTTTCGTGCTGTTCGGGAAGCAAGTCGATGACGGGGTAGGGCGTCTCGGGGTCGAGTTCGGCCGAGTGGGCGTCCGTCATGCCGAGGACGTTGCGCGCGTGTTCGACGACGGCCATCTGGAAGCCGAGACAGAGCCCGAGGAACGGCACGTCGTTCTCTCGGGCGTGCCGGACCGCCTCGATCTTCCCTTCCGTGCCGCGCGAGCCGAACCCACCGGGGACGACGACGGCATCTGCCGCCTCCAGCCGTTCGAGGTGGTGATCGCGGGTCTCGTCGGCGTCGACCCACTGGACGTTTATTTCCGTCTCCGTCTGGATCCCCGCGTGTTTCAACGCCTCATAGATCGACATATAGGCGTCCTCCAGGGCGTATTTGCCGACGAGCGCGACATCGATCTCGCGGGTCCGCTCGCGGGTGACCAGTTCGCGCCACTCCGTCGAGCGCTGCTCGCGCGGGAGCGCCTCGTCGGTCAACCCGAGCCGTTCCATCACGTACTCGTCGAGGCCCTCGTCCTCGACTGACAGCGGGACGTGATAGATGTCCTCGACGTCGGGATTCGAGAAGACGGCGTCGGTGGGGACGTCACAAAAGAGCGCGATCTTCTCTTTGACGTCGGGGTCGAGCCGTTCGCTACAGCGCCCGACGAGGATGTCCGGTTGCAGCCCGATGGATCGAAGCTCCTTGACGGAGGGTTGGGTCGGTTTCGTCTTCTGTTCGCCGTTTTTCGAGTGGGGAACGAGCGTGACGTGCGTAAAGAGGATGTCCTCGGGGTCCTCCTCGTGGGAGAACTGTCGAAGCGCCTCGAGGAACGGCATCGACTCGATGTCCCCCACCGTCCCGCCGATCTCGACGAGACAGACGTCCGATCCCTCGGCGGCCTCGCGGATGCGCCGTTTGATGTCATCGGTGACGTGCGGGATGATCTGGACCGTCTTGCCCAGGTAGTCGCCGGCGCGCTCGCGCTCGATGACGTGTTGGTAGGTCTTCCCGGTCGTGACGTTGTGATCGAAGGTCATGTCCGTCCCGAGGAACCGCTCGTAGTTCCCTAAGTCGAGGTCGACCTCGCCCCCGTCCTTTAAGACGTACCCCTCGCCGTGCTCGTACGGGTTCATCGTCCCCGCGTCGACGTTGAGGTAGGGATCGACTTTTACGGCGGTCACGTCGAACCCGGCGTTGGCGAGGAGTCGGCCGGTGCTGGCGGCCGTGATTCCCTTGCCCAACCCGGACATGACACCTCCTGTTACAAAAACGAACTTCCGACCCAGCGAGGGGTCATACCCCGTATCGGGATCCGTCGGCATACCGACCGTGGGGTAGGGGCCAGCAAAACCGTTTCGGAGGGACCCGAGCGCGTGAACGCGTGTCAAGATCCGGATGCGATAACGGCGGGAAGATCACGACCCTGGGAGTCCTCAGACAACGCGTTCGCCGCCGAAAAACACCGACTCGGGCTCCGCCCACGCCCCGGCGTCGGCGTTCGGGTCGCTCCCGAGGACGACGAGGTCGGCGCGATAGCCCGCCGCGACCCGGCCGACGTCCTCCAAGCCGAGCAGGTCGGCGGCGTTTACCGTGGCGGCTTCGAGCGCCTCGGCCGGCGAGAGGCCGTATTCGACCATATAGGTCAGCTCGTCGGCGATCGCCTCGAAGGTGTTGAACGGGGTCCCGGCGTCGGTCCCCATCGCGATCGTGACGCCCGCATCGATGGCGTGTTTCCAGGCGTCAGCGAAGGCCTCCGCGGACACCTCGGCCTTCTCGACGGCGTCCGCGGGGATGCCCGCCTCGATCCCGTTGTCGACGATGCCGTGTAACGCGCTCGCGGTCGGCACCCAGTAGGTTCCGCGCTCGGCCATCAACTCGGCCGTCTCCCGGCTCATGAACGTCCCGTGTTCGATGCTCGTGATCCCCGCCCGGACCGCGTTCTCGATCCCCTCGTCGCCGTGGGCGTGGGCGGCCGTGGGGGTGTTCGTCGGGGCGGCCGCGTCGGTGAACGCCGCCAGCTCCTCCGGGGTGAGTTCCGGCGCGCCGGTGACCGCGCCCTCGGTGAGGACGCCGCCGGTCGCCATGCACTTGAGGACGTTCGCGCCGGCTTTGAGCTGCTCGCGGGCCGCCTTGCGGACCTCGTCCGGGCCGTCCGCCTCCCGGCCGAACCAGTGGCCGTGCCCACCGGTCATGACCACGTTGTGCCCGCAGGCGACGACGCGGGGGCCAGTGAGGACTCCGTCTTCGACCAACGCACCCGCATCGAGCGCGAGCGTCCCGCGGGCTCCCAGATCGCGCACCGCGACGACGCCGGCCGAGAGCGCCGCACGGAGGTTCTCGGCGGCCCGGAAGCTCGCCGTAAAGTCGCTCTCGTCGACGGCCGTGGCGACGGCCGGGCGGCCGTCCATCATCACGTGGACGTGCGAGTCGATGAGCCCGGGTGCGACGACCCGCCCGGAGACGTCGATGTGGGTCGGCTCCGACCCGTCCGCCGACGCTTCCGCCGCTTCCTCCGTGGCCTCGTCGCCGACGGCGACGATCTCCCCGTCCGCGATCGCGACGTCCGCCCGTCGTGTGCCGTCGACGTCCGCAACCTCGCCACCGGTCAGTACGTACATACCCGACGGATCCGGCGGAGAGGGCCTAAATGGTTGGATCGCGGAACCCCGGGGCGACAGTCAGCCCGACAAGGGAGTCGGAACGGTGACGGTCCCGTGCACTTGCCGGAAGCGACGTATCAAACGGGGTAGTCAGGTGACCAGACTGTTATGTTTTCAAACAGAAGGTGTCAAAAACCGGCCACATCGGTGAGAGCAGGGCTATCACGAAGCGTGGAGAATATGCGTGGTTTTCACAAACATATATAACTGTTCGGAGGAGTATTAGGAAGAACATGACAGATCAGACACCATCCGGTCCGCTTGCGGACCTGTACGCGGGACGAATCGGCGAGCCGACGACCGACGACGAGGTGCGAGGGTACTGGATCTTCTCGCTCGGCGTCCTCGTCGCCGTCATCGGCGTGATCGTCTTCGCGCTCACCACACCACGGACGACCGCGCGGGCGCTCGGCTACGCGCTCGTTGCGCTCTCGCCGCCGCTCGTGATGATCGGCGCGATCATCCGATTCCCGCTACGGCGGTCGGCGACGACGCTCGCGGCGCTCGGTGGGCTGTTGACGGTCGCCGCGATCGCATACTTCTTCGTGATCTTTCCCGACGGCTGGTCGCGCTCGACGGGCAACGAGGTCGTCAACGCGCTCTATGCGGCCGGGATCGTCGTGATCGGGCTGGCCGGCACGATCGTCCCGCTCGTCACCGATCCCGTACGGGCGGACTACAAGCGGATGCAGGAAACCTCCGCGGCCGCCGAATCCGCTCGCGCGGAGACGGAAACGGAACTGGCCTCGGTCCGTGAGGAACTCGATACGACCACCGCCGACCTCACCGAGGCGGAGGCCCACGCGGAGACGCTCGAAGACGAGTTGACGCACGCGCAGGCCGAAATCGAGTCGCTGCGGACGAGCAAGGCACGGTTCGAGCTGTTCGAGGACCGCGCCGGGAAGGCCCGCTGGCGACTTCGCCACCGCAACGGCAACGTGATCGCGGTCGCCGGACAGGGCTACAGCAGCCGCGGAAAGGCTCAACAGGGCCTCCACAGCGTACGCCGAAACGCCCTCGGCGCGGGGCTGCTCCGGATCGAGACCGCCCCCGAGGAGGCCGAGGCGATCGCGGACGACGACGGGCCGGAACCCGAGGACGCCGCAGCGCCCGAGTTGGCCGTCCCGAGCGCAACCGAGGCGCTGGCGGCGACGGCGACCTTCGAGCTGTTCGCGGACAACGCCGACGAGTGGCGCTGGCGGCTCCGCCACGACAACGGCGAGATCATCGGCGACTCCGGCGAGGGGTACGCCTCAAAGTCGAACGCGAAGCGCGCGCTCTCGCGGGTGCGTGAGCACGTCGCGGCTGCCGACTACCTGCGCGTCGACCCCACCGCCTTCGAGCTGTTCCGTGACGCGGCCGGCGAGTGGCGCTGGCGGCTCATCCACGAGAACGGGAACATCCTCGCCGACTCCGGCGAGGGCTACAGCTCCCGTTCGAAGGCCCGACAGGGCGCAGAAAGCGTACGCACGAACGCCGCGGCCGCCGCGGTCGACGACGGCGAGGGCGAGCCGACCGGCGGCGACGGCGACGCGACGATCGAGGTCTACGAGGACAACGCGGGCGAGTGGCGCTGGCGGCTCATCCACCGAAACGGGAACCTCATCGCCGACTCGGGAGAGGGTTACGCCTCGAAGGGCGGCGTCGAGGACGCCGTCGAGCGGCTCAAGACGTACGCCGGCGACGCGGACATCCTCGATGTGGGGGCCGCCGCGTTCGAGATCTACGAGGACAACGCGGGCGAGTGGCGCTGGCGGCTCCGCCATCGCAACGGCAACATCGTCGCCGACTCCGGCGAGGGCTACGGCTCCCGGTCGGACGCGGTCGAAGCCGTCACCAACGTGAAGGCGCACGCGCCGAGCGCGGGCGAAGAGACGGTCGAGTAAGCCCGCAAGCGCGACCGGGGCGCGTTCTATGTACATACCCTCCGCTCAGCCAGGGTCGATTTATATACTGTCGCGACACCGTCACTCGACGAGTTCGATCTCGTCGTCGCCGTTGGGGACCGCACAGAGGAACGCGCCGGGGTCGTCGCGATCGTTCCGGTACCAGTGTTCGACGCCGGCGGGGATCAAAAGCGAGTCGCCGGCGGAGACAGTGTGTTCCTCGTCGCCGATCCCGACAACGTACTCGCCTTCAAGGACGTACTGTTCGTGTTCGACCGCGTTGGTGTGGCGGGGGACGGACGCGCCGCCGGCGAGTTCGAACCGGCGGATCGCGAAGTTCGGCGCGCCGTCGTCGGCGTCGATCAGCACGCCTTTGGTGAGGCCCTCGGCGGCACCGACCGGTTCGTAGTTGATGTCGTCGCCGCGTTTGATCACGGGCGTGGGGTTGGGGTTGGATGGATCGGTCATGGAGAGGGATTTGAGCGCCATGGATATAATTCAATATCGGAGCGTCTCTAGGCCGTCGACCCGATCGAAGTGGTCATCGCGCGTGACGATCCGTGCGCCGTTGTGGCGACAGATCCCCGCGATCAAGACGTCCCCGAGGTTGATTCGGGTCCCTGCGTCGAGGAGATCGGTTTCGATGAGCGCCGCCTCGCGGGCTGTAGCGGCGGACAGCGGGAGCGGCTGGAGCCAGTCGAGTCCCGACTGAACGCGCTCGACCGCATCGTCCCCACCGACCCGCGCGGCACCGCGGTAGACCTCGAAAAGCGAGAGCGATGGTGCAACGAGCGGCTTGTCACGGTGGGCATCGAGGAACGTCTCGGTAGCGGCCTCCCCGTCGAGATAATCCACCAGAAACGTGGTATCGAAGGCGATCACCGGCGATCACGCTCCCGGAGATCGCCATCGAGTCCGTTCCGTGTCGATGCGACGGCCTCACGAAATCCATCGACGTCCTGCATGGATCCGAAGCCCTCCATCACATCGGATTCGTTTCCGGTCAATCTGAGGATCGCCTCGGTGAAGCTTTCGTCCTCCTTTTTAAACGCCCGGAGTCGATCGTAGGCCTCCTCGGTGATGGTCAGGCTTTTGGTCGCCATACATGTAGACGTACGTCTACACGTATTTATAAGATTCCCGAATGAATCGGCCGCCTCCAAACCACCTCGACGAGAGCACTCGAATCGGCTGGACTACGGATCCCACTCCCCCGCCGGCTCATCAGGCGGTTACATACCCGACCACCACCCGACGTTTAAGCGACGCCGGCCCCAACCGGGCGACATGCGAGGTATTCACGTCGGGTCGGCGTTCGGGATCCCGATCCGGCTCAACTGGACGTTTCTGATCGTCCTGCCGTTGTTCGCCTTTCTCATCGGCTCGGAGGTCGCGACGATCGCACAGCTGATGAACGAGACGATGGGCGTCGGCATCGACGTGACGGCAATAGACGCCGGCTATACCCCATGGCTGCTCGGGCTTGCGGCCGCGCTCGGGCTGTTCGGCGGCGTCCTCCTCCACGAGTTCGGCCACTCGCTCGTCGCCATGCGCTACGGCTATGAGATCGAATCGATCACCCTCTGGCTGCTCGGCGGGCTCGCGAGTTTCAAAGAGTTCCCCGAGAACTGGAAACACGAGTTCTGGATCGCCGTCGCCGGCCCGATCGTCAGCGTCGCCGTCGGCGTCGCCTGTTATGCCGTCTTCGTGCTCGCCCCCGCGGGTGCGAACGCCGTCCTGTTCGTCTTCGGCTACCTGGCGCTTTTAAACATCGTCCTCGCCGTCTTCAACATGCTCCCCGCGTTCCCGATGGATGGCGGGCGGGTGTTACGCGCGCTCATGGCCCGCAACCAGCCGCACGCGCAGGCGACCCAGCGGGCCGCGGCCGTCGGCAAGGTGTTCGCGTTTATGATGGCGATCTTTGGGCTGTTCGCGTTCAACGTGATCCTCATCCTGCTCGCCTTTTTCATCTACATCGCCGCCTCCGGTGAGGCCCAACAGACCGTGCTCAAGGCGGCCTTCGAGGACGTCCGCGTCGACGACGTGATGACCCCGCGCGAGGACCTGCACACGGTCACCGAGGAGACGAGCGTCGCCGAGTTGATGGACCGGATGTTCCGGGAGCGACACACGGGCTACCCCGTCCTCCGACGCGACGACCTCGTCGGGATGGTGACCCTGGAGGATGCCCGCGAGGTGCGTGAGATCGAACGCGACGCCTATCGCGTTGGCGACGTGATGGCCAGCGATATCACCTCCGTGACGCCGGAAACCGACGCGCTCGCCGCGCTCCAGACGATGCAGGCACACGGCGTCGGCCGCCTCCCGGTCATCGACGCGAACGGCGAACTCGTCGGACTCATCTCCCGATCGGACCTGATGACCGCGTTCAACGTCATCCAGACGGGCGGAACGCCGAGCGCGCTCCGGGGGCGGTCGGCGGTCGACGACGGGCGGATTTTATAAGCGATCGTCGTTCGGGAGCGGCGATAGATAACCGAACCACGGCGGTCGGCGCGCTCCGGTGAGCGCCCGAAGGGCGCGAAACCGAGCGCGAGGGAGGCACGGCGGGCGGCGAGCGGAGACCGCTCGCCGCC
>PWGU01000061.1 GCA_003554605.1 Halorubrum sp.
GACGTAAAACAATCAGGTACCTCCGAATCCTTCACAGGATAGGAGTAACGGGGGCGTGGCACTCCCATCGGCGTGTCGGGTCGCAAACGTAAGTTCCCAACCCAGCGCATTGCGGTGCGGGCGTGGGAAGCCCACGGCTTCAGTCGTGGGAGGATGTCACAACCCGAGTTCGCGCCCGAGGACGACGTGTTGGATCTCGCTGGTCCCCTCGCCGATCTCCATGAGCTTCGCGTCCCGGTAGAACCGCTGCGGGGCGAAGTCGGTCGTGTAGCCGTAGCCGCCGAGCGTCTGTACCGCCTCCTCTGCGACCTTCCGGGCCGCCTCGCTCGCGTCGAGTTTCGCCAACGCCGACTCCTCGGTTACGCGGTTCCCCTCGTCGTAGGTCACGGCGGCCTTGTGTGTGAGCAGACGTGCCCGTTCCGTCTGCCGGTGCATGTGAACGATCTTGTCCCGGACCGCATCGAACTTCGAGATCGGCCGGCCGAACTGCTTGCGCTCCCCCGCGTACTCCTTGGCCGCCTCATAGGCCCCCTGTGCGAGACCGACGGAGAGCGCGGCGATCGAGATTCGGCCGCCGTCAAGCGTCTTCATCGTCTGTTTCCATCCGTCGCCCTCCTCGCCGAGGAGCCGGTCCGCTGGGACCCGGACGTCGTCGAGGGCGATCTCACACGTCGGCGAGCAGTTGAGTCCCATCTTCTCCCAGACTGTCGTCACCTCGAACCCGTCGTCGTTTTCGGGATCGACGATGAACGTGGAGATCCCGTCGTAGCCCGCCTCGCGGTCGGTGACGGCCTTGACGAGTACGCTGTTCGCAACGTTCGCGTTGGTGATGAACTGCTTCGTCCCGTTGATGACGTACTCGTCGGTTTCCGGGTCGTACTCGGCGACCGTGTCCATGTTCGAGGCGTCCGATCCGCTCCCCGGCTCGGTGAGCGCCCACGCACCGAGCTCCCCGCCCTCGGTCAGCGGGCGAAGCCAGCGTTCCTTTTGCTCGTGGCTGCCGAAGTGATCGATCGGTTTGGCCCCCAACGAGGTGTGTGCGGCGTACGAGAGCCCGATGCCGCCGGAAACGCGCCCCAACTCCTCGGTCACCAACGCGTACATCAACTGGTCGCCGCCGAGGCCGCCGTACTCCTCGCTCACCGGGATCCCCATCACGTCGAGCTCCGAGAGGGCTTTGAACACCTCGTCGGGGAACCGATGTTCGTCCTCGACCTCCTGAGCGATCGGCCGAATCTCCTCCTCGCAGAACTCCCGGACGGTGTCCCGGATCATGCGGTGTTCCGCGGGTAACGTGAAGTCCATGGGCAATACTTGCGAGCGAACGGCATAAACGATCGGCATTGTCCGTGAGGAAACGGTCACCCATGCGGCTGGCTCACCCGGCCGGCGATCATTTAACCGTCGGCGGCGTCTCGTCCATAGATATGGAGTTTCGCCGACTCGTCCGTGGTCGCGTCGAGTGGGCTGACCTCGAACGGGTCGCCCGCGAGTTGGCGGACCGGTACGACCGCGAGGGGATGTCGATCCGGTTCCTTGAGGCCGACAACTGGCTCTCGACGCCGATGGTCGTCGACGACGACCTCTTCGTGAAGGGGATCACCAAACAGAACACCCTCGTCCACACGCTTTTCACCACCGGTCGGAATCTGGGGGCGTTCTCGGCCGGGACCGAGGGCTTTTTCGAGCGCTACGAGACCCCGTACGAGATGGCACGCCACGAGCTTGAGGCGACCGAACGCATGCGGGAGATCGGCGTCAACGCGCCGGAACCGATCGAGGCGCTCGAGATCGGCGGATTCGGCGTCGTCGTCCTGGAGTATCTCCCGGAGTTCTGCACGCTCGATGAGCTTGATGAGCGGTCGACCGTCGCCGTCGCGCCGGAACTCTTTGCGACGCTCAGAACCATCCACGACGCGGGACTCGCCCACGGCGACCTCCGTGCCGAGAACGTGTTGATCCGCGACGGCGAGCTCTACTTTATCGACGCGACGAACGTGAACGAGGCGGGGCGTGATGACGCCAGCGCGTACGACTTGGCGAGCGCGCTCGCCGCGCTCGAACCGCTCATCGGAACCGTCGCGACCGTGGATGCCGCCGTAACGAGCTACGAGCCGGCGGAGCTGCTCGCGGCGGAACGATTCCTCGATTTCGTCGCCATCCGCCCGGACCACGACTTCGACGGGGCTGGGTTAAAAGGCGAGCTCGAAAAACGGGCGACGTGAGCCGTTCAGGTCGTTTTTGTCGTCCCGTGCCGATCAGGATCCGTCGGGATCGAGCAGCTTCGCCTCGGCCTTCCGGAGGTGTTCGAGCAGCGTCGTTTTTGAAATCCCCAGGTCCGCGGCGAGCTCGCGGGTCCCCGTCCCACGCGGCCACTCGTAATAGCCGGCTTCGCGGGCGTGTTCGAACACCTCCCGTTGGGTGGGCGTGAGGGTATCGAGTCGGCGCTCGCGGGCCGACCCGGTTCCCCCGCTCATCGAGGTGATCGCGGTGACCTCGACGCTCGCGCCGGATCGCCGCTGAACTCGTTCGAGTGCGGACTCTATCTCCCCTCTGTCCCCGGTGAAACAGACCTGCCACTCCTCGCTCCCGTCCTCGATACGGACGGGCGCGCTGTGGACGAACCCCTGCGACAGCAGCGTCGGACAGACCATGTCCGCCGGGTCGTATTCGAGAAAGAACTCTCGAACGACGTTTCCCGGAGCGTTCCGTGCCCTCCCGAACCGCTCCTGGAGCTCAAGCGGGGTCCCGCCGTGGGGTGACTCGGCGACGGCTTCCAACAGCGTCTCCACCTCGGACTCGTCGTCGCCGAACGCCGTGAACAGTCCAGTTACGGCCGGGGAATCACCGGTCTCGATTGCGGCCCGTTCGGTCCCACCGGGCGAACCGTACACCGCGTGTGCGAGGATCCCCCCATCGGTCCGCTCGGTGGCCTCGATCGCCCAACAGTTCGGGTGCCACAGGTCGAGCGTGAGGCGCGTTCCGCCCATCGGTTCAACGTCGCTCATGGGTGCTAATCGATCGGCGTCGCCTTAGCGTTTCTCACCGGATCCCGTCCATGGTCGGGGAAGAGGGTTAGGCCTCTGCGGTTCACTATCGATCCATGGCGCAGGTGTACAACCACTACATAAACGGTGAGTGGACCGATGGCGACAGCTCCGAGACCTTCGAGAGCGTAAACCCGGCGACGGGCGAGACGTTGGGCGAGTTCCAGCGGGGAACCCCGGACGACATCGAGCGGGCCGTGGCGGCGGCCGAGGACGCCTTCGAGGACTGGCGAAACCGCTCGCGGATCGAGCGCGCGGAGTACCTCTGGGACGTCTACCACGAGCTTCGGTCCCGAACCGACGAACTCGGCGAGATCGTCACGAAGGAGTGTGGAAAGGAGATCAGCGAGGGCAAAGCCGACGTCGTCGAGGCCGCACACATGGTCGAGTGGGCCGCCGGCGACGCCCGCCACCCGAACGGCGACATCATCCCCTCCGAGATCGCCGCGAAGGACGCGTACATGCGTCGTAAGCCGCGTGGCGTGATCGGCTGTATCACCCCGTGGAACTTCCCGGTCGCCATTCCCTACTGGCACATGGCCATCGCGCTGGTCGAGGGCAACACGGTCGTCTTCAAGCCGGCCGAACAGACCCCATGGTGTGCACAGATCGTCGCGGAGATGTTCGCGGATGCCGGCCTCCCCGAGGGTGTGTTCAACATGGTTCAGGGCTTCGGCGACGCCGGCAACGCGATCGTCGAGAGCGACGAGGTGTCGACGGTCCTCTTTACCGGCTCCGCGGAGGTCGGACACTCGATCCAGGAGAAACTCGGCGGCGTCCCGGGCAAGCGCGTCGCCTGCGAGATGGGTGGGAAGAACGGCATCGTGATCACGGAGCAGGCCGACCTCGACGTCGCGGTCCACTCCGCGGTCATGTCCTCGTTTAAGACGACGGGCCAGCGCTGTGTCTCTTCCGAGCGCATCATCGTCCACACGGACGTCTACGAGGAGTTCAAACGGCGGTTCGTCGAGATCGCGGAGAACGTCGCGGTCGGCGATCCGCTCGACCCCGACACGTTCATGGGTCCGCTCATCGAGCCCGAACACCACGAGAAGGTCGCCTCCTACAACGAGCTCGCGAAGAAGGAGGACGTGAACGTGCTCGTCGACCGCACCGAACTCGACCCCGAGGAGATTCCCGACGGCCACGAGGACGGCAACTGGATCGGCCCGTTCGTCTACGAGGCGGACGCCCACGCCGACCTCCGCTGTACCCACGAGGAGGTCTTCGGCCCCCACGTCGCGCTCTTGGAGTACGACGGCGACATCGAGGAGGCCGTCGCGATCCACAACGATACCGACTACGGGTTGGCTGGCGCGATCATCTCCGAGGACTACCGGCAGATCAACTACTACCGTGACCACGCCGAGATCGGCTTGGCCTACGGCAACCTGCCCTGCATCGGTGCGGAGGTGCAGCTTCCCTTCGGCGGCGTGAAGAAGTCCGGAAACGGCTACCCGAGCGCGCGTGAGGCTATCGAAGCGGTCACCGACCGCACCGCGTGGACGCTTAACAACTCGAAGGACATCCAGATGGCACAGGGCCTCTCGGCTGACATCAAGACCGACGACGACTGAGCGAACACCCTCGCCATCGGCCGTTATCGGCCATCAATCGTCCTCGTCCGCCGATGACACGCTTTTTCCTGCGGCCCGAGTCGTTCACGATCGACCCCGGTTCTCAACGGATTATCACCCGTAAAAGCTCTTATCAGGCTTCGAAACGTATCATATGCTGTAATCATGGCCACCCAATCGGCCGCCGAACCGGATCGGATCGAGGTGTACCGCCAGCGCTTCGACGAACTCGACGCGACGATCGCGGAGCTCATGGACCGCTGGGGGATCCCGACGCTTCGGGCGGCCGTCGGTATCGTCTTCATCTGGTTCGGCGCGCTGAAGGTGGTCGGCAGTTCGCCGGCGGCAGAACTCGTGGCGTCCACCGTCTACGTCGTGCCGCCCGAGGTTTTCGTGCCCGTCCTCGGCGTGTGGGAAGTCATCATCGGCCTGTGTCTGCTTTATCGCCCGTTGATCCGGCTCGGAATCCTCCTCTTGGCGGTACAGCTCCCCGGGACCTTCCTCCCGCTCGTCCTCCTCCCGGAGGTGACGTTCCTCACGTTCCCGTACGCGCTCACCGTGGAGGGACAGTACATCGTCAAAAACCTCGTCATCATCGGCGCGGCGCTGGTCATCGGGAGCACCGTCCGAAACGAAGACCGCTGATCCCGGCACCGGCGGCCCACCACTGATCCAACCCTACTTCTCCGCGACCGCGTCTTCGACGACCGCACGAACGTCCTCGACGAGCGTGTCGACCGCGTCGCTTTCGGCGTAGATCCTGACGTACGCCTCGGTTCCAGACGGGCGGACGAGCGTCCACGAGGCGTCGGGGAACTCCAGTCGTACGCCGTGATCGGTGTCAACTTCCGCCTCGGGGAACGCCTCCGGGAGTGACGTCGCGAGCGCGTCCATCGCGGGCTTTTTGCGCTCGTCCGGGCAGGTCACGCTTACCTTCCGATACGGTCGCTCGGAGACGGGGTCCCGCAGCGCGTTGAGCCCCGCGTCCGCGATCAGCCTGGCGAACACCGCCGCCGAACAGACACCGTCGATCCAGCCGCCGAACGGGGCGTGGATGTGTTTCCACGGCTCCGCGGCGAACGCGACGGTTGGGGCATCGTCCCCGCCCTCCCCGTCGTCCTCCCCGCGCTCAACGCGGGCGATCCCCTCGTGTAGCGCCCCGAGCCGGACACGCTCGACCCGGCCGCCGGCCTCCCGAATGCGCTCGTCGATCCGGCCGGAGGCGTTGGGCGTCGTGACCACCACGGGGTCCGTCGCGCCGCTCCGGCGGACGTATGCCTCCGCGAGGATCGCAAGCACCGTGTCCTCGTGAACGACCTCCCCGTCGGCGTCGACGATCACGATCCGGTCGGCGTCGCCGTCGTGGCCGATCCCGAACGCAAATCCCTCGCCGTCGCGTCCTGGCCGTCCGCCGTCTTCGACGGCCTCGTTGGCGTCGGCGATGAACGCCCGGAGGTCTTTGAGGGTCTCCGGCGTCGGTTTGCTCCCCCGGCCGGGGAAGTGGCCGTCGACGTTGCCGTTGAGGGTGACGACGTGTGCGCCGAGTTCGCGCAACACCGTCGGCGTCGCGGGCGCGGACATCCCGTTTCCACAGTCGACGGCGATTCGGAGGCCATCGAGGTCCTCGCCGAACCCGGTCGCGTATTCCCGAACCGCATGCAGGTAGCCGGGGAGAGGATCGATCCGGTCGCTTTCGGTCCACTCCTCCCAGGATGCGGGCCCGGAGCCGTCGGCGACACGCGACTCGATGGCCGCCTCCAGGTCGTCGGAAAACTCCGTGCCGTCGCGGAAGCACTTGATCCCGTTGTCGGTCGGCGGGTTGTGTGACGCGGTGAGCATCACGCCGTATCGGCCGCGCGAGGCGTACGCAAGCCCGGGTGTGGGGAGTTGGCCCGCACGACGAACCTCCACCCCACCCGCCGTGAGTCCCGCCTCCATCGCCGCCGCGAGCGCACCCCCGGAGACGCGCCCGTCGCGTGCGAGGACGACCTCGGGGGCGATCGACGACCCCGGCCCCTCGCCGGTCTCCTCGGCCGTCCGTTCCCGGTCACGGATCTCTGCCGCCACCGCGCGACCGACCGCGAGCGCGAGGTCGGGTGTCACCCGCTCGGCCACCCCCCCGCGGATACCGGCCGTTCCGAATAGCTCCATATCCGCGAATCGACCGCCGGGAGTTAGAAACCGTCGGTCCGGCCCGTCGTCAACTCGTCGACTCGGAACGTCGTCGGAACGTAGAATTTCCGCGCGTAAGAGGTCGGTTGCTACGGACGGGGCTCCTCCGACGCGCTCGCCTCCCGCGTCGACCCGTCACGGCCGCGGAGGCCGAGTTCCTCCAGCGCACACAGGACGATGATCGCCTCGACGACGTCGCGCTCCTCGGTATGTGGGTCCTCGGCGGCATCGAGCGTCTCCTCGGCGCGCGCCTCGAGTGTTGCCTCCAGCGCCGTCTGGTCGGTCGCCTCCTTCGTCGCGCTCAACAACGCCTCGTGATCCTCACGGAGGTCGAAGGACACGTACGCCGCGTTACAGCGCGAGAGCGGGTGGGTGTCCATCTCGATGGCCAGATCACGGACCAGCTCCCAGTCCTCCCGACAGAACCGGAGCGTTACCGTGTCGACGACGTCCCGCCAGGCGATCGGGTCGCCGTTTTTCATCAGCGTGATCGCCCGCGGCGGCACCGCGATCCGTGTATACGTCTCCTCGCGGGCACAGAGACAACAGGGCGTGCGCGTTAATCCGGCGTACATACACCATCTATGGTCCCCGGAACCCTGTGGGTTTCGCCGGGGCGTTCTGCATCTTATAAGACCCGCTTGCCGAAGGCGCTCGCGGCGAGTTCGGTCGCCAGTTCGGCCGTCTCGTTGTGCTGGTCCAGCGTCGGGTTCACCTCGACGAGTTCCATCGACCGAAGCGAACCCGCCTCGTGGACGATCTCCATGGCGGTATGGGCCTCCCGGTAGGTGACGCCCCCGCGGACGGGCGTCCCCACGCCCGGTGCCTCGTTGGGATCGAGCCAGTCGAGGTCGAGGCTAATATGGACGCCGTCGACGCCGTCGCTCGCGATCCTCAACGCCTCCTCGGTGACGGCGGTGATCCCACGCTCGTCGATGTCCGACATCGTGTAGGCGGTGAACCCACGCTCGCGGATCAGCTCCCTTTCGGCGTCGTCGACGGAGCGAAGGCCGACTAGCGCGACGTTCTCCGGGGCGAGCCCGGGAGCGTTGGCCCAACCGACGTCCTCGAACGCGCCGATCCCGAGCGCCGCCGCAAGCGGCATCCCGTGGACGTTCCCCGATGGGGTCGTCTCCGGCGTGTTGAGGTCGGCGTGGGCGTCGAACCAGACCGCGCCGATCGAGGCCCCGCGGGCCGCACCGACAAGCGACCCGATGGCGATGGAGTGGTCGCCGCCGAGCGTGAGCGGCACGGTACCGTCCGCGAGCGCCCCCTCGACGCGGTCGGCGAGTCGCTCGCAGACGTCGGCAGTCTCCCGGAGGAATTTCGCCATGCCCGCCCTGGGTTGGTCGGTGTCCGGGTCCCGCTCCTCGGCGCGTGGAACCGCGAGGTCTCCGCCGTCGATACAGGCGACGCCCGCCCCTTCGAGTTCCGCGGCGAGCCCGCCGTATCGAATAGCCGAGGGCCCCATGTCCACGCCACGTCGGTTTGCCCCGTAGTCCGTCGGTGCGCCGATGATCTCAACGGTTCTCATGTACGCAGCGCCGTCGGGCGGCGGCTTAGAAGGGGGGGTTTCACATCGGGTGCTTCGCTTTCCGGAACCGATCGGATGCGCGTTCACCGACCGATCCGATCCGCTTTGCCCCTTGAGAACGTAGCGGACGTAATGACTGGCGGTGGCTCCCCGGGTGAAGAAGTCGGGGACGATGTGGAGGCGGACGCTGTACGTGATGGTGACCCGAGGGAGATCGAACCGGCCGACATCGGCCCGATGGGTGCGCTGATCGCCGTGGCGTTCACGGGCGCGGTGATCGCGATGGTGGGGTTCATGCTCTCGCTTTTTGTCGGCGACGCGGCGCTCGTATTCGTCCTGTTGGGATTCGTGGTTGTCCTCGCGAGCCCGGTCGCGTATCTCCGATTTCGCGCAGTGGGTGCGTCTTAAAACCACGAGCAGTTTTAAGGACCTTCCATCGCCTTTAAGCCGGGTCGGAATGTAATCGGGTGTATGTCATCGATCGAGCTCACATCGAGCCAGAAAACCATCCTCACGGCACTTATCAACCTCTATGGGAGGGAGGAAGACGCCGTTAAAGGCGAAGCGATCGCCGAGGAGGTCGACCGCAACCCCGGAACGATCCGCAACCAGATGCAGTCGCTCAAGGCCCTCCAACTCGTGGAGGGCGTTCCGGGCCCGAAAGGTGGGTACAAGCCGACCTCGAACGCCTACGAGGCGCTCGACGTCCAGCGAATGGACGACCCCGCGACCGTGCCGATCGCCCACAACGGCGATCCGGTCGAGGGCGTCAACGTCGACGGGATCGACCTCTCCAGCGTCCATCACCCCGAACTCTGCCGCGCCGAGATCCACGTGCAGGGGTCGGTCAAGCAGTTCGGCGAGGGCGACTCCGTCACCGTCGGACCGACTCCCCTCTCGAAGCTCCTCATCGAGGGAACCGTCGACGGCCGGGACGACACCGCGAACGTGATCATCCTCCGGATCGTCAATATGCGCGCGCCCGTCGAAGAACCGGCTCACTAAGTCCCCCGGTTTCTGCTTTTCCCCTCCTCCTCTCAGTACCTACCGGCATTCTCTACCGGATCTCGGGTGATTTCCCGAACACCGAACCCGGCATCTGAGAATCGGGCGAAGCGCTATAATATCCCCTCCCTGAATGTGCGTGATCGACGTATGGCCCACGCTTTTTTCGAGGACAAGGGCTCGGTTATTCCCGGGGTACCGGGTTCGGTTCCCTTTCGACGCTGCCGGAGGGATAACGCCCCGCGTCCCCCGCTTGGAGTGCGTCCGTCATTCCGAACGGAAGGGGGTCGGCCGCCGCGGACTGTCGGAGGGGCGGCATGATCCGGGGGCGGATCGGCGCGGCCATCCCCGGCAAGTGGCGGACGCTCATCCTGGCGACGCTGATGTTCAACCTCGGCTTCGTCATCTGGTTCTCGTTCGCACCGTACACCGGCGAGATCGCCGACGAGTTCGGCCTCTCGATCGCCCAACTCGGCGTCGTCTCCAGCGCGGCGATCGTCGCGGTCCCACTCGGGCGGATCGTCATCGGGCCGGTGACGGATCGGTACGGCGCGCCCCTCACCGGCGGTGTCACCCTCGTCGTCGTCGGAACCTTCGCGATCGTCAGCGCCTTCGCACAGTCTTACGAGGTGTTCGTCGCCTCCCGGGTGTTGGCCTCGCTCGCGGGCATCACCTTCGTCATCGGCATCCAGCACGTCGCCGAGTGGTTCGAAGCCGAGAACCTCGGGCTCGCGGAGGGGATCTACGCGGGAGTGGGCAACGCCGGTGCGGGCCTCGGCGCCTACTTCACGCTTCCGCGGATCTTCGGTGCGGACTGGTCGGGGCCGATCTTCTCGACCAACTGGCGTGCGGCGTTCTTTTATACGGGGCTCCTGGCGATCGTCCTCGGTCTCGTCTACGCCTTCTTCGGCCAGCCCGCGAAAAGCGCCGAGAAGCGGCAGGCGACCAAACGGAACGTGAGCGTTCGGCAATGGTTCTACGTCGGCACACGCTACGGCGCGGTCGTGTTGTCGGTCGCGTACGTCATGACCTTCGGGCTGGAACTCGCGATGAACGGCTGGCTCGGGACATACTATCGCGAGGCGTTCGGGCAAGGCGACATCGTCATCGCCGCGACGTTCGCTGCGACGTTCTCCATCGCCGCCGGACTCCTCCGGCCCATCGGCGGCTACGTCAGCGACGTCGTCGCGCGTGACGAGATCACGTTAATTCCGGCGTTCGAGGGTCGCTATCGCGAGCAGTGGACCTTCGTGACGCTCGTGTTCGTCACGCTTTCGATGTTCGGGATGACCGCGGCGGGGCTCACCGGGAACATCTACCTCGCCGTCGCCGCCGGGTTCCTCGTCGGGCTCGGCTGTGCGTTCTCCGAGGGGGCCATCTTCGCGCAGGTACCGGCCATGTTTCCGGACAACACCGGGACCGTGACCGGCTTCGTCGGCGGGATCGGCACTGTCGGCGGCGTCATCTATCCACTCATTTTCGCGGCACCGTTCCTCCCGAACCTCCACCTGGGGTACGCCGTCGTGGCCGTCACCATGATCCCGATCCTCGTCCTCTCGGCGTGGGTGTTCCAACCGAGCGTGGCCGAACGGGCGGCGACCGACGGCTGGTTCGTCGAAGTCGGAGAAACACGTCGGGAGGCAATCTCAGCGGGCGATGACGACTGAGTGCGTCCGGCTCACCTCGCCCCAGTCGGTCGCTTTCGCCTACGCCTCGTACCCCTGTGCGGAAAGCGCCTCCGCGAGCGCGGCGAGGAGGAACTCGACGTTTTTCGGGCGCGCCGAGTAGCCCATACAGCCGATCCGCCAGATATCGCCCGCGAGGTCACCGAGCCCGGAGGCGATCTCGAGGTCGTACTCCGCGAGCAGATACTCGATCACCGCGGCGTCGTCCACGCCATCGGGGACGCGGACCGCGTTGAGGCTCGGCAGCCAGTAGTCGTCCGGGGCGTTCATCTCCAAGCCGAGATCCTGTAAGCCGGCCTTGAGGTCGCCGGCGACGGTACGATGACGCGCCCAGCGGTTCTCGATCCCCTCCTCGGCGACGAGCCGGAGCGCCTCCCGGATCGCGTAGACGTTCGTGATCGGCGCGGTGTGGTGATATGCCCGATCTTCACCCCAGTACCCTTCCAGAAGCGAGAGGTCGAGATACCACGACCGAGGCTCCTCCTCCCGTGAGAGCACCTTCTCCATCGTCCGATCGTTGAGCGTCAACGGGCTCGCACCCGGCGGGCAGGAGAGACACTTCTGGGGCCCGGAGTAGGCGACGTCGATGTCCCACTCGTCGACGCGCATCTCGACGCCACCGAGGGAGGTGACACAGTCGGCGATGACGTACGCGCCGTGTTCGTGGGCGATGTCGGTAAGCGTCGGGACCTCGGGCTGGAGGACGCCCGTAGAAGTTTCGGCATGGACGAATCCAAACACGTCCGGGTCATGCTTCTCGAAGGCCCGCTCGACATCGGCGGGATCGAGCGGTTCACCCCACGGCGCGTCGACCTCGCAGACCTCGCCGCCGGCCCGCCGAGCCATCGAGGCCATGCGACCCCCGAAGTAGCCGTTCGTCGGGACGAGCATGGTGTCACCCGGTTCGACGACGTTGCCGATCGCGGCCTCCATCGAGGCGGAACCGGTCCCTGAGACCGGGATCGTCCACCGGTTATCCGTCCGGAACGTATATCGGAGCAGCTCCTGCACCTCGTTCATCACCTCGATGAAGGTCGGGTCGAGGTGCCCGACGAGGGGGGTGCTCATCGCCCGCAACACACGCGGGTGAACGTCGCTGGGGCCAGGGCCCATTAGGGTTCTATCCGGCGGGTTCAACTCGCCTACCTCGGGTGCTGCTGGTCCCTCTGACGACAGTTCAGGTGTGTTGCTCATGCTCGCCACTACCGAATCGGTCATGAAAAACACGGCGATAGGGGCGACTCAGTCGCGGTTACCTCGCGGGGCTCAGTCGATAAACGTCGGCTCGGTCCGCCGCTGTTCGTACTCGGTGACGAGATGGTCGACGAACGCGTCAAGGTCGACGTCCCCCTGCTGGTTTTCGAACCGGTCCCGTACGGAGATCGTGCCCGCTTCCGCCTCGTCATCGCCGACGATGACCATGTACGGCAGCCGATCGTCGTGTCCCTGGCGGATCTTTCGCCCGATCGTCCAGTCGCGGTCCTCGACTTCGGCGCGGATCCCGGCCTCGGTGAGCGCGTTGCGGACGCGGTGGGCGTAGCCGAGGGTCGCATCCGAGATCGGGAGGATACGGACCTGCTCGGGCGCGAGCCACGGTGGGAAGTTGCCGTCGAAGTGCTCGATGAGCACCATAAAGAAACGCTCGTAGCTCCCATACAGCGCGCGGTGGATCATCACCGGGCGGTGTTCCTCGTTGTCCTCGCCGGTGTAGGTCAGCCCGAACCGCTCGGGCATGTTGAAATCGAGCTGTACCGTCGGGCCGTCCCAGACGCGGCCGAGCGCGTCCTCGAAGCCAAAGTCGATCTTCGGGCCGTAGAACGCGCCGTCGCCGGGCTCGATGTCGTAGTCGTAGCCGCCGGACTCCAACACCTCACGGAGCTGTTCCTCGGCGGTCTCCCAGATCTCGTCACCGCCGACGGACTTCTCCGGCCGGGTGGCGAGCGCGACGTCGACCTCAAGCCCGAGCGTCTCGACCACCTCGAAGATCATCTCGATCACCGACTCGATCTCCGCGCGGATCTGGTCCGGGCGGACGAAGAGGTGACCGTCGTCGATGGTGAACGACCAGACGCGGGAGAGCCCCGAAAGCTCGCCACGCTGTTCCTTCCGATAGACCTTCCCGTTCTCGAAGTAGCGCTTCGGGAGGTCACGGTAGGACCACGACTGCTGGTCGAAGATCGTCGCGTGGCCCGGACAGTTCATCGGCTTCAAGCCGTATTCCTCGTCGTTGAC
>PWGU01000010.1 GCA_003554605.1 Halorubrum sp.
ATCGATGATGCCCCGGATAGCGGTAGCCATCGAGTTTTAATTGGAGCAGGCAATACAGTTTCCCTGGATAGATCATTCGAAATCCACTCTTTATATAATGAGGGTCTGCTGCAGACCATTATTGGGCGGTCATTGACCATGACCGGAGGTGGATTGGAAAATCACGGAATTATTGAACTGGCTATTGACAGCAAGCTGGATCTGAATATTGGTCTTTACAATACTGAACGAATAGAGGTTGCCTGTGGAGGAGGGCTATCCCTGCGAGGGCCCCTGGTTAACAGCGGGGAAATTGTTATGGAGGGGCCCAAGGCCCGAGGAACCACTTTAATGCTCAAGGGTGATGTGCACCTGATTGGGGAAGGCACCATCGAGCTTACCGATCCCGGATTTGTCCGTATTGACAGCCTGAATGGAGATCGCCTGGTTAATGAAGATAATTTAATTAAGGGCAGCGGTGAAATAGGATTTACCCACCTGGATCTGACCAACCGGGGACAGATACAGGCGGATATGACCGGTTCAACTCTCACAGTACGCCCAGGAATGTCCTCCTATAATGATAATTTAATGCTGGCTACCGGAGGTGGAATTCTGCGTCTTTCCGGGAAAAATGGAGGTAATCTAGATAATACAGGGGGGATTATCCGGGCTGAGAAGGATTCCAGTGTAAAGCTGGCCAAGGATGTTATGATCACAGGGGGGCTTCTGGAAACAACCGGGACCGGACGTTTCTTTACTCACCTTAACCCCCGGGCTACCCTGGAGGACCTCACCTTACAGGGGAATTTTGATGTGGGCAACGGAGCAACCATCACCTTAAAAGGAGTTATTGATAATCAGGGGGTAATCGATATCCCTGCGGAGGGAGGGATATCCTCCACCCTATATCTGGCTGAAGATACGACCCTCACTGGTGGAGGTGATATAAAGCTGGGGAAGGCTTTCTTTGGGCGAATTGACAGCCAGGAAGGCCGGCTTTTAATTAATGAAGATAACGTTATTCAGGGGTGCGGGGAAATCGGCTGGACGAATCTCCAATTTATTAATCAGGGGCAGGTAGTAGCCAATAAAGAGGAGGAGGTTCTGACGGTTCGACCCGGGGCTTCTGCTCCCACAGAGAATAAAGGGTTGATGATAGCTGCTGAGGGTGGAATACTGCGCTTTTCCGGCAGAGAAGGTGGAACTCTGGATAACTCTGAGGGGGTTATCAGGGCTGAGGAGGAATCCCAGGTAATGCTGGCCGAGGATATCATAATCACAGGGGGTCTTCTGGAAACAACCGGAACCGGCCGCTTCTTTACTCACCTCAACCCCCGGGCTACCCTGGGGGACCTCATCTTACAGGGGAATTTCGAACTGGGCAGCGGAGCAACCATCAACTTAAAAGGAGCTATTGATAATCAAGGAGTAATCGATATCTCCGCTGAGGGAGGGATGGCTGCAGTTCTAAACCTGATTACAGATGTTACCCTGGAAGGTGGAGGGACAGTGCATCTGGATAATCAGTTTTTTGCGCGGATAACTGGCGAGGAAGAAATGTTGAAACTTACCATTGCTGATCAGACCATTTCCGGTGAAGGGCGTTTGGGTTATGGGAAACTTATTATAATTAATGAGGGAGTGATAGAAGCAACCAATGTGGGTAGGATCATGCGGATTACACCCTATACAGGAGAACCCTTTTTGAACCGGGGTGTGGTTAGGGCTGAAGCGGGAGCCATTGTTTTTGTGGAGGGGGATTTAATCCAGGAGGATGGGTCAGAAATAAAGGTGAAAATAGGGTTGGTAGAGGAAGAAGGGGTTCATGGTCAGTTGCAGGTAAGCGGTAGCAGTGAGCTTAACGGCACCCTTTCAATCGAGCTCGTGGATGGCTTCATTCCGGAAATAGGTTCGGAATTTAAAATTCTGGACCTTGATTTTGAGAATATAAAGGATAATTTTAGCCAATTAAATATACCGGAACTGAGCGAAGGCCAATGGGATCTGACCCAACTTTTAATTGCCGGAATAATAACGGTGGTAGACTGACAGCGATAGTTGCTTTCCATTTATTTTAAGCCCCCGCTGTCTCTGGGCAACGGGGGCTAAATTGATTTTGATATTTTTTTTACTCGCAACCCGAGTTTCTAAACCAAAGGGTACTCTTTCCGTTTCTGCCTTACATTTAGACGACTGGAGCTCGCTGGTGTGTTATTCTTTTCTGTTCGCTGGAAACCAAGGAATTAATGTCTTTATTGCAACTGGGTTTATTGAATAACTTTATCGGGGCTGGCGATCCAATTAGCTTTGCCCCCGGAATCAGGCCTTGGCCCCAGTGCCTGATTCTGGACCAACCTTTGGACCGAATGATGGTGGTTGATACCCTGGAACGTGCGCTCCTGTTGGGTAAAAATATTTTTCGGTCCCTTTTTAGATGCAGGAGAGGAGCTGACCCTGCTAAAAAAAACATAATTGACTAATGGACCGGGAGCTTCTCAAAGGTATCATAACTTTATCGAACGACCCTCTTTTTAGCAGGGTCATTCTAACCTGCTGAGTTCAATAAAATTCTGGTAAATTCTAAATTGGCCTTTAATACCAGACAATAGGTCCTGGAGCTGAAGAATTACGCTAGGGCGTTAGGAATTCAAGGAAACAGCCTGTTAAGGATCAGGTGTGCAATACCTGGATGGCTCAAACTCCGAACTTCGAGAACCATATTTAAACCTTCTATTGCCCCCAGGATCGGAGTAGTAAGCTCTATTCCTGTTCGATTAAAATTAGATCTTTAAAATAAATCTTTCCCTGGCCAAATTCAATCTTTTCGCTCTGGGCCAGGTAATCTCCTGGTTCAATCAAATTATTGCCCCGCACATCGATCCAGGCATATATTCTGTATTCCCCGGGGGGGATATCTTCAATTGAGTAATTAGTGGCTCGGAGATCGATTTCTTTTTCTTTAACTGCTTCAATTTCATTAC
>PWGU01000126.1 GCA_003554605.1 Halorubrum sp.
ACCCGCTCCTCCTGGCCTTCGTCGGTGGTCGGGAGGTCCCGTTCGGCTTTGACCGCGGCGACGGTGTCGGCGACGTATGTTCGGCGGGCGATCAGTTCGACGATATCGCGATCGATCTCTTCGATCTCCGCGCGCAGTTCGTCGAGCGTCATCTCCTCTGGGTTGGCTTGGTCAGTGCTCATAAGTTGGTGGTCTCCGTGTCGGCGGCGGGTCCATCGATGACCCGCGCGCCGTCGTTTCGCGTCGCCGTCCGTCGAAGCGTCCCGGGTCGGTCGCTCCAGCGCTCGGCGACGGCGTCGAGGTCGTGATCGGGGGTTCCGGGCTCCGCGACGGCGACGACGCTCGGGCCGGTCCCGGAGAGCGAAACGCCCGCGACGTCGGGCATCGCCTCAATGGCGGGCTCCGGGTCGAAACCGAGCGCGGCCGAGAAGGCCAGCCCGTTCACCGACATCGCCTCGACGTAGCGGCCGTCCGCGGCGAGGTCGGCGACGAGGTCGGCCATCGGCGCGACGGACACACAGCGGTCCACGTCCGCATCGGCGCTGTAGGCGCGCTCGGGTGGCGTCCAGACGAGTACGTCCCACTCAACCGGCTCGCGCGACCGGAGCTCGTCGCTTCCGTTGTCGGTGAGACACACCCCACCGAGCATCGAGGCGGTCGCGTCGTCGAACGCGCCGGTGACGGTGACGCCCGCCTCGCGGGCGGCGCGCACGCCGAGCCGGCAGGCGTCGAGTCGGGTGACGTCGACGTCTGGGTTCGCCGGGTCGTCGCCCACGGTCAGCCCGAGCGCGGCACACGTCGCGAGGACGGTCGCGTTGGCGGCGGCGCTCGAACTCTTGAGGCCGGCGGCGAGCGGCACGTCGCTTTCGGTCACGACCGTTCCGCCCTCGCCGTCGCCCCATCGCTCGGTCGCGAGCGCGACGCAGCGCTCGATGAGCGTCGTCTCCGCGTCCGGCACCTCGACGATCGAGCCGTCGACCTCCCCGGGCGGTCCGTCCGGGTCGAGTTCGACGGACGCACGGGTCTCGACGTCGATGCCGAACGCGGCACCGGTGCCCGTCGCCAGCGCGTTCAGTACGGTTCCCGCGCCGAGCGCGGCGGCCCGTCCCTCCATACACGCACGGCGTCAAGCGGCCACAAAGCGTTGGCGGTCTCGGCCGGGTGTGCCGGGCCGCTTGGGTGACTCAGTCGTTGATCGGCTCCGCCAGCCGAACGGCGGCGTCGACCGCGTACCAGTCCGGATCCGCCAGCATCGCCCCGTCCCGGGTTCGGATCTGAATATCCACGGTGATCGTCTCCGTCCCGCCCGTGAACCGGTCGCCGGGTCCGAAGTTCGTCCTGACGTACTCGAACCCAACCGGCTCGCGGTCCGGGTCGTTCGGTCGTGTTTTATATGCATCAACACGGAATTCGAGGGTTCCGTACTCGAACCGGCCGGTGTTCTCAACCTCGAGCGACGCCGTGATCGTGGTCCGGCTCCCGCGCTCGGAGACGTTCGTCACCGACGCATCGGTGACGATGACCCCCGCGTCCCCCGGGTCGACGCGGTCGGGGGTGGGTTCCCCGTCGTCGGCGTCGTCACCATCGTCGCCGTTCCCCCCGTCGTCATCGTCATCCACGTCTCCGTCATCGTCGTCCTCGTCGTCCCCGTCCACTCCATCGTCGGCCGGATCGTCCTCGCCCGCGTCCGGATCGCCGTTGGCTCCCGGATCCCCGGCCTCGGCCGCGGGGTCAGGCTCCTCGAAACAGCCGGCGAGCGCGACGGGAACGGCGATCGCGGCCAGTCGCCGCCGGGTGATCCGCGTCGTCGGGGATGCCCTCGACCGCTCCCCGCGTTCTTCGCCCGTCATCCGACCCACGCTCCGAGTGCGCCGGTTATCCCACCGACCAGGGCCGATCCAGCCGTCGTCGCGACGAGCGCGCCGAACGCATCGGAGACGCCATACGCCTGCTCGGCGGCCGCACCTTGGGATCCAACGATGAGCCCGACCACGAGCAGGCCGTAGCCGAACGCGCCGACACCGGTGCCGATCCCACAGGTCGATGCGGCCTCCCGGCCGCTGTACGCCCGCGACCCGACGAGTATCCCGAGAACGCCCGCGACGACCGGTGCCCCGATGAGCGCCGCCGCCGTCACGGCGAGATAGAGCTGGGCGACGAAGATGGGCCCGAACCGCTCCGCATCCCCGGCCGCTTCGGTCGCGAAGGCGGCCTCAGCCCAGCCGGTCGCGACGACGCCAACGACGCCGACACCGAGGCCGATGACCGCGAAGCACGCGACGAGGAAACCGGTCCCTTCGATCCGCATCAGATCACCACCCAGCCCTCGGCGAGCCGCCCCTGCCAGCCGGCACGCTCCTCCCATGCGTCCCCGGAGAACCCGGTCGCGAGGATGAACTCCCCGGCACGGACGACGTAGCCGTACTGGACGCCGGCGTGGTCGTCGAAGCCGTAGCGTTCCCCCTGTGCCTCGTGGTGGTAGATCCGGTGCCAGTGGGTCGCCGCATCCGGCCCCTCCGTCCGGTCGACGCCGGGGTCGATCGGCTCGTTGTCCTCGGTTCGGCCGTCGACGGTTATCGCGTCGAGGTGGTCAGCGGCGGTTTCGGCGTCCGGATACCGCTGTACGTAGACGGGGACGCCGTCGAGGTCCGCCGCCCACCCCTCGAAGACCTCATCAGTGTCGGTGTTCGGCTGCGGACGCTCCGCGAAGACGGCGAAGAGTTCGGCCGTCCGGTCCGTCGGCCGAACGACTGGGCCGAACCGCGCGCGGATCTCCTCGCGCCGGTCCCCGTCGATCGGGTCGCCGTAGATCCGCGGGCGCTCCTCGCGGGAGAACGCGTCCTCGTCGTACGGGAGCCTCGCGTAGGTGGCGAACCCCTCGCTCGCGAGGGCCAGTTCGATGAGGGTCCCCTCGCGGACCGAACGCCGTTCGCTGCCGCCGCTTGGGAGCGGGTGTAACAGCCGGTTGAGCAGGCGATTGTGTATCGGGTCACGCGAGAACCGCTCCCGGACGTAGGTGTCGGTCGCGATGCCGTCGAACGAGGACTGCATGCGATCGACCTCCTCCAGGAAGCGGTCGATGTCGTCGCGTCTCGCGAACGTCTCCAAATCAACGACGTGTTGTTCGGTTCGCCGCTCGATCCGGCCTCGCGGGGCGAAATGCGGTTCGAGCGCCTCTCCGGCGATTTCGGCGGCCTCCATTCCCACCGCTTCGAGATCGGCCACCTGTTCGGTGTCGACGGATTCGTCGGCCTCGACGGTCTCACGAAGGTCCTCGATCGCGGAGACGACCCCTCGGACCGCACCGAGGTAGGTCGCGACCGCGTCCTCGTACTCGGTCGCGAACCAGTGTGTATCGTCGACGACCCGGCGGGTCGCCTCCGCGAGCGCATCGTTGTCGCGGTCGTCGTCCACCGCGGCGTCGAGGTCGGCGTCCTCCCCGGTCGTCCCAACCGAGTCGACGGCGGCTTCGGCGTCCTCATCGTTCGGGTAGCGGACGCCCTCCGCGCCCAGGCAGCCGGCGAGTCCGGCGGCGAGACCGACACCGAGTACGGCCCGCCGGGTCCGTTTCATGTCCACTCCTCCTCGACGGCGACGTATAAATATAGCCACGCGATTATCGACGGCGAATACGGCCCTCCCCACGGCGGGACCGACCGTTCCCCGGAACGGACCCCTTTTGAACGCCCGCGACGGACATGTCGCCATGTCCACGCACGCACACGGCGACGTGCCCCCCACGTCGATCGGCATCGAACTCCGCGAGGAGGGCGTCGTCGTCGAGTATCTCGACGGGCGAACGACGCTGTACCGCGGCGTCCCCGGGGTGGTCGAAGGGACGTTCGTCACCGGTCCCGGAAAGGAGACACACGTGCTCGTCACCGACCCGACGGAGACGGAGGGCGTGATGACCTATATAAACGACTACAAGACGGACGACGAGATCCTTCGCGACTCCGGAGTCGGGCGCGTGATCCTCGACGACGGCGAGCGTGAGGAGGTCTTCCCCGGCGTCGTCGTCGCGCGCGACGGGCAACGAAACCGCGTCGTCGCCGCCCCCGAGGTCGCCGGCGGCCGCGTGTTCGTCTTCGTCGAGGACGAGTGGCAGGAGGCGAGCTACGAGATACGCGAACCGCCCGAGGACGGCCTCGACGCTCACCGATGAGCTTCCGGAAGCCGTGGCGCAAGCTCGACCGGCGCACCGCCGCGAGTGCTCCCGACCGCTACGCGTGTTACGAACTCGGGGACGCCGGCGGCGACACCCTCGGGTTCGGAACCGGGGTCCTCCGCGACGAACTGAAGGAGGCGGTCGCCTACGGCGACGCGGCGAAGGTGCGCTGGGAGCTCGCGGAGTCCCCCGAGCATGCCGAGCGGATCCGCGACGCACACGTCGAGAAATAACTCCTTTTAACCTCACCACCTCCTCGTTTCACTGCAGATAGTCCGGGTCGTCGCCCTCACACGACTCCTCGTGCGTCTCTGCCTCCTCCCGATCGGCGAACAGGAGGGCACACGCCTCACAGGCGTACCACGTCATCCCGTCCCGTTCCGTCGCCGTGACCATGTGTCTTGATACCATGCCGGCGGTAAAACCGTTGTCGCTGTTTTCACGCGAGCGGCGCGGCGCGACCCTCCGGGGTCGACGGATCGGGCAAGGGTAAAGGGTGACGCGCCGCTACGGTAGCTATGAACGATACCCCTGGCGTCCGGCTCACGGTTCGTGCAGCCGAAAAGCGGGACGCGGGACGCGGTATCGCCCGGCTCCCCGAATCCGCCCGACGACGGCTCGGCCTCCTCAGCGGCGACACGGTTCGGATCGACGGCGAACGGACGACGGTCGCGAAGGTGTGGCCCGGCGGCCCCGACGCGCATGACGGTTCGGTGCTCATCGATGCGGATACGCGCGCGAACGCCGGCGTGAAGGTCGGCTATACGGTCGACGTGGTCCCCATCGATGTCGCGGACGCGAGGCGGGTCACGTTCGCGGCGCCCGCCCGGCTGGCATCCGTCGACGTGAGCCGTGAGGCCGTCAAGCGGGCGCTCACCCGCGACCTCCGCGACCGGCCCATCACGCGCGGCGAGGCGGTTCATGTCGAACGGCTCGGCGGGCTTCGGTTCGTCGTCACCGGCTGTGAGCCGTCCGGCACGGTTCGGATCGTCGACGGCACGAACGTCCGCGTCGTCTATCGCGAGGACGATTCGGGGTCGGCGGCGGACACCTCGAAGGGAACGTCATCGCGTGCGGGGTCTGGGTCGTCCGGCGCGACGGGGGCTTCCGGGTCCGCCGGCTCCGCTTCGGGCGCTGACGGGTCGCGGTCGAGCGATCGGCGCGCCCCGTCGGCCGGTTCGAGCGCCGACGGCGACGTCGACCCTCCGGCGGAACACACAGCGGGCGCGACCTACGAGGACATCGGCGGGCTCGACGAGGAGCTCGAGTTGGTCCGTGAGACGATCGAACTCCCGCTTTCGGAGCCCGAGGTGTTCACCCGGCTCGGGATCGACCCGCCGAAGGGGGTCCTGCTGTACGGCCCGCCGGGGACGGGCAAGACGCTCATTGCGCGCGCCGTCGCCAACGAGGTGGATGCGACGTTCATCACCATCGACGGCCCCGAGATCATGTCGAAATATAAGGGGGAAAGCGAGGAGCGGCTCCGCGACGTCTTCGAGCGGGCGAGCGAGCAGGCACCCGCGATCGTCTTCTTCGATGAGATCGACTCGATAGCCGGCAAGCGCGACGACGGCGGCGACGTGGAGAACCGCGTCGTCGGCCAGCTGCTCTCGCTCATGGACGGCCTCGACGCCCGCGGCGACGTGATCGTCATCGGGGCGACCAACCGCGTCGACAGCCTCGATCCGGCGCTCCGGCGTGGCGGGCGGTTCGACCGCGAGATCGAGATCGGCGTCCCTGGCGAGACCGGTCGCCGGCAGATCCTCGACGTCCACACCCGTCGGATGCCGCTCGCGGACGACGTGGACCTCGACCGGATCGCCTCCCGGACCCACGGCTTCGTCGGGGCCGACATCGAGGGGCTCGCACAGGAGGCGGCGATGATCGCGTTGCGGCGCGCACGCGCGAGCGATTCGACCGCCCTCACGGAGGTGACGGTCGGCAAGGCGGACTTCGAGGCGGCCCACGCCTCCGTCGAGCCGAGCGCGATGCGCGAGTACGTCGCCGAACAGCCGACGACGAACTTCGGGGACGTCGGCGGGTTGGAGGACGCAAAGGAGAAACTCGACCGGGCGGTGACGTGGCCGCTCACGTATGCCCCGCTTTTCGAGGCGGCCAACGCGGCCCCGCCGACGGGCGTCCTGCTCCACGGCCCGCCGGGGACGGGCAAGACGCTTCTCGCCCGGGCGATCGCCGGCGAGAGCGGGGTCAACTTCATTGAGGTCGCCGGCCCGGAGCTGCTCGACCGCTACGTCGGCGAGTCCGAAAAGGCCGTCCGGGACCTCTTTGATCGGGCCCGACAGGCGGCCCCCGCGATCGTCTTCTTCGACGAGATCGACGCGGTCGCCGCCGACCGGGACGGGCCCGGCGGTGGCGACTCCGGCGTCGGCGAGCGGGTCGTCTCACAGCTGTTGACGGAGCTGGACCGCGCGAGCGACAACCCGAACCTCGTCGTGCTCGCGGCGACGAACCGCCGGAATGCGCTCGATCCCGCCCTGCTCAGGCCGGGGCGGCTGGAGACACACGTGGCGGTTCCCGAACCCGACCGCGACGCCCGCCGGAAGGTGTTTGAAGTTCACACCGAGGGGAAACCGCTCGTGGACGACGTGGACCTCGACCGGCTGGCCGACGAAACGGAAGGCTTCTCGGGCGCGGAGATCGCCTCCATCTGCCGCGAGGCGGCGCTGCAGGCGATAGAGCGTGTCGCCGACGAACACGGCGAGGCGGCGAACGACCACGTCGACGAGGTGGGGATCACCGACGACGACTTCAGCGCCGCGCTCACCGCCGTCCGGGCTTCCCGGGCATAGACGCCGGGGCCGGGGCCGGGGCGGATCGTGGCGCTTCCCTGCCGGGCAACGGCTATAATCGTTCCGCCCATATCCGTGGTATGACCGGCGACGAGGCCGCCGCGGGCGACGCTGACGGCCCCACCGTTCGTGGACTCGTCAGAAGCGTGGCCACGGCCGTCGCCTCCCGGCCGCCGCTCGACCTCTTTCTCGCCGCGGTTCCGATCCCGTTGTTGCTGGTGACGCTTTCGGTCCTCCCCGGGACGGAGGCGTGGCGGTTCTCGCTCGCCGCCGACGGCGTCCTCGAGAGCCGGACGACGCTGTGGACGGCGTTCGCCTCCAGTTTCGTCCACACCTCGGATACCCACCTCGTCGACAACGTCGTGAACTACTGGCTGCTCATCGGGGTCGCCTACCCCCTCTCGGTGATCGCCGGATGGCGACGACGGCTGCTCTATTCGATGATCGTCTACCTCACCGTCGTCCCGCTGCTTTCGGCGTGGGCGACGCTTTCCGTCCTCGGCACGGTGACGAACGCCCCGGCTGCGGGCTTCTAGGACATCAACGGGGCGCTGCTCGGCTACCTCCTCGTCGTCTGGTTCGCCGCGCTGTCCCGCGAGCGACCCGCGACGGATCCCGCGGATACCCGAAGCGGTGACCACACGAACCGGGACGCCATCGGGGTCGACGCGCGGTGGTCGATCGTCGTCGCCCTCGGGGCCCTCGCGGTCGTCTTTCTCGCCCCGGGCGGCATCTTCTATTTCCCGCCGCTGCCCATCGTCGCCGCCCTCTTCGGGATCTCGGCCGTCGTCGCCGCCGTCGCCCTCCGGCGGACCGTCGGACGGCCCCGTATCGGCGGACTCGACCTCCAGCCGTCGCGTGAACTGCTCTACGTGACCGCCGGGAGCGTCGCGTTTGCCGGCGTGGTCGGGTCGCTCGTCTTCGTCCCGTTCGGCAGCAACATCTACGCGCACCTCATCGGGTTCGTCGTCGGCTTCACCGTTCCGTACGTCGCGCTGGCGGTCGACGGCCGCCCCGCGGCGGTCTCACGGTGACCACGCCGGTCACGTACCCACTGACTCCCCACTCGACATCCCTGTCTTCACCGCCACGACCCGCAACCGTCGGTAGTCCGCGATCCACGTCCCCTCCCGGTAGTGGTCCTCACGGAGTCGATCCTCGACCGCGTCGATGAGTTCGGGCCGTTCGCGCTCCGGGATCGGCGCGAGCAGGCTATCCCCGAACATATCGAGCCAATTCGCGAGCCCGTTCGCCCCGTCCTCGAGTTCGGTCGGCCGATCGAAAAGCGAGGCATATCGGGTTTCGAGGCCGTGCGACTCCATCCTCCCTGCATACTCCCCGATCGTCGGGAAATACCACGGGCTCGTGACCTCGTACCCGCCGTCCGCGGCGACCTCACGGACGGCCTCGACGATCGCGGCGACGTTTCCGGCACCGCCGAGCTCCGCCACGAACCGCCCACCCGGAACGAGCGCGGCGGCGACCGATTCGAGAACGGCGTCCTGTTCGGGGATCCAATGGAGCGCCGCGTTGGAGAACACGGCGTCGAACGGCTCCTCGAAGGCGACCGATCGTGCATCGGCGTCGATGAACTCCGGGTCCGGATAGCGCTCGCGCGCCTGCGCTATCATCTCGGTAGAGGAGTCGATCCCGACGACGTCCGCCCCGGACGTCGCGATACGGGCCGAGAGGTGTCCCGTCCCACAGCCGAGATCGAGGATCCGCTCACCGGCTTGGGGTTCGAGAAGCGCTACGACGTCCTCCCCATATTCGAAAACGAAAGAGTGCCCGCCGTCGTACGCGTCGCTGTCCCACCGATTCGCCGTTCCGTTCTCCGACCCTGTCATGAACTAGCACTCGTCTACGTGGGGATTAACAGTTTTCCCGTGCACCCCCGTCTCGACGGTTCACCCACGAAACAGCCGGAAGGAGCCCTGTCCGACGACGACGGTGGTCGTCCCGTCGCCGTCGGTGCTCGTCACCCGCATGTCGCTCACGCCGATGGAGCCGCCCGCGCGGACGACGTGGGCCTCCGCGCGGAGGTCGCCGGTCGCGGGTCGGAGGTAGTTCGTGTTGAGGTTCACGGTGGCGACCCCGCCGGCGAGCGGGTTCTCGAACGTGGTCCGCTGGGCGATCCCGCCCGCGGTGTCGATGAGCGTCGCGGCGACCCCGCCGTGGATCGTGCGCCCGTCCTCGTTCGTCAGTTTCTCTTCGAACGGGATGGAGAGCACGATGCGGCCCCGCTCGGCCACGTCGACGCGGGTGTTCAGCCACGAGAGGTAGCCGTGTTCCTCCTCGATCCGCCGCCGGATGAACGAGACGGCCTCCTCGTCGAGCGGCTCGGCCTCGGTCGGGTCGGACTCGTGCATGTCCGGGGGCTCATCGCGAAGGGGTTTGTACGCTCCGAAAGGCCCCGACGGCGACGACCGGACGAGGGTGCCCACGTTAGCGACCGACGCCGAGCCGGATCGGGTCCGTCGTCGGTCGGATCGATACCGACACGTCCGCCCCCATCCGGAACGTGTGGTCCGGGCAGACGAGCTTTACGCCGATCCAGTCCCTCCGGGAGGCGAAAAGCGAGAGCCCGACGATCCGCTCCCCGTTCGCGAGCACCTCCACCGGTGCCCATTCGATCCACCGTCCACGTTCGGTGCCAACCCGGGTCCCCAACAGGGAGATTTCGCCGCGCTCCCTCTCGGTGTCCGTCGTATGAACGCGCTCCGTCCGCCCGTCGTCCGTGCCGGAGGACGCCCTTTCGTTGATAAATGTACCCCCGCCCGCATAGTGGGTGAGCCCCCCGTCGAGGGGGATCCCGTCGTCGCTCGCCAGCGCGGCGAACCGTCCCGCGGTGCCGGGTGGCCGCTGCGGGCGGTCGAGGACGACGTGGGACGGGCCGCGTTCGACGACCGTCCCCGTCCCGTCCCACGCGACGGGATCGACGTCGACGTCGACGTTCAACGGGAGTGACCCGCTGGCCCGGAGCGGGTTCGCCCCCGGCGGCCGAAAGCCGAGGTGGACGTGGTCGGCGACCCACCGGCCGAAAAACCCCGAGCGCGTCGTCGGCCCGAGGTCGTCGCCGACGGCGACGTGCTCGCCCGGCTCCACCGTCGGCACCACGTGGAGCATCCGGGCGGTCGTGCCGGGTTCCGCACCGATCCTCGCGCAGTATGCCGGGTCGAGGTCGACGACGATCACGTGATCCGTCGAAGCGGCATAGCGCCGATCCGGACAGCCGACGGTCCGGACCGCACGCACGGTCCCCGCAACCGGTGAACGCCCGCGACCGTCGCCCGGATAGAGGTCGATCGCGTGACCCGCGTCGTGTGCCGGGTACGGCGAGTTGAAGCGGGAAAACCGTCGGTAGCGGCCGACGATCGCCGCCGGAAGCGTGACTGTAGTCGTCACGTCGGATCCGTCCCGGCGGGTGCGTCCGTCACTTCAGGGTCCCCTTCGGATGGTGGATCGGTTACTTCAGTCCTCCCTGAGGGCGGGTCGGCCGCCTCGTCGTCGCCCCTCGCGGCAACGATGTCGTCGATGACGAACCGGGCCCCGCCGCCCGCGGCGTCCTCGGCGGCGACCGACCAACCGTGTGCCTCGACGATGTCGCCGACGATGGCGAGCCCGAGGCCCGTGCCGCCGCCGAGTGAGACTCCCCGCTCGAAGACGCGCGTCCGCTCGTCCGCTGGGATCCCCGGCCCGTCGTCCTCGACGGCGATCCGGACCGTCCCGTTGAGGCGTTCGACCGCGACCCGAACCGAGACGCCCTCGCCCCCGTGCTCGACGGCGTTTCGGAACAGGTTCATGAGGAGCTGTTGGAGCCGGTCCGGGTCGGCTTTGACCGTCGCATCCCCCTCAACGGCGAGGGTCGCATCGGCGGTCTCAAGCTGGGACCAGACGGTTCGAACGGCCGGGTCCACGGCCACGTCCTCGAAGGTGTCTACCGCCTTCCCCGCCGTCGCGAGCGAGAGCAACCCGTCTATCATCTCGTCCATCCGCTTATGTGCCTCAGCCGCCCGTTCGAGCGGCTCGGCCGCGTCCTCGGGGCGATATCTCGCGAGCTCGACGGCGGCGGTCGCGGCCGCGAGCGGGTTTCGGAGGTCGTGGCTGACAACCCCGGCGAAGCCCTCCAACCGCTCGTTTTGGCGTTCGAGCTGTTCCTCGCGACGTTCGAGCTCCTCCTGGCGTCGCTCGCGCGCCGTCACGTCGCGCAACAGGAAGACGTGTCCCCGGTCGGCACCCCGCGGGTCCCGGATCGGGTCCTCCTGGACATCGAAGTATCGGCCGCCGACCTCGATCGGGTGGCGCTGTCCGGATTCGAGCGGGGGGAGCAGTTCGGAGACGGTCGCCTCGTCGATCTCCTCGGGGAGCAACCGTTCGGCGGCGGGGTTGAGATCGCGGATCCGCCCGTCCGAGCCGGCGACGATGACCGGGTCCTGCATCACCTCGACGGCGGTGTCGCGGGCGGCGATCGTCGCATCGAGGGTGCCGAGCCAGAAGACGGTCCCGTAGAGGAAGACTCCGTGGAGCACGAACGCGGTCGGGGTCCAATCGAGGAAGCCGAAGCTCCCGACGTCGAAGACGGTCGCGAACCCGGCGATGAGCGGGAACAGCGTTCCGAGCAGCAACAGAAACGTCTGGAGCCGATAGCGGTTGCCGATCCGGTAGTACACGTCGAGGACGACCAACACGCCGATCGCATACAGCGCGTACGCGTAGAGGAGGAACGCCAGTCCCGCTGGGCCGAGCCCGAGCTCTAAGAGCGTGAACGGGCCGTCCTGTACGGGCTCGAACGAGCGGCGGGCGAGCCCGTGGGTTCGGCTCGACCACGCGAGCAGCACCCAGATCACCGCCGGTGTCGCGAGCGCGACGATCCGCCGCTCGGTCCGCCACCCGTCATAGCCACCGTAGGCGAACGCGAAGCTGACCCAGAGGATCGGCATCGCGGCGACGAGCGGCGTGGCCAACTGCAACGAGATCGTCATCCAGTCGGCGGACGATGCGGCGATACGCCCCGCATAGAGCAACGAGATCGCCCCGGCCGCCCCGAGGTAGAACGCGACCTCCGTCCCGCCTGGTTCGCCGCGCTCAAGCCACGCGTCCCGTGCGACCCAGAGCGCCACGATACCCGCGAGTATGCAGGCGAGGAGGTATGCGCTGACGGGTAACGCGGCGAGGTTGCTCATCGATACGTAATCGACTCTCAGGGCGGGCAAAACGTTTACGTCGGACGCCTGTGGCACACCGATCCTGCCCGAGTCCCGACCTTCCGCCTGATCCTCCGTCGTCCACCCGAGCGATCGGCGAGGTCCCTCCGTCCGCAAGAGCCTTGATCGCCGGCGGTTTCACCTCCACCATGGATGTCCTCCGGGGACGTGGGGAGTCGCCCGCGGCCGACCGACGGCTCACGGCGGCGCTTCTCGACCGTGCGGCCGACGACGGGGTCCCGTCGGTCCGCGTCTGGACGCCCCATCGCCACGTTGCGTTCGGCCGACGGGATGCGGCCGCGACGGGCTACGAGCGGGCCCGGCGGGTCGCCGTCGATCACGGCTACCAACCGGTCGAACGGTCGGTCGGCGGACGGGCGGTCGCCTACACCGGCTCCGTCCTCGCCTTCGGCGTCGCCGTGCCCGCGGAGAACGCCCGACGGGGGATCGACGATCGGTACGCGACGGCGACCCGGACCGTCCGGGGGGCGCTCCGCGACGTCGGTGCACGCGTCGAGCGCGGCGAGCCGGACGCCTCGTTCTGTCCGGGTGCACACTCGCTCCGCGCGGTCGACGGCGGGAAGGTCGCCGGTATCGCCCAACGCGTTCGCCGTGACGCGGCGCTCGTCGCCGGCTGCGTGATCGTCACCGAGGTGGACGCGACGGCGGCCGCGACCGTCCTTGCGCCCGTCTACCGCGCGCTCGACGTCGATTTCGACCCCGACTCCGTCGGGAGCGTCGCGGCCGCCGGCGGCCCCGACGAGGTTGCCCACGTCGCCGAGGCGATCGAGGACGGGTTTATCAGCGGCGACTGGGGGGACGGGACGCGGCGTGTGCGCTCGGTCTGCTGAGTCGGTGGGCCGACGATATATCTATTCCCCACCGGATGGCGCGTAGTACGATACTTATAAACTCGACGTGTGCTGTCGGCGGTGTTCAGATAAGGATTGAAAGGTGAGGCGGTGCGTTTTCAAAGTGATCTATGCCCGAAAACGACCGCCTCAGCGGCTGTTTGGACGAGATCAACATAGACTTTGTGGAGCGAGAAG
>PWGU01000007.1 GCA_003554605.1 Halorubrum sp.
CGCTCCATCCCCGTGAGGTCGGTCGCGACGAGGCCCGGATCGACGACGCCGACGGCCTGGTCGATGTCGGCGGCGAACCCGCGGGCGACTGCCTCGGCGGCGGCCTTCGAGACCGCGTACGCGCCCATTCCCGGCTTCGACTCCGTGGCGACCGATCCCGACGGCACGATCGCCCGGCCATCCTCGGCGAGATGTGGCAGGGCCTCGCGGAGCGTCGCGAACACCCCGCGCGCGTTCGTTCGCATCGTGTCGTCATACCGAGCGTAGGACGTCTCGTCGCTTTTGTTCTCGCCCGGGGCACCGTGGAACACGGCGGCGTTCGCGAACACGACGTCGATCGGCCCCGCCTCCTTGGCGACCCCCTCGAAGAACCGTTCGAGGTCGTACTCGTCGCGGACGTCCGCACGCGCCCCCCACACCCGACCGCCCGCTTCGTCGCCGTCGGCCCGTAGCTCGTCGACGACTCGATCGACGGCGTCGCCGTCGCGACCGGAGACGGCGACGAAGGCCCCCTCCTCGGCGAAGGCCGCCGCCACTGCTCGCCCGATCCCGCGCGTCGCACCCGTGACCGCAACCGTGAGGTCCATCACTGGATCACCGTAGGGGCGACGCCGACTTAGGCGTATCCGCCGCGCTCTCCAGTATGGCTGGCCCGCCCCGGCGACGATGAGTCGTGTGGGGTACCCACCCGCGGCGTCGCCGGGAGGAAAACGTTGAGGTACCGCGCGCGACAGCCTCTCCTCATGACGACCGACGGCGATGGCGATGGGATGGAGTCGAACACCGCCGGATTCGACCCGGTGGAGGCGACCGTCGCGGAGATCCACGACGCGTTCGAGGCGGGCACGCTCACCGCGACCGCGCTCGTCGAGACGACCCTCGACCGGATCGATCGATACGACGACACCCTCGCCGCGTACATTCACGTCAACGAGGACGCCCGCGACCGGGCCCGTGAACTCGACGAGCGCTACGCCGCCGAGGGACTCACCGGCCCGCTCCACGGGATCCCCGTCGCCGTCAAGGACAACCACGACACCGCGGATATGCCGACGAGCGTCGGCTCGGCCGCGCTCGCGGACGTGGTTCCGCCGCGTGATGCGACGGTCGTCACGCGCCTTCGCGACGCCGGAGCGATCGTGATCGGCAAGAGCAACCTCCAGGAGCTCTCCTACGGGACCGACACGATCAGCTCCGCCGGCGGGCCCACGCGAAACCCCTACGACACCGACCGTCGGCCGTCGGGCTCCAGCGGCGGCACGGCGGTCGCGGTCGCGGCCACCCTCGCGACGCTCGGGATCGGCACCGACACCTGCTCGTCGGTTCGGTCGCCGCCGGCGTTCACGAACCTCGTCGGCGTCCGCCCCACGATGGGGCTCGTCAGCCGGACCGGTATCGCCCCGCTCTCGCTCACGCAGGACACCGCCGGCCCGATCGCCCGCACGGTCGTCGACGCCGCGCGGACGCTGGAGGCGATGGTCGGTTACGACCCCGAGGACCCGCTTACCGCCCGCGGCGTCGGGAAGGTTCCCGACCGGGGCTACGCGGCCGGGCTCGATCCCGATGCGCTCGCCGGTGCGCGCGTCGGCGTCGTTCGTGACTGGTTCGAACCGACCGACCCCGCGAACGCGCCCGACGAGGAGATCGAGGCGGTTGCGGCGACGCTCGAAGCCGCGTTGGAGGAGCTAACCGAAGCGGGCGCGACGCTCGTGGACCCGGTTTCGATCGTCGACGACGACGAGTTGGCCGCCGCCCGAGTCGTCGATTTCGAGTTCATGCGCGATTTCGACCGCTATTTGGAGGAACTCGGCGACGCCGCCCCCGTCGACTCGCTCGCGGCGCTCGTCGGGACGGGGACGATGGCCGACAGCATCGAGACGCGGATCCGCGAGGGTGACATCCTCTCCGTCGACGTTGACGGCCTCGCGGACGACCCGGCGTACCTCGGCGCGCTCGTCCGCCGCGAGCGGCTTCGGACACAGACGATCGACCGACTCGTTCGTGAGGACCTCGACGCGGTCGTCTACCCGCCGGCGACGGTCCCACCCGTTCGGATACCCGGCCTCCAGCCGTTTTCAGAGATGCGGTGTCAGCTCTCGGCGCACACCGGGTTGCCGGCGGTCGTCGTGCAGGCCGGGTTCACCGACGACGGCCTCCCGGTGGGGATCGAACTGCTCGGCCGTCCGTTCGACGAGCGCGGGCTCCTCGAACTCGCGTATGCCTACGAGAACGCGACCGACCACCGCCGACCGCCGCCGGCGTTCCCCTGAGCGATCCCTCGGTGTGACTCTCCGGGCGATCCCTCGACTTGATGCCCTGTGCCGTCCATCGTCGTGGGGTCGTCTGGGGGTGCGGACGCGGCCGTCCCGCCGCCATTTATATCGCTTCCCTCCTAGTGATCACGTATGGATACGGCCCCGGACATCGACGCCGTGGCCGGCGAATCCGTCGTGGTTATCGGCGGCGGATTCGGCGGCCTCTCGACGGCCTGTTACCTCGCCGACGCCGGCGCGGACGTCACCCTCCTCGAGAAGAACGAACAACTCGGCGGGCGCGCAAGCACGCTCGAAACGGACGGTTTCCGCTTCGATATGGGCCCCTCGTGGTACCTGATGCCCGACGTCTTCGAACGCTTCTTCGGCCACTTCGGCCGCTCGCCCGAGGACTACTACACCCTCTCGCGGCTTGACCCACACTACCGGATCTTCTGGAAGGACGGCGACCAGGTCGACCTCGTCCCCGATCTGGACGCGAACCGCGAGCTGTTCGAGTCCTACGAACCCGGCGCGGGCGACGCGCTCGACGCGTACCTCGCGGAGTCGAAGCGGACCTACGAGATCGGGATGGAACACTTCGTCTACGAGGACCGCCCCCGCCTGCGCGACTATATCGACCGCGACGTCCTCCGCTACTCGTGGGGGCTCTCGCTGCTCGGCAAGATGCAGGGACACGTCGAGGACTACTTCGAACACCCCAAACTCCAGCAGATCATGCAGTACACGCTGGTCTTTCTCGGCGGGTCGCCGACGAACACGCCGGCGTTATACAACCTGATGAGCCACGTCGATTTCAACATGGGCGTCTACTACCCCGACGGCGGCATCGGGGCGGTCGTCGACGGCATCGTCGAACTCGGCGAGGAGCTCGGCGTGGAGTTCGTCACCGATGCCGAGGTCGTCGGTATCGAGGGTCGACGCGGCGCGTTCGCCGTTGATGTCGCGGGTGGCCCCGGCGGCGTCGTCGGCGGCGCGCCGGGCGAGGCGGCGGTCGCGGACGTCGAGGCCGTTCCCGCGAACGAGGAGGGTATGAGCGCCGATGAGGGTATGAGTGCCGACGGCGGCGCGAGCGCCGATGGCGGGGCGACCACCCGCTACCTCGCCGACCTCGTCGTCTCGAACGCCGACTACGTCCACACCGAGCAGGCGCTGCTCCCGCCGGAGAAGCGGCAGTACACCGAGGCGTACTGGGAGTCGCGGACCTACGCGCCCTCGGCGTTCCTGCTCTATCTCGGCGTCGAGGGCGACGTCGACGCGCTCGAACACCACACGCTGGTGTTGCCGTCGAATTGGGATCCCCACTTCGAGCAGATATTCGACGAGCCCGAGTGGCCCGAGGACCCCGCCTACTACCTCTGTGTCCCCTCGAAGACCGACGATACGGTCGCCCCCGAGGGCCACAGCAACCTCTTCGCGCTCGTCCCCATCGCCCCTGGGCTGGAGGACACCCCCGAGATCCGCGCGGAGTACCGCGACCTCGTGCTCGACGACATCGCGGAGAACACCGGGACCGACCTCCGCGATCGGATCGTCTTCGAGAAGACGTTCTGTGTTGAGGACTTCGCCGACCGGTACAACAGCTATCAGGGCTCGGCGCTGGGGCTCGCACACACCCTTCGACAGACCTCGCTGTTCCGCCCCCCGCACGCCTCCGAAACGGTCGATGGCCTCTATTTCACCGGCTCGACGACCACCCCCGGGATCGGCGTCCCGATGTGTCTCATCAGCGGCGAGATAACCGCCGAACGCGTCTCTGAAACCTCGTGAGTACGACCGTGATCGGGACCGGAGACGACCCGTCGGACGGGTATGGCGGTGAGCGGTACGATGAGCCTCGCGACTCCACCGGACTCCGTGGACGACTCCGCTATCTGATCGTCCTCTCGCGCCCACGGTTTTGGCTCTACCTCGCCGGCCCCGTCGCCGTCGGGGTCACCTACGGGATCGCGGACGTCTCCGGGCTGTTTACCGCGACGACGATCGCGCTCGCGTTGTACTTCCTCGTCCCGGCGAACGTCCTGCTGTACGGCGTCAACGACATCTACGACGCGGACATCGACGAGCTCAACCCGAAGAAGGCCGGCGAGCGCGAGGAGCGCTGGCACGGTGACCGGCTCGTCCTCCTCGCGGTCGTCGCCGCCGGCGCGCTCGGACTCGTCACCTTCGCCATCACGCCAGTGGTCGCATGGCCGTATCTCGTCGGGTTCTTCCTCCTCGCGGTCGGCTACAGCGCCCCGCCGCTGCGGTTTAAGACTACCCCGTTCGCTGATTCGGTCTCGAACGGGCTGTACATCCTGCCCGGCGCGGCGGCGTATGCGACCGTCGCTGGAGCACACCCGCCGATCGCGGCGATCATCGGGGCATGGCTCTGGACGATGGGAATGCACACGTTCTCGGCCATTCCGGACATCGACCCCGATCGAACGGCGGGGATCCGGACGACCGCCACCGTCCTCGGCGAGTCGCGAACCTACGGCTACTGTCTCGTCGTGTGGATCGGGGCCGCCGCCGCGTTCGCGGCGGTCGATCCCCGTCTCGGCGCGTTGCTCGCGGTCTATCCCGTCTTCGTCTCGTGGGTCGCGCTCTCGTCCATCGACGTCGCGCGCGCCTACTGGTGGTTCCCGACGGTGAACACCGTCGTCGGGACGCTGCTCGCGATGGGCGGGCTCTGGCGGGTCTACCCGCTCTGGGAGGTGATCGGATGACGGACGCGGAGGCCGAGGGGGCGACCGGCAAGGGCGGGGGTACCCCCAGCGGCGGTGACGGGAAGACGGGTGAGGCCGAGACGGTCTTCGACCGACTCCCGGGGACCAGAGGGGAGCTACAGACGCTCCTCGATCGGATCGTCCGCGAGAACCGGTTCACGATCGCCGTGGTGTTTCCGGCGGTCGGCGCGGTGACGCTCGTCGCCAGCGCGGAGGGGTGGCTTCCCGATCCGCTCGCGTTCAACCCGTGGTTCGTCCTCTTCGGCGTCTTCGTGATGCGTTCGCCGCTCATCGTCGGCGTCCTGCCGCTTATCAACCGCCGGGCCGCCGGCTGGGTCGGCGTGTTGATCGCTTACACCTACTTCATCGAACACCTCGGGGTGCGAACCGGCTGGCCCTACGGTACCTTCGAGTACACGATCAGCCTCGGGCCGATGCTCGGTGGCGTCCCGCTGGCGCTGCCGCTGTTTTTCATCCCGCTCGTGATGAACGCCTACCTGCTCTGTCTCCTGCTTTTGGGGTCGCGGGCGGCGAACGGGTGGATCCGGCTGCTCGTCGTGATCCCCGCGGTCGTGACGATGGACGTCGTGCTTGACCCCGCAGCCGTCTCGCTCGGCTTCTGGGACTTCGGCGGCGGGGCGTTCTATGACGTGCCGCTCTCGAACTACGCCGGCTGGGGGCTCTCGGCGACGGTCGCAGTGGTCACTCTCGATCGTGCCTTCGACCGTCTCGGGCTTCGTGAACGCTTGGAGAACTGCGAGTTCATCCTCGACGACATGGTCAGTTTCGTCATCCTCTGGGGGGCGATCAACGTCTGGTTCGGCAACCTCGTCCCCGCAGTCGTCGCGTTCCTGATCGGGCTCGGGCTCGTTCGTACCGATCGGTTCGACTCCGAGCTTTTGAATCCGCGTCGGTGAGCGCTACCGTGGTCGCCGCCCCCGCCCGGCGGTGAACTCCGCGGCGAGCCTCCGCAGATACAGTACCAGGACGACCCCGAGGAGGAAGCCCGCGCCGGTCGCGATGGCCAGTTGGGTCGGCGTCGGATCGCCCAGCAATAACATGAGCGGTGGCGACACCGTCACCAACAGAAGAAACGCCGCCTGGATCTTCCGATTCCCGGCGTCGCGCTCCTCCCGGTTCATCGGCTCTACCATCGGTGCCCCTCCACGTCCATCCCGGAACCCTGTCCGCTCGTCCCGGGACACTCCACATGCATACACGCTCCCACGTCGCGAGCGACAAAGAACCTCCTGAACCGCCCGCCGTCCGCGGTGGGCGGACGGACGCGGCCATCGAGCGCATCTCAACGAGATATATAAATCGATCGACCGTTCACGGCATCGAGGGTCCCTCGTGGGCGTGAACGGTCGTACCGGTTTAAGCCCGCCCGCGTCAGACGTACGTCTTGCCCCTACCCGCCGATCGGCACACCCGGGACCCGGTCCGACTCCGATCGTTGTCCTCCACCCCGCGGCCGCGTTTCCGCGGCGTTTTTGACCGGACACACACAAGCCGTGGGTAATGGACGACACACTCCGCGAGCGCGTCGAGGCCGCTGGCGAGCGGGCCGCGCTTTTTAACGCAGTAAAACACGGCAGCGACCCGAACGTCGGTGCCATCATGGGACCGCTGATGGGCGAAAATCCCGACTTTCGTCCGCACGGTGACGCGATCCCGGGAATCCTCGGCCCGGTCGTCGCCGAGGTCGCCGGGATGGACGAATCCGAACGGCGCGAGCGACTCGCCGATATCGCCCCCGACCTGCTTGAGGAACTCGAGGCCGAAGAGGAGACGGACGACCGGGTGCTGCCCGACCTCCCGAACGCCGAGGAGGGCGAAGTCGTCATGCGTGCCGCGCCGAACCCGAACGGCCCGTGGCACCTCGGCCACGCCCGAATGCCCGCGGTGATCGGGACCTACAAGGACCGCTACGACGGCGAGTTCATCTGCCGTTTCGACGACACCGACCCCGAGACGAAACGGCCCGACCTCGACGCCTACGACGCCATCCTCGATGCCATCGCGTACCTCGGCTTCGAGCCCGACCGCGTCCTCCGGGCTTCCGACCGGCTGGAGACCTACTACGACCACGCCCGCGAGTTGATCGACCTCGGCGGGGCCTACACCTGTGACCTTCCGGGCGAGCGCTTCTCCGAGTTGAAAAACGCGGGCGAGCCGTCGCCGAACCGCGACAAGGACCCGGAGACGGTCCGTGAGGAGTTCGAGGCGATGGTCGCGGGCGAGTACGGCGCGGGCGAGATGGTCCTTCGCGTCAAAACCGACATCGAGCACCCGAACCCCGCGCTTCGCGACTGGGTCGCCTTCCGCATGGTCGATACGCCACACCCACGTCCCGAAGCCGAGTCGTACCGCTGCTGGCCGATGCTCGATTTCCAGTCGGGGATCGACGACCACCTCACTGGCGTCACCCACATCATCCGCGGCATCGACCTTCAGGACTCCGCGAAACGCCAGCGGTTCGTCTACGACTACTTCGACTGGGAGTACCCCGAGGTGCTCCACTGGGGACACGTCCAACTCGACGAGTACGACGTGAAACTCTCTACGTCGACGATCAAGGCGCTGATCGACGACGGCGAACTCGACGGCTGGGACGACCCGCGCGCCCCGACGCTGGCGTCGGTACAGCGCCGCGGGATCCGCGGGGAGGCGATCGTCGAGTCGATGACCGAACTCGGCATGTCCACCTCCGACGTCGACCTCGCGATGTCGTCCATCTACGCGAACAACCGCGATCTCGTCGACGACGACGCGGATCGCTACTTCCTCGTCCGTGACCGTCCGGACGATCCGGCCGTCGTTCGCGACGTGATCGGCGGGCCGGAGTCGGGACTCCCACCGCTGCATCCCGATCACGACGAGCGCGGCACCCGATCCATCCCCGCTGGCCGCGTGCGGCTGGAGAGTTCGGATCTGCCCGCTACCGGCGACCGTGTCTGGTTAAAAGGGTTCGGTTGTGTGCGACACATCCGGGACGCCTTCGAGTACGTCGGCGACGACATCTCGATGGTCCGCGAGGGCGACGTGCCGGTCGTTCACTGGGCCCCCGCCGAGGAGGGACTGGAGACGTTGGTGCGTACCGTCGAGGGCGACGTTCGGGGCTACGCGGAGCCCGACGTTGCCGACGCCGACGTCGACGATGTCGTTCAGTTCGAGCGCGTGGGGTTCGTCCGGATCGACTCCTTCGATCCCGAACCTAGCGACGCCGACACCGGGCCGACCGGCGAGGAGGACCTCGTCGCCTACTACGCCCCCCCATAGATCACTCACCTGTTGACTCCCCGGCATTAGAATACCCGCCCGTAGACCACCCTCGACAGTGACCGTGTCGTCACGCTTCTATTCGCTCTCCCATGCCTGCGGCTCGCCACGCGCCGGGTGCATCGATAAAAACCGAACCGAGGCAGGGGAACTCTTCTGCGGCTAGCTCAACACTCCGACCAGCCGCACGACTCACACGTCTTGCAGCCCTCGGAGTAGTAGAGGCTCATCCCGCCACAGTCGGGACACTCCGGCGACTCGCCGGCCGCGATGAGCGCGTCAGTCATGTCGTCGCTGCCGGCGTCCGCGGCGACCGCGCCGCCATCGGTCTGGCTCGCGTCCGCCGCGTCCGCAGCCTCCGTCACGTCACGCTCGACGTCATCGAGGCTCTGTTGTTGGGGGATCCCCTTGTCGATCTCGTCGTCGAGGTAGCGTCGAAGCGCGGTGCCGATCGCGTCCGGGATCGACTGGATCTGCTCGCCCTTGTCCCAGGCGACCTTGGGGCTCCGGGTGCCCTGTAGCTCGTCGACGATCTCCTCGGGATCGACACCCGAGCGGAGCGCCGTCGAGATGACCTTCGCGAGCGCTTCCGTGAAGGAGTTGGTGTAACCACCCGAGTGACCGATGTTCGCGAACAGCTCGAACGGCCGGCCATCCTCGTCCTCGTTGACCGTCACGTAGAGCTTGCCGTAGCCCGTCTCGACCCGCTGGGTGACGCCCGAAAGCGAATCGGGTCGCGGACGGGTCTCCGTGTACTCGCTCGCCGGGGCGTTGCCCGCGGCCAGCAGCCCCTCGATCTCCGTATCGAGCGCCTCGCGGACCTCCTCGTTTTCGAGGAACGACTCCAGCCCGCCGAAGACTTCCTCGATCCCCTCGACGATCGTCTCCAGCGCCTCCGACTCGTCGGCGAACTCGGTGTTCTTCGCGCGGGTGGTGAGCACCTGCTTCGAGCGGGTGCCGTCGCGGTAGACGGTGACGCCCTTCCCGCCGTGGTCGTAGATGTAGCGGTAGACCTCGTCCATGTCCTCGATCGACGCGGAGTTCGGGAAGTTACACGTCTTCGAGATGGCCGAGTCGACGCCCTGCTGACAGGCACACTGGACCGCCGCGTGTTCCTTTCCGGTGAGGTCGCCGGTGACGACGAACAGCTCGCCGATCGCGTTCGGGACGGTCGAAAGTCCCTCGACGCCGTCGAACTCGTTGTTCGCCATCTGTTCTTGTGCCTCCAGTTTCACCTCGTCGACGTCGATGTCGTTCGCCTCCAACGTCCGGAGGAAGTAGTCGTCGAACTCCACGAGCATCTCGTCGCCCTGCACGTCGTCGGAGACGTTCTTGTAGTAGGCGACGTTGTAGATGGGCTCACAGCCGCCGGTCGTGTTCCCGAGCATCGACGTCGTCCCGGTCGGCGCGATCGTCGTCGTGTTGTGGTTGCGGACGGGGAAGCCGTCGGCCCAGTCGTCGGCATCGAGGCCCGTGTGGTGTTCGAACCACTCGCGGTACTCGACGGGGTCGGCGTACTTCGAGTCCGCCCAGTCGTTGAAGACGCCGCGCTCCTCGGCGAGCTCGTGGGAGGTCCACTTCGACTCGTGGTTGATGTGGGTCATCAGCTGGCGGGCGATCTCGTTGCCCTCCTCGGAGCCGTAGCGAACGCCGAGCTGGATGTACAGCTGGGCGAGCCCCATGATCCCGAGCCCGATCTTCCGCATGTCACGGACCTTCTCCTCGATCTTCTCGACCGGGAAGTCCGACATCGTGACGACGTTCTCCAGGAAGCGCGTACCGTAGTCGATGCGTGCATCGAGCGTCTCGAAGTCGATCGCCTCCCGGAGGAACGCCTCGACGGCCGCCTCGTGGGAGTCGTACTCGTCGGCGTGTTCGGCCGACCAGACGCGCCAGTCGGGGGCGTCGAGGTCCGCGACCGTCGAGAGGTTGATGTGGCCGAGATTGCAGGCCTCGTACTCCTCAAGCGGCTGTTCACCACAGGGGTTCGTCGCGAGGATCCGGTGGTCCGGGTGCTTCTCGACGTCGAAGGAGTGCTGTTTGTTCACCCGTTCGAGGTAGATTACGCCGGGTTCGCCGTTCTCGTGTGCGCCGTCGATGATGTGCTCCCAGAGATCGGCGGCGGGGATCGAGAGGACCTCGCCGACCTCGACATGGTGGCCGAGCCCGAACATCTCGTAGATCTCTTTCGTCTCCGGGGTCGCGACGTGTGGCTCCTCCGTGCGCGGGTTGGTGAAGACGAACTCCTCGTCGGCATACAGCGCCTCCATGAACCCATCGGTGACACCGACGCTGATGTTGAAATTCGAGAGGTGCCCCTCGACGGCGTTTCGGAGGTGTTCGGGGACACGCCCCTCGTCGTCGATGAGTTCGCGGGCCTCCTCCAACGCGTCCGCGAAGGAGGTGTGCGTGAAGTCGTCGGGGTCGTTCAGGCGCAGCGAGTGCGCGAGCGAGACGTCCTTGTTCTTTGCGTGGATAAACTGAATGACGTCGGGGTGTGAGACGCGCATGACGCCCATCTGTGCGCCACGGCGCGCGCCGCCCTGCGCGATCGTCTCACACATCTGATCGAACGTCCGCATGAACGTGATCGGCCCGGAGGCGATCCCGCCCGTGGAGCCGACGGCATCGCCGTACGGCCGGAGCTTCCAGAACGCATAGCCCATCCCGCCGCCGCTTTGGAACACCTCGGCGGCCTCCTTTGCGGTCTGGTGGATGTCGGTGATGTCGTCGCCGGGCGAGTCGACGAAACACGCCGAGAGCTGCTGGAGCTCGTCGCCGGCGTTCATGAGCGTCGGCGAGTTCGGCATGAACGAGAGCGACTCCATCCCCTCCCTGAAGGTCTCCGCGGTCTCCTCGACGTGCTCGCGGATCTCCGTTGGGAGTTCGGGGACGACGGTCTCGTAGGCGAACTTGTTGACGTTATAGACCGAGAGCGTCGTCTCGGCGTCGTCCTCGACGGTCGTCCCCGCGCCGAAGACCTCCGCGGCGAGCTCGTCGCGACGGGGGTGCCCAGGCTTCAACTGGTCGGGGGTGACCGTGATCTCGACGCCGAGTCGCTCGGCCTCGAAGACGGCGTCCGCGAGCGCGACGTTGCGCGCCACACGGATGAATATCTCCTCCGGCGTCTCGACGAGCTCCCCGTCGGCGTCCTTTCGGAGGTAGCGGGCGGGGAGGATGTTGTGGTAGGCGTTGCCCGTGAGTCGGTCCTTCAGAGTTTCGCCCGTGGTTCGTTTGATAGGCAGTTCCAATTCGTCCGCGGAGAGACCGTCGCTGCTCATTCGACGGCCACCCCGCTCCGGTGGCGTTCGGATCGGTTCATTGATGCTGGTAGTGTACTGGCGAAGTGGACCCTTGTAGATTGCGTTCCCGGTCCATGTGAGGCATGTATCTATCCGATTCCGTACAGGTTTGTGGATCGATCACAACGGCTCGTAGCCGAATCGTTTGTGTGTAAGGGTACGCGGCAACATAAGCGTAGGTAGAGCGGAGTGAAAGTGATTTATTCCGTGTCGAATCGGGTGACTGCGGCCGTCTCGCACCGGAACCGATGGGGGGTTTCATCTTCGCTCACCGGCCACATTCGTACCCAGGCCGACCCGAGAACGGCTCGCTATCACGAGGTGCCCGGCGCGGGGACGGCTGAATGTACATTAATTCGAACATATCCGTATTCAGCTGACTTCCCCCACAGGCTTATGCCGTCGCTCGTCGTTCGATTTCTCATGTCGATCGCCTACTCGTCGCTCAACGCCCCGTCCGCATTCGGGGACTCGCTCGCGCTTCAGGCGGGGCTCGCGGGGGACCCAATCGCACAGCTGTTGATCGCGCTCGTCGCCGTCGCGATCGTCATCATCGTCGGAAAGTTCGTCCTCAAACTCGCCTGGCGGCTGGTGACTATCGGGGTCGTCGTCGTGGCGGTCTTTTATCTCCTCTCGACGGTCGGCGTCCTCTAATCCGTTCGTTCCCGTCGACGGACGCCTCCCGAAGACTCTCATCGACCGCGACCGATGATCGGATATGCGCTCCGAGGAGGAGGTCCGCGAGCAGTACGAGTTCCTGATCGAACAGCTCGAAGACGAGGAGATGCGACACCGCGGCGTCGAGGAGCTGTTCACCCACTACAAGCGGGCGCTCGGCTGGGTGCTTGAGGAGGAGCACATGTGAGCGGCTCGCATAACGACCGACGAAATGGGGCCGTGTCGAGGGCTATTCGCTCATCCCGCCGAAGACGCCGTCGGCATCCGCCGGCACGTCGAAGTCGTGGTACCGTTCGCCTTTCTCCTTCGAGAGGATATTCAACGCGGCGGCCGCGCCGTCGCCGGCCGCGATGACCGCCTGCCACTCCTCGGCGCGGACCATCGCGCCGGTCGCGTAGGCGTCCTCGACGCTCGTCTCCATCGTGACGCCGACATCGACGAGGTCGCCGTCGAACGCACAGCCGAGCGACTCGGCCAGATCCCGCTTTGCTCCCGTCGCGAGCACGACGTAGTCTGCGGCGTGTTCGCCCTCTTCCGTCGAGACGACGAATCCACCATCGTCGCCCTCGGCGACGTCGGTCACCGTCGCCTCGTGTCGCTCCACGCCGAAGCTATCGACCTGCGCGCGAGCGGTCTCCATGAACGCCGAGCCATCAACGGAGCCGATCCCCAAATAATTAAACAGGTGTGCCTTGTGCATCCACGTCGCATCCGCATCGAAGACGACGGTGTCGAGGCCGTTCTTCCGCGCGAAAAGCGCCGCGCTCAAACCGGCCGGTCCGCCGCCAATGACGATCACGTCGGTGTCTGTTTCGGTCATCGACCGTCCGTTCGCTCGCAAGAGGGATATAAATGAACGGGACACGGGTGTTACCGGCCACGACGTTCGCCTCCGGATTCCCACGACCGTCGTGGCGGCGGTGGTGACGCTGGCGCCGCTCAGTCGGCCCTGACGACGTCGGCGGTTAGCGTCCC
>PWGU01000091.1 GCA_003554605.1 Halorubrum sp.
CATGGCCCACCGTCGCCTCGATCCGTGTATCGAGTGCCGCGGCGAGGCCGTCGACCGCCGTACCGGGCGGGCCGCCGACGGTGATGATCACGCGGTCCGTCGACAACGGCGGGAGGGTTCCGGAGCGTTCGACCTGTAACTCGAGGAGTTCGAGTTGCCCGTCGGTCGCGGCGAGTTCGTCACCGACGGCGCTTCTGATCTCAGCTTCCGTCGTCGTTTCGACGTAGGTGTCGTAGGTAACCCCGCCGAGAAACATCGAGAGGATCGCGATGGCGACGACGAGCGCCGCCGCCCGTTGTAACAGCGCCGCCCGGGCCTCGTCCTCACGGAACCATCGCTGTGGACGATACCCTTCGTACCAGAGCATCAGGAGCGCCGCGAGGTTGATCGAGAGGACGTTGACCATCACGAGGACCCCGGCGCCGAGGGCGAGCCGCGGGATGCCGAAGGCGAGCCCGATGCCGACGGCAGCGGCGGGCGGGATGAGCGCTACGGCAATCATGACCCCGACGAGCGCGGCGGAGACGCCGGTCATGAGCGAGACGATTCCCGCGACGCCAGCGCCGAGCGCGACCGCAAGCGCGAGCACGTTCGGTGCCAACCGCTCGGAGACCTCGGCGAGCGCTAGCGGGTCGAGCCCGGGTGGCACGAGGTTGAGCGCCCGGAGGGCCGCGGCGAAGACGGCGGCGGAGCCGACGGCGAGACCGACCCCGAGTATCTGGAGCCGTATCCCCCGCCTGAAGAGGTCCTCGTCGTCGACGACGGTTCCGACCGCGGCGGACATCGCGGGCCCGATGAGCGGCGCGATCACCATCGAACCGACGACCGTCGCTGGCGAATCGAGCATGAGGCCGGCGGTCGCGATCACCGCCGACAGCACCGTCATCAACGCGTACGTCTCGATACCGGAGACGAGATCGACCGCCTTCGTCCGTAGCTCTTGGGTCGAAATTCGGTCCTCGCCACGTTCGGACTCCTCGGCATACTGTTCTTCGAGCGCGTCGAAATCCTGAGAGACAACCGTCTCCGCCGCGATGATGACCGTATAGGTTCGCTCGTCGATCCCCGCTTCCCTGAGCCCCTCAAGGACGGGTTCGACGGCGGCAGTCGGGAGTGGAAACATCGCGACTGCGTCGTATTCGCGGGTGCTCGTTTCGTCGGTGATCACGTAGTCGATCCCCTTCCCGTTCAACGCGTCGATGACCGCGTCCCGCTTGCCGGCGGGTATCATGACCTGTACGAGTCGCACGACTATCGGTCGATCAGCCAACGCTTATATTTCCGGGTTCATCCTGCGGACCATCCCGGCGGGTCGCCCGTCCGCCGAAACGGAACTTTAAAGCGCGAATCCCGCTCAGATGACGACACGAATGACCACGCCCCTGCTCATCGACGCGTTCCTGCTCGATTATCACCTGGGCCACGTGCTGATCTTGGCGTTCATCGCGTCCTTGCTCGGTGCCGCGCCGCTGAAGTCCCAGAAAGTGATCTCGCTCGTTGTCATGGGTTTCGGCGCGATCTTCCTTATGGCACCGTTCACCACGATGCCGCCGACATACATCCTCTTCGGGATCGGACTCGCCATCGTCGGCCCGCTGCTCTGGACGACCGCCGACTCGTAGGCTCTCCGCCCGACGGCGTCTCCTCCGCGCCCACGTGATCGCTTCCCGACCGATTCCTCGTCCGTCCCTTCGTTCGCCGTCCTCCCCGCTTTTTTCCCCCGCTACACCCTCATATCGGTGTGTACCCGGTTCGGATCCCGCTGCTTTTTGGGTCCCGGCGTCCACCGACGCACATGATCACGGTACGGGCACCCGCGACGAGCGCGAACCTCGGGAGCGGCTTCGACGTCTTCGGGGCCGCGCTCTCGCGCCCGGCCGACGTCGTCACCGTCGAGAAGGCCGAGCGGACGACGATCGAGGTGACCGGCGTCGGCGCGCAGTACATCCCGGAGGATCCCGAGAAGAACACGGTCGGCGCGGTCGTCGAGGCGCTGGATGCGCCCGCACACATCCACATTGACAAGGGCGTCCGGCCAGCGTCGGGGCTCGGATCCTCGGCCGCCAGCGCCGCGGGTGCGGCCGTCGCGCTCAACCGGCTCTACGATCGCGGCCTCTCCCGGACCGAACTCGTCCCGATCGCGGCGGAGGGCGAGGTCGTCGTCTCGGGGGTCGCCCACGCGGACAACGTCGCCCCGTCGATCCTCGGCGGGTTCACCATCACGAGCGCCCACGGCACCCGCGCGGTGAGCGCGGACGTCCCGCTCGTCGTCTGTCTCCCGGACGTGGCGGTCTCGACGCGCGACGCGCGCCGCGTCGTCCCCGAAACCGCGCCGATGGAGGCGCTCGTCGAGACCGTCGGCAACGCCGCGACGTTGACGGTCGGGATGTGTCGTTCCGACCCGGACCTCGTCGGTGAGGGGATGGACGACCCCGTCGTCACCCCCGAGCGCGCACGGCTCATCACCGGCTATGACGGCGTGCGCGAGGCCGCCTTCGAGGCGGGAGCGACCGGCGTCACCGTCAGCGGCGCTGGCCCCGCGGTCGTCGCCGCGTGCCACGACGGTGACCGCCGTCACGTCGCGGCCGCGATGGTCGAGGGCTTCGCGGACGCCGGTATCGACGCCCGCGCCTATCAGACGCGCATCGGCGAGGGGGCGACGGTGCTCCGCGGGTGAGGAAATAACAACTGACTCCGTTCCGCCCGGTTCGACCCTAGACGCCGCGGCCCTGGAGCCGCTCCTCCTCGGGGATCGAGTCGTTCGACTGTCCCTTCATTCCCTTGCCGATGCCGGTGGCGATGGCGGCGAGCTCGTCGGGGTCGTCCCAGTTGTTCACCGCCTCGACGATGGCGTTACCCATCTCGACGGGGTCCTCCGCGCCGAAGATGCCGGAGCCGACGAAGATGCCGTCACAGCCGTGATACATCATCAGCGCGGCGTCGGCGGGCGTCGCGATCCCGCCGGCGGCGAAGTTGACCACGGGAAGCCGGCCGGCATCGGCGGTCTCGTGGACCAACTCTCGCGGGGCGCCGTGTTCGCGGGCCCCCTTCTCGCGCTCCTCGTAGTTGAGGCCGGTGAGCGTGCGGATCTGGTTTTTGATCGTCCGCTGGTGTTTCACCGCCTGGTTCACGTCGCCCGTCCCGGCCTCGCCCTTCGTCCGGATCATCGCCGCGCCCTCGTTGATCCGTCGCAGCGCCTCCGGCAGGTTGCGCGCGCCACAGACGAACGGCGAGGTGAACGCCCGCTTGTCGATGTGGTACTCGTCGTCGGCGGGGGTGAGCACCTCGGACTCGTCTATCATGTCGACGCCGAGCGCCTCCAGGATCTCCGCCTCCTTGCGGTGGCCGATCCGGGACTTGCCCATCACGGGGATCGAGCCCTCATCGATGATCTCCGTCACGTTCGTCGGGTCGGGCATCCGCGCGACCCCGCCGCGCTTGCGGATGTCCGCCGGGACCGCTTCGAGCGCCATGACCGCGACGGCCCCGGCGTCCTCCGCGATGCGGGCCTGTTCGCGCGTCACGACGTCCATGATAACCCCCCCTTTCTGCATCCGGGCGAATCCCCGCTTTATCAGCTCGGTCCCGTGTTTGAGCTCCTCCAGATCGGTAGCCTCTGCCATGAATATTCATAAGGGCGACAGCCACTTAACGGGTCGCTTTTGCGCCGTCTCGCGTCGTCACCTCATCCGCTCGGGCAGGGTCTATGAGGACTCCTCATTGGGGAAGGGACGACCGGTCGGCGTCGTCCCATCATGCACCTCGGTTAACCCGTGCCGCTCGATCATCGCGGCCGTCGGGAGTCCGTCGGGACCCCACCCACGGGCTCGATAGTATGCGGTCAGGAGGTCCTCGAACGCCCCGGGATCGATCCGGCTTCCGGCGGCCGGCCCGTCGGCGAGCGGCTCGGTGAGCGACGCGGGGAGGCGGTCGGCCTCGCGGTCGACGCCTTCGCGGGCGTTGAACAGCCGAACGAGCGTCCAGATCCGCTCGCCACACTCGCGGAGGGCGGTTGCCGTCTCCGGGAGGTCGATTCCGGTCGCCGCGGCGAGTTCGGTCATGAACGCGGCCCCGTAGTCCGACCACAACGTCTCGCCGGCGAAGTCGTCGGCGACGAGGCTCCAGAGGACGGATCGGGCGTCCTGTGCGGCCACGACCGCCTCGACGCGGTCCTCGTCGTCCCACGCGGTGAACACCTCCGATTCGATCGGGCGTGCACGACGGTGACAGCCGCCGCGGTCGCTCGTCGCGTACGCGAGCGCCATCCCGGTCGCGACCCGCGGGTCGTACCCCGGCAGCGACATCGATTTCACCGTCGGGATGGCGTCGTAGCCGGTTCGCTCGGCGGCGGCCTCAACCCCCGCTCGCAACGACGTGATGAGGTCGTCGAGACCCGAGCCCGCATCCGCCTCGCGACCGTCCCACCCCTCGCCGGCGATGGCCGCCACGAGGTCCCGGGCCGCGTCCGGATCGCCGAACGCCGCGTCCTCGATCCGTGTGCCGCCGGGCAAGGTTCCGGTGACGTCGAGCGCCCCCGCCTCGTTCGCCCGCGCGACCCACGCGACGGCGGTTCCCGCCTCGATCACGTCGATGCCGACGCGGTCACAGAGCGCCCCGAGCGTCGCGACCGCGTCGAAATCGTCGACGCCGAGCCCCGCCCCGAGCGTCATCTGGGTCGCCCCACGCGGGACAGTTTCGCCCGCGTCCGTGTCGATACGAAACCCGCCGGGGACGGCGTCATCGGGGTGCTCCCGTCCCGATGCGGCCTCCCGGGCGGCCCCGATGCCGACCTCGTCGATCCCCTCGAAGCGGCCACCCTGCCACCCCTCGGTCGCCAACGCCCCGACCGTATCGGCGAAGTCGGCGGATTCGAGCGTCTCGGCGGCCGCCTGCCATCGCCCCACGTCGTCGGCGGCGTAGCGCTCGGTTGCGTCTTCCCGAAGTTCCGCGAGCGCCGGGGTCGGCGGTTCGGCCGGCGGCCCCCGAGCGAGGACCGCCTTGAGCCGCTTCGCGCCCATGACCGCACCCGCGCCGCCGCGCCCGGCCTGGTGCTCGCCCCCGTCGCTCGCGATGGTCGCGTATCGGACGCCGACCTCGCCGGCCGGGCCCACGCAGGCGACGGCGGCGTCCGGGTGGGCGTCCGCGGTCTCTGCGGCATCGGCCCCCCACGTCCCGGACTCGACGATCCTGGCGTTCCCTTCCGCAATCTCGATCCGAACCGGCTTCTCGGCGGTCCCGGTCACGAGCAGCCCGAGACAGTCGTCGAGGCTCCCGGCCAGCCGGGTCGCGAACTCGCCGCCGGCATACGAGTCGAGAAAGAGCCCCGTCAGCGGGGATTTCGTCACCGCGGCGTATCGTGGTTCGCCCGGCAACGATCCGGAAAGCGGCCCGACGAAGAACCCGAGCAGGTTCCCGGGACCGAGCGGGTCGACCCCGGCGGCAAGCTCCGCGTAGAGGTAGCGCGCGCCGAGCCCCTTTCCGCCGAGGTATCGCCGTCGCCAGCGGGGTGGGACGCGCTCGCGGACGACGCGGCCGGTGGCGAGGTCGGCCCGCAACACGTGGGTCCGTTCCGTCATTCGGTACCGTTCATCTTGGTCGGACCCACGTATATGCTGTCGGGTCGCCGAACGGGCCGCTCGGTCCGGGTGCAGGCCCGCGACCGATCCCGATATCCGTCGGATCACGGTCGTCCCCACCACAAACGCGAAGCCCCTGCGTGGCGATGTCCCGAGCATGACGACCGGAGCCATCGTCGCGGGGGGCCGTTCGACGCGGTTCGGGGAGGCGGACAAGTCGGTCGCACCGCTCGCCGGCGTGCCGATGATCCGCCGGGTGGCGGATCGGCTGGCGGGCATCGACGACCCGATACCGCCCGGCGCGGAGCGGGCCTCGGGCGGCGACGCCGTCGTCGACCCCGTCGTGATCAACTGTCGGGCGGACCAGCGGGCGGCGATCGAGTCGGCGCTCAAGGGCTATCCGCTTCCCGTCCGCTGGGCCATCGACGAGGAGCCGGACCTCGGGCCGATGGCGGGGATCCGGAACGCCTGCCGGGCCGCCCCAAGTGAGTACGCGTTCGTCGTTGCCTGCGATATGCCCTTCGTGGATCCGTCGTTTGTCGCCACGCTCTTCGACGACGTGGTGGGTCACGACGCCGCGGTGCCCAGACTCGAGGATCGGTGGTTTCAGACGACACAGGCCGTCTATCGGGCGAGAACGATGGCGGACGCCTGCGAGCGGGCGCTCGCCCGTGGCGACCGAAAGATCCTCGACCCGCTCTCGGAACTGTCCTCCGTCGTCGTCGACGACGCGACGATCCGTCGCCGAACCGACGAGCGGACTTTCGAGAACATCAACACCGACGACGACCTCGACGCCGCCGAGGACGCCATCGAAGCGATCACCGGGTGAGCGGTGGGCGGGCCGTCGCCCGCGTGGAACCGGGACGAACACTTTTGCGACCGCTTCGTGATATACCCTCATGGATACCGAAACTGTTGCCGCGTCGGTCGAGACCCGTCGTGAGCAACTCATCGCCCTCTCCCGGGACATCTGGGAACATCCACAGACCCTCTTCGAGGAGACGTATGCGGCCGAACGGCTGATTGACGCGCTCATCGAACGGGGCTTCACGGTCGAAGTCGGCGTCGGCGGCATCGAAACCGCGTTTCTCGCGCGATACGGGGAGGGCGGCCCCGTCGTCGGGACCATGGGCGAGTACGACGCGCTGCCCGGGCTTTCCCAGCGGGCGACCGCGAACCGGGAGCCCGTCGAAGACGGCGCACCGGGTCACGGCTGCGGACACAACCTCTTCGGCGTCGGTTCCCTCGGCGGCGCGCTCGCGGCCGCGGACGCCATCGACGACGGGTTGGTGGGAACGGTCGTCTACGCCGGCACGCCCGCCGAGGAGGGCGGCTCCGGCAAGACGTACATGACCCGCGCCGGCGTCTTCGACGACGTCGACGCACTCGTCTCCTGGCACCCCGGCTGGTACAACGCACCCACGGCCGCCTCGTGTCTCTCGGTCGATAGCTTCGAGGTGACCGCACGCGGCACCTCCTCACACGCCGCGGCCGCCCCCGAGGCCGGCCGGAGCGCGCTCGATGCCATTCAACTGCTCAACACCGCAGTCGAGTATATGCGTGAACACGTTCCGGACCCCGTTCGGTTGCACTACGTCATCACCGACGGCGGTGCCGCGCCGAACGTCGTCCCGGCGGAGGCGACCGCGGAATATCTCGTCCGCGCACCGAGCCGGATACACGTTGAGACGGTAAGCGAATGGTTCCGCAGCGCCGCCCGCGGTGCGGCGCTCATGGCGGACGTCGACGTCGAGGTGACCCAGACCGGCGGCGTCTACGGCGTTCGCCCGAACGAGACGCTCGCCGCGGCGATCGGGGAGACGATGACCGACCTCGGCGGCTTCAAGGTCACCGACCGAGCGCTCGCGGCCGACCTCCATGGGACGTTTGAAAACGGCTCCGACGCGGTATCGGTGCTCCCCGCGGACGCCCGTGAGCGGGCACGTGAGGGCCCGTATTTCACCGAGCCGCTCGACGCCTTCGATGCCGGAACCACCGGCTCGTACTCGACGGACTCCGGGGACGTGAGCCAGGTCGTTCCGCTCGGTCGGATGACGACGGCGACGTTCCCGGTCGGGACGCCGTTGCACTCCTGGCAGGCGGTCGCCGCGAGCGGCTCCGTCGGCGTCGACGGGATGTGTTATGCCGCGAAGACGATCGGGGCCACGCTCGTCCGGTTGCTCTCGGACGGCGACCTGCTGGCGGCGGTCACCGAGGAGTTCGAGGAACGTGGGGGCATCGACTACGACTCGCCGATGCCCGCGGATGCCGACCCCTACGAGCTGTTCGACGTGGAGCGGCCGACGCTCGACCTCAAGGCATCCGATCGCGTCCGGGTAGTCACCGCGGACGACTGAGGACAACGGGCGACCGTCGTCGCGCCGTTATACCCGTTGTTCCCGTTGTTCCGTTATTCCCGTTTTTCACACCGTTCGCGCTCACGTACCGCCTCGACGACTGCGGCGGCGAGCGCGTCGAACTCGGCGGTTTCGGGAACCACGTCGACCTCGATCCCCTGTTCGGTCGCCGTCTCCGCCGTCGGCGGACCGATGGTGCCCACGACCGCGCGGTTCAGCCCCGCGATCGTCTCCTCCCGGATCCCTCGCTCCTCGGCCGCCTCCAGGAAGTGGACCACGGTGAGCGAGGAGGTGAACGCGACCGCATCGAGCTCGCCACGGGCGGCCATCTCGGCCGACTCGCCGCTTCCCTCGGGTCGGACGAGCCGGTAGAGAACCGTCTCGTTGAGGTCCGCGCCCGCCTCGCGAAGCCCGTCGAGGAGGACCTCGCTGCCGTGGTCCGATCGGGCGACCTCAACGCGCTCGCCGTCGACCGCGTCCGCGAGGAGTTCGACGAGCCCGGTCGAGGTGTACGCCTCCGGGATCAGGTCGACCGTCCAGCCGGCCTCGCGGGCGGTGGCCGCGGTCGCGGGCCCGATGGCGACGAGGGTCGCCTCGCCGGGCTCCCAGCCGGCTTCCGCGGCGAGTTCGACGCCCGTCTTGCTCGTCACGATCACGTACCGTCCCGGTTCAGGGGTCGCCCCCGTGGGTTCGACCGAAAGCATCGGGTCGGCGACCGCCTCCACGCCGAGCGATTCGAGACGCTCGACGGCACGCTCGATCCGTTCATCGGCGGGTCGGAAGACGGCGATACGGGGGGCTTCCTCCGGCCGCTCGGAGTCGTCCGCTCCCGCGTCCTCGTCGGTTCGGCTCATTCTTCTCCCCCCTCCTCGTCCGCGTTCATCAGGAAGTCGATCACGCGGTCGCGGGTCGCCGCCACCTCGCCGATCACCGTGATCGCCGGCGGCGAGATCCCGGTCGAATCACGCACGTCGACGATGGTCTCCAGCGTGCCGGTCGCGACGCGCATATCCGGCCACGTCGCCCGCTCGACGAGCGCCACGGGGACGTCGCCGTCGAGGCCGGCGCGCCGAAGCTCAGCGACGTATTCCGGGAGCTTCCCGACGCCCATCAGGACGACGATGGTGCCGCCCGTCGCCGCGAGCGCGTCCCACTCGACGGCCGACTCCTCCTTCGTGGGATCCTCGTGGCCGGTGACGAACGAGACCGAGGAGGCGTGGTCGCGGTGGGTGACGGGGATCCCGGCGACGGCCGGGCCGGCGATCGCGGATGTGACGCCGGGGACGACCTCGAAGGGGATCCCGTGTGCGGCGAGATGTTCGGCCTCCTCGCCGCCGCGGCCGAAGACGAACGGGTCGCCGCCTTTTAAGCGGACGACGGTGAGCCCCTCCTCGGCGAGTTCGACGAGCCGACGGTTCGTGTACTCCTGTGGCGTCCCCTCGCCGCCCGCCCGCTTGCCGACGTCCTCGCGTTTCGCCTCGGGGATCCGGCCGAGGATCTCCGGCCCGGGGAGTTTGTCGTGGAGGACCACGTCGGCCTCGTCGATCAGTCGTGCGGCCTTCACGGTCAACAGCTCCGGGTCGCCCGGGCCGGAGCCGACGAGGTAGACGGTGCCGGGCGTCTTTGGCTCTGTGGCCGCGGCATCTCGCTCCTTATCGCCGTCACTCATCGGCGTCCACCTCCTCGCGGGCGGCGGCGATCAGGTCCGCCGCGCCTCGATCGGCCAACTCGGCCGCGAACGACTCCGCCGCCTTGGCGTGGTTTCGGATCGGCAGGTCGCGGGAACCGGCCACCTCCTCGGTGCCATCGGTCGAGAGGACCCGCGCCCGGACGTGGACGTGCTCGCCCTGGACGAGCGCGGAGACGCCGATCGGCGCGATACAGCCCCCGTTGAGTTCGGCGAGAACTGTCCGTTCGACGGTGACGGCCACCCGCGTTCGGGGATGGTCGACCGCTGACCGGACCGCCTCGATCACGTCGGGGTCGGTCGCGGTGACGGCGATCGCCCCCTGACCGGCGGCCGGAACGAACTCCTCACGCGGCAGCCGGGTCGTCGCCACGGCGTCCGCGAGCCCCGATCGAAGCAACCCGGCCTCCGCAAGTACCAGCGCGTCGTACTCTACGTCGACGACCCGGCCCATCGCGGCGCGCTCCAACTCGGAGCGGTCGTCGAACCATTCCTCGACGGTTCGATCGAATCCCTCCTCGGGGATCTCGGTGTCGCCGTCTCCCTTCCCCTTTGCGTCGCCGGCATCGTTCTCTTCGGCGTCGCCGGCATCGTCTCCTTCGGCGTCGCCGGCATCGTCTCCTTCGGCGTCGCCCCCTTCCTCGGCGAGCAACCGTCGTTCGTGTTCCGCCTGGAGATGCGGCGCGAGGAGCTTTTCGAGGCGGGTGTCGACGTTGCCGCGGATCGGCTCGACGGTGAGGTCGGGACGGCTCGCTTTGATCTGTGCGGTCCGTCGCAGCGACCCCGTCCCGATCACGGCACCGGCGGGTAGTTCGTCGAGTGCGAGACCGTCCGGATGGACGAGGACGTCGCCGGCGGGCGCGCGCTCCGGAACGCCGGCGATCACGAGGCTCCCGTCGTCGATGGTTTCGGTGGGGACGTCCTTTAAGGAGTGGACGGCGAGGTCCGCGTCGCCGGCGAGGACCTCCTCGTCGAGCGCCCGAACGAACGCCCCGGTTCGCCCGAGCCGATGGATGAGTTCGTCCCGTATCTCATCGCCACGGGTCTCGACGCGGTGGATCTCGACGTCGCGCCTGCGGGTCGACAGGGCGTCGCCGACGGCCCCGGCCTGTCGAAGCGCGAGGTCCGAGCCGCGCGTGGCGAGTCTGAGCGTGTCGGTCATAGCTGAATCGAGACCCCCCGGATTCAAAAGGACACCAGTTCGTCCCTCCGAGGGTGAACCAGCGTGAGAGACGTCGGCAACGCTCACCGAACCGAAGGGGTGTTGGTTCTGGAGCACCAATTTCGCTCAATGGGAGTTCAGGAATCGTATCCGTTCGACGTCGAGGCGATCCGCGCCGACTTCCCGATCCTCGCTCGGAAGGTCGGCGGCGATCCGACGACGATCGGACAGGACGACAGCGACGACATTCCGCTCGTCTACCTCGATAACGCGGCGACGACGCACACCCCGGAGCCGGTGGTCGATTCCATCGTCGACTACTACCGCGGCTATAACGCGAACGTTCACCGAGGGATCCATCAGCTGAGCCAGGAGGCGTCCGTCGCCTACGAGGAGGCCCACGACGTCGTCGCCGACTTCATCGGCGCGGCGGGTCGCGAAGAGGTCATCTTCACAAAGAACACGACGGAGGCGATGAACCTCGTCGCGTACGCATGGGGGTTAGAGGAGCTCTCGGCGGGCGACAACGTCGTCCTCACCGAGATGGAACACCACGCCTCGCTCGTCACCTGGCAGCAGATCGGTAAGCGAACGGGCGCGGACGTCCGGTTCATCGAGGTGACCGACGAGGGGCGGCTCGACATGGACGACGCGGCCGAAAAGATCGACGACGACACCGCGATGGTCTCGGTCGTCCACGTCTCGAACACCCTCGGGACGGTGAACCCGATCCGGGAGCTCGCCGACCTCGCACATGAGCGCGACGCGCTGATCTTCGCCGACGCCGCCCAATCCGTACCGACCCGCCCGGTCGACGTGACCGACCTCGACGTCGACTTCCTCGCCTTTTCGGGGCACAAGCTGTGTGGCCCGACCGGCATCGGCGTGCTCTACGGTCGGGAGTCGATCCTGGAGTCGATGCACCCGTACCTCTACGGCGGCGAGATGATCCGCCGGGTCACCTTCGAGGACTCGACGTGGGAGGACCTCCCGTGGAAGTTCGAGGCCGGCACGCCCTCCATCGCACAGGGGATCGCGCTCGCCGCGGCGATCGAGTATCTGGAGGGCTTCGGCATGGAGGCGGTCCAGGCCCACGAGGAGCTCCTCGCGGAGTACGCCTACGACCGGCTCACGGACCTCGGCTACGTCGACATCTACGGCCCGCCGGGCGACGAGCGCGGCGGCCTCGTCGCGTTCAACGTCGAGGGGGTCCACGCACACGACCTCTCCAGCATCCTCAACGACTACGGGGTGGCCATTCGCGCCGGCGATCACTGCACCCAACCGCTCCACGAGGTCCTCGGCGTCGCCGCCTCCGCGCGCGCCTCCTTTTATATTTACAACACCACCGAGGAGGTCGACGCGCTGATCGAGGCGGTGAGCGGCGCGTACGAACTGTTCGCGTGAGCGACTCGACGTTCTGACTCACTACCACCCTCGACTTCGGTCCCACCACCGCCCGCCATTCGATCACGGCGTTCCCGATCAGTCGGTGCGTTCCCGCTTCGTGAGCTCCGGCGGCCGTTCCCCGACGTAGCGGCGCGGTGGTTCGACGTCGGGGTCGAACCCGAAGGTCTCCCCATAGAAGCCGAGTTCGGCCGCGTGCGCTCGGGCGATGTTTTCGGCGTCGCGGAAGCCGTGGCGCTCCTCAGGGAACTCGATGTACGCATACGGCGTTCGGTTCGTGACGAGCGACTCGATCATCGTTTCGGCCTGCGCCGGGGGGACGACCTCGTCTTTGCCACCCTGGAGGATCAAAAGCGGTGCGTCGATCCCCTCGGCATGGAACACCGGCGACCGGGCCGTATACACCTCCTCGGCCTCCGGAAGCGGGCCGAGAAGCCCGTCGAGGTATCGCGATTCGAACTTGTGGGTCTCCGCCGAGAGCGCGGCCAGGTCGGCGACGCCGTAGTAACTGGCCCCCGCGTCGAACGCGTCATAAAAGGCGAGCGCGGCGAGGACCGTGAACCCGCCCGCGCTCCCGCCGGAGATCGCGATCCGATCCGGATCGATGAGCCCCTCCCTGGCGGCGTGCTGGGCTCCGTTGATACAGTCAAGCACGTCGCGAACCCCCCATTCGCCGCGGAGCGCGTCCCGATATGCGCGGCCATAGCCGGTCGACCCCCGGTAGTTCACGTCGAGCACGGCGATTCCCCGGGTGGTCCAAAACGCGGTGGCGGCCGAGAGCGTCGCCTCCGATCGACTCGTCGGCCCGCCGTGCACCATCACGACCGCCGGGGGACGCTCCACCTCCGGCGGCGGCGCTTCGACGTCCGGGTTTCGTGGTGGATAGTAGTGTGCGTGTGCGACATCCTCGCTCGCGCCGACCGTATCCCCGGTTTCGAACGTGATCGCCTTCGGCCGCGGAACGTACGCGTCGTCGATCGGCTCGTCCGTCGACTCCCGAAGCCGCCGAGAGGTCCCCCG
>PWGU01000032.1 GCA_003554605.1 Halorubrum sp.
CGGCCCCGTCGCCGCCTTGTCGCTCGTCGCCAGCGACTTCGTCGTCCGTGGGCTCGTACGCGACGAGGTGGAGGCTCCGCACCACCACCGCCGCCGGGTTGGTGATGCCGGTCGTAGGGTCGGACGCCTCCTCCGCGACGATGAGGACGGTCCGGTCGCCGTCGGTTTCCTCCGTGAGGAGGTCGCGATCGTCGTCGTCGACGATCCGATCCCGCCTCTCGTCGACGTTCTCCGCCGGATCGATCGTGTGCCGTTTATATATCGTCGCGTTCGGATCGGACCGATATCGCTCGACGGTGGCCCCGTCGTCCGCGATCCGCTGGTACCGCTCGCCCTCCGGGCCGGTTCGGTCCTCGAACGCGAGCACCGACTTCCCGTCGACGACGATCTCCCCCGTTAGGTGGTGTGGCTGTTCGCTTGCGCCGGCGTCCACGTCCTCGACCCAAAAGCGTTCCTCCGAAGGGAGTTCGGCGTGCGGCGTGGCCGTTCCGAACGGATAAATAAACGCGAGCGTCGAAAGAAGGAGGAACCCGACGAGGGCAACGAGGGCGAGGACGGTCCGTTCGCGTCGGAGGGGCATTCGCGTGAGCGTGGCTTGCGTCCGGGTCAGCTATAAAAGGATCCCGTGGTATTCCGACCGACGACCTTGCTCCTACGAGACGACCTCGTATCCCGCCTCCTCGATAGCGGCGCTCAACGCGCTGTCGGGGGCGTCGCCGTCGACGACGACGGTTCCCGCCTCGTGATCGGCGGTGACCCCGCTTACTCCCTCGATTTCCAACAGCGCATCCACCACGTTGTCCTCACAGCCGCCACAGGCCATGCCGTCCACGGTGATCGTTTTGCTCGCCATATTTGAAGCGACGCCCTCGCCCGTGATGGACGTTACGGTGGCCCGCGCGCGCCGCTCACCCTCCTCATCGTTTCGACGGGCGCGCCGAGAGCCAAACCGCTTTAGGAACGCCCCCGTAAGGACCGATAATGGCGACGTGCGACGAGTGTGGGGAGTACGAGAACCTCCCGTATCAGTGCCGACGCTGCGGGAAGACGTTCTGCGGCGAGCATCGGCTTCCGGAGAACCACGACTGTCCGGGATTGAGCGAGTGGAACGACCCCGGCGGCGTCTTCGACAGCGGCTTCGACGAATCGGTGAACGACCCGGGAGGCTCCGGTGAGGCAGACGGCGTGGCCGGCCGGGTCAAACGTCGGGTCGCACGGGAGACGGGCACCGGCGGGCTGGTGAGCTACTTCCGGGGTAACGCGACCTACGTCATCCTCGCGGCGATGTGGCTCACCTTCGTCGCGCAGTGGATCGCTCTCTTCGTCGGCGGCCCGCAACTGCATAACAACCTGTTCGTCCTCCGTTCTGACGCGCTGGGTAACGTCTGGACGCTCGTTACCTCCGTCTTCTCACACGACCCCGGCATCCTGTTTCATATCATCGGCAACAGCATCGTGATCTTCTTTTTCGGCCCGCTCGTCGAGCGCGCGGTCGGCTCGAAGCGGTTCGTCGGCTTCTTCCTCGTCGCGGGCGCGGCCGCCGGCCTCGGTCACGTCCTGTTCGCGCTCGGGACGGGCGCGCCGACGACCGGCGTGCTCGGGGCCTCCGGTGCCGGCTTCGCGATCCTCGGCGTGCTTACTGTCTGGCGGCCGAACCTGGAGATCCTGTTGTTCTTCATCATTCCGATGAAACTGAAGTTCCTGACGTGGGGGGTCGCGATCGTCTCGCTCGCGCTGGTCGTCGCCTCCGGCACCGGCGGCGTCGGCGGGATCGCCCACCTTGCACACCTGATCGGCTTCGCGATCGGGCTCGCATACGGGAACATGAACCGCGACCTCGCGAACCGGGCGGGCGGCGTCGGCGGGATCCCGATGGGCGCACGCGGCCCGGGCGGTCCGGGTGGTCCCGGCCGACGGTTCTGACCGTGGGGCACGGTGAAATGAACGCGGGCGGCGACAACGCGAACGCCGGCGCGACGGTCAACCCGGACGACCTCGCCCGTCCCGCGTTCGTTCCCAACCCCTCGGCTTCCCGCGAGGAAATGGAGGCGCTCCAACGGGAGATTGCGAAGGATGCCCGGTTCGAGGACGACCACGAACTGTCGCCCGAGGCGGTCGCGATCGACTCGCCGTTCGAGATCGGGTCGGGGTTGCCGTCGGCCACACAGCGGACGCTCGTGTCGGACCCGGCCGACGAAGCAGGTCCGATAGTCGTCGGGATCGATCAGGCGTTCAAGTACGAGGTGACGGGTCGACGGTCGACGGGGATGAGTCGAGCGGCGACGACGGTGGTTCAGGGACCGACGACCGGTCGGGCGAGGCCATCTCCGCAGCGGTGGCGATCCGGGATGGACGGGTTATCGAGTACGCCCACGCGACCACCCCGCTTTCGATCCCCTATATCCCGGGGCTGCTCGCGTTCCGTGAGGGCGGGCCGATCCTTGCGGCGCTCGACGCGCTTTCCGTGGATCCTGACCTCCTCGTCCTCGACGGGTCAGGGCGGATCCACTACCGCGAGGCCGGGATCGCGACCCACGTCGGGGTCGTCCACGACGTGCCGAGCATCGGTGTCGCGAAGTCGCTGCTCTGTGGCGTTCCCGATGAGTCGGTCGACGGACGGCCGGCGGGGTGGCGCACGGCGATCCGAGCGGACGGGTCGATGTCGACGGCGTCGACCGACGAGCCGATCGTCGGGTACGCCTATCAGTCCCGGCAGTATCCGAACTCACGGCGGGTGAACCCCCTCTACGTGAGCCCCGGCCACCGCGTCTCGGCGTCGACCGCCGTCGACCTCGTCGAACCGCTGTGTGCGGGATATAAACTCCCCGAGCCGACCCGCCTCGCGGACGCCTTCGCGGATGCCGTGAAACGCGGGTCGCCGTAACACGGTTCTCTCCGCGTGGATGCCCCCTCCGACGCCTTTTATATCCCCCGACGGCAAGATGGTTGTATGGCAGACGATGGCACGGATGCGCCGATGTCGCGAGAGGAGTTCCGCTCGCTGACCGACGGGTTGGTCCGGCAGAGCTCCGGGGGCGGAACGACCGTTTATAAGAACGCCGCGGGCGTCGGCTGTCCGAACCCCGACTGCGACGAGGGAACGTTCCAGACGCTGTTCGTGAGCGACCACGGCTGGCAGCGGATCGGCGCGACGCGTGACGGGATCAACCTGTGTCTCTGTAACACCGACTCGAAGCGGCTCGTCTTCATCCACGACGAGTGAGCCGGCGGGGGCGAGGACCTTTCATCGACCCGCCGATCCTTCATCGACCCGCCGATCCTTCATCGACCCGCCGATTCAAGACGCTCGCCGTGTAGGCTAACGCATGAGCGACTCGCGAACCGACGCCGACGAATCGACGGATGGGGACGGTGCGAAGCGACGCCACCGGGCCGCCGAGCGCGACACCCCCGGGAGGGGGATCACGCCGGCGGAGCGACCGATCGATCCGGCCGCACCCGAGGAGTTCGGCCTCGTGCAGGTGTGGTGGGGCGACGGCAAGGGGAAGACGACGGCCGCGCTCGGGATGGGCGCGCGCGCCGTCGGGCACGGCTACCGCGTCCACATGTTGCAGTTTATGAAGGGTGGGGCCGACTCCGTCGAGGCGGTTCGTGGCGAGTACAACGCCATCGCCGCGCTGCCGGGCTTCTCCTACGAGAACACCGGCCATTATGGCTGGCACGGGATGGCCGACGGCTCCGACGAGGCCGACCATGAGCGGGATGCGCGGGCGGGTCTCGAACGCGCCCGGGAACTCGTCGACGCGGCCGGCGAGCGAGCCCTCGACGAGCCCATCGACCCGGATTCTCCGCCGGAGGACGGGGTTCATCTCCTCATCCTCGATGAGATAATCTACGCGGCGAACCGCGACCTCATCGACCCCGAGGACGTTCGCGACCTGATCGAGTGCAAGCCCGACGGCCTCGAACTCGTGTTGACCGGCGGCCACGAGGAACCGACGTATCTCGATGACCTCGCCGACCTCATCACCGAGGTCGGAAAGGTGAAACACCCGATCGACGCGGGTCAGCGCGCCCGGAAGGGGACGGAATACTGATGGCCGATCATCAACCCGACGGCGGCTCCGACGCCGCCAATGATGCCGCCGACACCGACGATTTCGACGCCGCCGCGGAACTGTATCGGCACCTCGAAGCGACGGAGGTACGACCGGTCGCCCGCGAGGCGGGCTGGCATCTCGGCGAGGCGCAGGCGCTCGCCGGACAGATCGCCGACGGCGGCTTGGAGCCCGATGTCGTCCGTGAGCGCGCCGAGACGATCTGCGACCTGCTCGCGGAGTTCGAAACGACCGGCGACGCCGAGGCCGACGACCACGTCGAGGCCGCCCGCGAACTCGCCTCGCGGCTCACACGGTGACGGGGGACATCGGGGGCAACGTGGGTAAGGGGAACCCCTCCGGAGCCGACCCGGCCGGGACACGGACGATCCTCGTCGCGGGAACGGCCTCCCACGTCGGGAAGTCGACGGTCGTCGCCGGGCTCTGCCGGCTCCTCGCCGACGCGGGCGTCGCGGTCGCCCCGTATAAGGCACAGAACATGTCGAACAACGCGCGGGCGGTGCCGAAGTCCGCCGGATCGATACGCGGCGAGGATAGGGTCTCTACCGGAAGGGAGACTGGATTCGGCGAGATCGGCGTCTCTCAGTACGTGCAGGCACGCGCGGCCCGGGTGCCCGCGGAGACCGACCACAACCCGGTGTTGCTCAAACCGCGCGGGGAGGGTGAGAGCCAACTCGTGGTGAATGGGGAGGCGGTTGAGGACGTCGCCGCCGGCGAGTACTACGCCGACGGCTGGCACGTCGCCCGCGAGGCGGCAGTCGCGGCACATCGTCGGCTCGCCGAAGCGGCCGACGTGGTGATCGCCGAGGGTGCGGGCTCGATCGCCGAGATCAACCTCCACGACCGCGACCTCGCCAACGTCGAAACGGCCCGATTCGCCGACGCGGAGATCGTCCTCGTCGCCGACATCGAGCGTGGCGGCGTCTTCGCCTCGCTGGTCGGCACGCTCGAACTCCTCCCCGCGGATCTCCGTGACCGGGTGGTGGGCGCGGTGATCACGAAGTTCCGCGGCGACCCCTCGCTGCTCGATCCGGGTATCGACGCCTTCGAGGAGCGAACCGGGGTCCCGATCCTCGGCGTCGTCCCCTACGAGGATCCCGGGCTTCCCGAGGAGGACAGCGTCGCGCTGCCCGCGGTCGACGAACGGGCGGTCCACGGCGACGACGATGGCGTCCCCGAGTCGCTCGCGGTGACCATTGCGGTCCCCCGGCTTCCGCGGATCTCGAACGCGACGGACCTTGAGCCGCTTGCGGCCGAGCCGGGGGTTCGAGTCGCGTACGTTCCGCTCGACGATCCGCTTCGGGAGGCCGACGGGGTGGTGTTGCCGGGGACGAAAAATACGGTCGACGACCTGCTCGCCTGTCGGGACGCCGGCCTGGATGTGACCCTGCGGGCTTTTACCGGACCGATCGTGGGGCTGTGTGGCGGCTATCAGCTGCTCGGCGAACGGATCGCGAACGCCGACGTCGAGAGCGCGCGGCTGGACTCGTCGGAGGGTGGGGCGGAGCACGGCTCGGACGGCGCGGTCGTCGACGCCTTCGGGCTGCTCCTCGTCGAGACGACCTTCGACGCCGAAAAACGGGTCGTCGCGACCGAACTTCGCCTCGACACTGCTGAGGCCGGGCCACTAAGCCGATTCGAGAGGCCGGATGACAACCCGATTCCGCTCGTCGGCTACGAGATACATATGGGCGAAACGCGGGGGCTCGTCGACGGGCTCTCGACCCCGTTTATCGATCCGAACGGCGACCGCTCCGGAGCCGCGCTCGGCGTCGCGAGCGGCGGGGTCTTGGGAACGTACCTCCACGGTCTGTTCGCGAACGACGCGGCACGGGCCCGGTTCGTCGCCGCCGCTCGCGACCATGCGGGGATCGACCCTGCGGACCTCGCGGCGGCGGTGGACGGAACGGGGGCGGCGGCCCCGGACGACCCCTACGATCGCGCGGCCGAACTCCTCTCCGAGCACGTCGATCTGGGGGCGCTTGCGTTGCCGCTTGCCGGTGGCTCGACGGACAGTCGCCCGCACCGTCGGTGAGCGCGCGTTCAAGCCGTCGGTGACCGCTCACTCGGGGTCGACGGCGAACGGACTCTCTTCAGCCCGCCAGTCCCACCCCGGTAGCCGCGTCTGAAAGCCGGCCGCGAGCGCGGCATCGAGGTCGTCCGCGCCCGCGGCCCCGCGTCCCGCGGCCGTCGCGTCCTCGTCGACGTGCACGTCCGCGAAGTGGAACGTCGCCTGCGCGAGCAACGAGAGCGGTTGTCCGCCCGCGATGGTCGCCGCCAGCTCGCGACCGAGCACCTCGTCGACGATGAACCCCGGGTAGTCGCCCTCGACGTCGAGGTCGCGGAGGAGGCCGACGTAGCCGGCGATGTTGACCGCCACCTCGCCGTCCGCGAAGACGACGTCGACCTCTCGACGATACGTCTCCCGATCGATCCGGTCGACGTCGGTCTCGAACAACTCGCCGAGTCGGTCCCGTGTCTTGTTGAGGATTGGAACCACGACCGGCGCGCGCTGGCGAACCCACGTGTGCTCCTCGGCGACGACGCCTGGGGTGACGCGCATATCACGGTTCTCGCCGTCGAGGGTCTTGCACTTTGCGAAGGCTTTTATAACAACGGCGGGTTATCTCAGACTAAGCGGGTTTTCGTCGGTTGTTCCCGCATCACCGAGTACGGACAGAATCTTCCACTATACCCCCGCGACGGTCGGTCTATGCGGCGTCCAGAGTCGGTTTTGAACCCGACGACCACGCAGCGAGGGCGGCCACACTTCGCAGTGAGATATGAGTCAAGTCGATACGCAACTGGAGAACGTGAAACAAACGATCGAATCGGAGATCCCGAACGGGATCACCGTGACCGATGTGAAATACGAGGGCCCCGAACTCGTCGTCTACACTCGCAACCCGAAACGGTTCGCCGGTGACGGCGACCTGATCCGCCGGTTGGCCTCGAAGCTTCGCAAGCGGATCACGATCCGGCCGGACCCCGCGTCGCTTTCGCCCCCACGTGAGGCGGAGGAGAAGGTCCGGTCCGTCATCCCCGAGGAGGCGGGCGTCACCTCACTCGATTTCCACGAGGACACCGGCGAGGTCGTCATCGAGGCGCAAAAACCCGGGATGGTGATCGGTCGGCGCGGCGCGACCCTCCGGGAGATCACCCAGGAGGTCGGCTGGACGCCGGAGGTCGTTCGAACGCCGCCGATCGAGTCCTCGACGGTCTCGAACGTCCGGAACTTCCTGAAGAACGAACGCGAGGAGCGCCGGGACATCCTCGAACGCGTCGGCAGACAGATCCACCGCGAGGAGATGTCCGACGACGAGTGGGTGCGCATCACGACGCTCGGCTGCTGTCGCGAGGTCGGCCGCGCGGCCTTCATCCTCTCGACGCCCGAGACGCGGATCCTCATCGACTGTGGGGACAAACCGGGTGCGGAAGGCGAGGTACCCTACCTCCAGGTTCCCGAGGCGCTCGGTGCGGGCGCGGCGACCATCGACGCGGTCGTGTTGACCCACGCCCACCTCGACCACTCCGCGCTGTTGCCGCTCATCTTTAAATACGGCTACGACGGGCCGATATACACGACCGAGCCCACCCGCGACCTGATGGGGCTGCTCACGCTCGATTACCTCGACGTCGCCGCCAAGGAGGGTCGGACGCCGCCGTACGAGTCCGCACAGGTCCGCGAGGCGATCAAACACACCATCCCGCTCGAATACGGCGACGTGACCGACATCGCGCCGGACGGGAAGATCACCTTCCACAACGCGGGCCACATCCTCGGCAGCGCCGTCACCCACTTCCACATCGGCGACGGGCTCTACAACGTCTGTTTCTCCGGGGACATCCACTACGAGGACACCCGGCTGTTCAACGGCGCGGTCAACGACTTCCCGCGCGTCGAGACGCTCGTATTGGAGTCGACCTACGGCGGCCGTAACGACTACCAGACGGACCAGGCGGACTCCGAGCGGAAGCTGAAGAAGGTCATCAACGAGACCTACGAGCAGGGCGGAAAGGTCGTCATCCCGGCGTTTGCGGTCGGCCGCTCACAGGAGATCATGCTCGTGTTGGAGGAGGCGATGCGCAACGGCGACATCCCCTCGATGCCGATCCACCTCGACGGAATGATCTGGGAGGCGACGGCGATCCACACGACATATCCGGAGTACCTCCGTGACGGCCTCCGTGATCGGATCTTCCACGAGGACGAGAACCCGTTCCTCGCCGAGGAGTTCAACCACATCGACGGCGGCGAGGAGGAGCGTCAGGAGGTCGCAGACGGCGATCAGTGTATCATCCTCTCGACCTCCGGGATGGTCACCGGCGGGCCGATCATGTCCTGGCTTCGCCACATCGGCCCCGACCCGAACTCGAACCTCGTCTTCGTCGGCTACCAGGCGCAGGGGACGCTCGGTCGCCGCATCCAGAACGGCTGGGACGAGATCCCGATCTCCTCCGGGTGGGGAAGCGGCAACGGCCGTGGCAGCACGCTTACACTTGAGATGGGCGTCGAGACGGTCGACGGCTTCTCCGGACACGCCGACCGGCAGGGGCTCGAAAACTTCGTGAAGACGATGAACCCCCGTCCGGAGAAGGTGCTCTGTGTGCACGGCGACGAACGCTCCGTGCAGGACCTCTCCTCGGCGCTGTATCACGAGTACAACATGCGGACGTTCGCGCCGAAGAACCTGGAGACGTTCCGATTTAAGTAGCCCCCTCCGGAACCGGCGCGGTCCGATTCGAGCCCTAATAAGGGCTCGAATAGAGCGCGAGGGAGCAGTCGACGGACCGCCGGCACCGCTCGGCGGTCCGTCGGCTGCGAGGCTGGGGAGGGCTGAGGCCGAGAGCGGTCGATGCTGGGGAGGGCTGAGGCCGAGAGCGGTCGATGCTGGGGAGTTGAGACCGAGCGCAGCCACGGGACGGACGTTCGATCGCGACACCACACCCACCACCCAGCGGTCCTTTTAAGCAACGACGCGGGGAGATACCCCCATGCGCATCGCGCTCATCGCCCACGATCAGTTGAAAGACGAGATGGTCGAGTTCGTCCAGACGTACGTCGACGTGCTCTCGGAGTGTGCAATCGTCACCACGGGCACGACCGGCACACGGATCCACGAGGAGACGGGGCTGACGGTCGACCGGCAGGCCTCGGGGCCGCTCGGCGGCGACCTCCAGATCGGCGCGATGGTCGCGAACGACGAGCTTCACGGGCTCATCTTCCTCCGGGATCCGCTCACCGCCCAGCCGCATGAACCGGACATCTCGGCGCTGTTGCGCGTCTGTGACGTCAGGGATGTCCCGGTGGCGACGAACCTCGCGTCCGCGGAGCTGTTGGTCGAGGGGATGCTCGTCGAGGGCCTGTTGGATATCGAGGGATAGGGTCACCCATCCGCGCTGTGCGTGGCCCTCGGCCCGCCCTGTCCCGTCCGAACTATCGATCCTGATTCTCCGGCCCGGAAGGTTATGTGTGCCTGCCGTCTACGCCGGGACGATGAACCGTCCCCCGTCCCGGTCCGCGCAGGCGGTCGCCGTCGCGCTCGCCGTGTGCTGTTGTCTCGCGCTCGTCGCCGCACCGGCCGCCGCGGGGAACGCGAGCCCGGAGACGGACCCGGACGGGTCGTTCGATGAGCCCGTCGACCCGCTAACCGAGTGTTTCGTCGGCCAGGGCTACCCGCTCACCATTGGTGATCCCCCGACGACCATCGACGCGGTCGTCCACCTTTCGGTACTCACTGATCCACAGAACGCCGGCGAGTTCGGCATCGAACTCGCGGGCACGACCGGCGACGACCGGATCGTCACGCTCGCGGCGGGTGTGCGGATCGACAGCGCCGGATTGATCGCGACCGGAGTGAACCCCTTTGCGGCCTTCGACGTGCTCTACACCTACGAACTGCGCTTGCCGATGTTCGACGGCGTCATCGACGAGACCGACTACCGTGACGACGGGTCACCGGTTGGCTCCGCTGCCGGAACCGTTCCCTGTTAGTGCCGTCCGCCGACGATACGGTCCCGTGTTAGTGCCGTCCGCCGACGGAACCATTCCCTGTTAGTGCCCTCGGTGCGCCCGGCTTCGGCCTCCGATACGGTCATAAACAATACTTAACGTTCGGGCGGGTGAAGATGGGGACATGTACGACGAGGACGATCTCGCCGCGATCCGGGCGGACCGCGAGCGTTGGGAGGCCGAAACGCTTGAACCGACGCGCGAGCGATATGGGGAGCGTCGTGACCGGTTCGCGACGGTCTCCAACGTGGAGATCGATCGGCTCTACACCCCCGAGGACGTCGCCGACCTCGAGTACGGACGCGACCTCGGCTACCCGGGTGAAGCGCCCTACACCCGCGGCGTCTATCCGACCATGTACCGGGGTCGGCCGTGGACGATGCGACAGTTCGCCGGCTTCGGGACCGCGGAGGAGACCAACGACCGGTTTCATTACCTCATCGAGAACGGCCAGACCGGCCTCTCGACCGCCTTCGATATGCCCTCGCTCATGGGACTCGACTCCGACGACGAGATGTCGCTCGGGGAGGTCGGCAAGGAGGGCGTCGCCGTCGACACGCTCCGTGACATGGAGGTCCTCTTCGAGGGGATCGACCTCGCGGAGGTCTCGACCTCCTTTACGATCAACCCCTCCGCGCCGGTGATCTACGCGATGTACGTCGCGCTCGCGGACCAGCGGGGCGTGCCGCGCTCGGCGCTCCGGGGAACCCTCCAGAACGATATGTTAAAGGAGTTCATCGCACAAAAGGAGTGGGTCATTCCGCCGGAGCCCTCCCTCGATCTCGTCGTCGACACGATCGAGTTCGCGGTCGAGGAGACCCCCCGATTCAAGCCCATCTCCGTCTCGGGCTACCACATCCGCGAGGCCGGATCGACCGCGATACAGGAGCTCGCGTTCACGCTCGCGGACGGCTTCGCCTACGTCGAGGCGTGTCTCGACCGCGGAATGGACGTCGACACGTTCGCCCCGCAGCTCTCCTTTTTTTTCAACGCGCACAACTCCCTGCTGGAGGAGGTGGCGAAGTTCCGAGCGGCCCGCCGGCTGTACGCGCGTCGCATGCGCGAGGAGTACGGCGCGGAGACGGACGCCGCAACCCAGTTGAAGTTCCACACCCAGACGGCCGGGCAGTCGCTGACGGCCCAACAGCCGCTGAACAACGTCGTCCGCGTCACGATCCAGGCGCTCGCGGGCGTGCTCGGCGGCACCCAAAGCCTGCACACGAACTCCTTCGACGAGGCGCTTGCGCTCCCGTCAGAGCGGGCCGTCCGGGTCGCGTTACGAACCCAACAGATCATCGCCGAGGAATCCGGCGTCGCCGACACGATCGATCCGCTCGGCGGCTCGTTCGCGGTGGAGGCGCTGACGAACGAGATCGAGGCCGCGGCGGTCGAGTATCTAGATGAGATCGCCTCGCTGGGTGACGGCTCGATCCGCGACGGCGTCCTCACCGGCATCGAGGGGGGCTACTTCCATCGGGAGATACAGGAGGCGTCCTACGAGTATCAAGCGCGTGTCGACGCCGGCGAGGAGACCGTCGTCGGGGTGAACCGGTACACCGTCGAGGAGGACACCCGACCGGACGTGCTCCGCGTCGACGAGGGGACGCGGGATCGTCAGCTGTCACGGTTAGAGTCGGTGAAAGCCGAGCGCGACGAGGACGCCGTCGCCGAGGCGCTCGCAGCCGTCCGCTCGGCGACGCGAAACGGCGAGAACGTGATGCCTGCAATCGTCGAGGCCGTGAAGGCATACGCGACGATGGGCGAGATCATGGCGGTCTTCGAGGACGAACACGGCAGCTACCACGAGCGGATCGGGGTCGCCTAACGAGCGCGCACCGCGAGGAACCCCACACGGGACGATGACACACCGCAACGCGTGCGGGGTGAGAGTCGATCCCACCCACCGCCATCGTGACCGACTCAGGGCCCGTCGGCCGCGCGCGCGTCCGCCGCCCGCCACGCGTTCCCCCGTCGGCCCGCACGGCGGAGTTCGAGGTGCACCACGGAGCCCGCGTCCAGCCCGGACAGCTCCTCCTGTGTCTCCTCGTCGTCGTACTCGACGACGTGAAGCGTCCCGTTGCGCGGATGTTCACGGAGCGTCATCGCCCCGTGGTCGTTACACGATTTCACGACGGTGTACTTGCCAGTGCGGTGCATCACACCTCATACTTCGTGTCGGCAATTCATAATTTTTGCCCCGGGAGCGGTACGGCCGGTCGGCCGAACCCAACGCGTCGTTTATCACCCACCCGTCGCCAAACGGGGATATGACCGATACGGAGATCCCCGAGGACCACCCCCGATACGCCTCGCTCGTGACACGTCACCGGATCGAGGCGGGCGTCGAGCGGGGGATCACCTCGAAACAGGGCCTCATCGCGCAGGGTCGCGGGGAGGCGTTCGACTACCTCCTCGGCGAACGAACGCTCCCGAGCGCGGACGTGGCCGCGCGAGCGGCAGCGGCACACCTCCTCGCGGCCGACCATCCGGTCATCTCCGTCAACGGTAACGTTGCGGCCCTCGTTCCCGACGAGGTCGTTGCGCTCGCAGCGGCCGTCGATGCCGACCTCGAGGTGAACCTGTTTAATCGGACCCCTGAACGGATGGAGGCGATCGCCGACCACCTCCACGCACACGGCGCGCGGGAAGTGAAGGGTCTGACTGGCGACGGGGAGATCCCCGGGCTCGAACACGCCCGGGGGACGGTCGACGCCGACGGCATCGAGGCGGCCGACGTCGTCGTCGTTCCGTTGGAGGATGGCGACCGCGCGGAGGCGCTCGCGTCGATAGGGAAAACGGAGATCGTGATCGATTTGAACCCCGGAAGTCGGTCGCCACGGACCGCCGACGTGCCGATCATCGACAACGTCGCCCGCGCGGTTCCGAACATGACCACACACGCGAGGGAGTTGGCCGACGCCTCCCCGGAAGACCTGCAGGCGATCATCGAGTCGTTCGACCCCGAGGCGACGCTCGCGGACGCCGAGCGAGCCATCCGCGAGGGTGGATTCTCCGGCGAGGACTGACTCACCTATTTGTGTGAGTGAACGAACGGTGAACGGGCGGGCACGAACCGGCAGCACCGTCCCTCAGACGATCCCCTCCTCCAACGGCGACTC
>PWGU01000124.1 GCA_003554605.1 Halorubrum sp.
CCCTCACGGAGGAGCTGTTGACACTCCCAGACGAACGCCTCGTCCTCGAGCGTGAGCCCCTGGAACTGGTTCGAGGAGAAGTCGGTGTCGTCGTTTCCGGCCTCGATGTATGTCTCGCCCTTCCCGGCATGTTCGGCGATGACCTCGTTGGCGGCGACGGTCAGTTCATGCATTTCGAGGTCCTCACGGCCCGAGAGGGTCGTGTGGACGATACAGCCGACGAGTTCGATCTCGCCCGGCTCCAACAGCGCCTTCGTCCGGACGTAGAGGTCGTCATCGAGAGTTTCGCTCATGATCGACGGTTCGACTCCGGCGATAAACCCGTGACGATCCCGGCCGCGTCGGGTCCATACCGACCTCCTTCAGGTCGTTACGACCTCGATCGGCACGAGCAGAAAGCAGAGCGCCCCGACCGCGAAGGTGAGGATCCCGATCGCCATGCGGGCGGGTCCGAGCCGCTCCTCCTCGGCCGGGTTGGCGGGACCGTTGAACGCTATGACGAGCGCGAAGACGCCCCAGAACGCCCAGAGCCCGACCGACTCGTCCAGCCCGAACCCACGCCAGTAGTAGAGGTAGGCGGCGAGCCCGAAGAGGAACCCCGGGACGAGCGAGGCGATGGTCTCCTGACGCGGGCCGACCATCGCCCGGATCATGTGGCCGCCGTCCAACTGGCCGACCGGCAGCAGGTTCAACAGGGTGAAAAACATCCCGACCCACCCGCCGATGATCACCGGATGCGCCGAGAGGGGCGGGTCGTCGTAGGTCGTCTCCTGCCCGAGGAGGTCCGCGAGAAGGTTCAAAAGCGGCGGGTTGTTGAACTGGATCATCGTCCCCGATTGGCTCGCCACCTCGGCCGGCACCCGAATCGGATCCAGCGAGAGGCCGATGATAGTGACGATGACCGTCGCTATCAGCCCCGCGATCGGCCCGGCCGCGCCGATGTCGAAGAGGACCTTTCTGGAGGGCATTCGCCCGCGCATCCGGATCACCGCCCCGAGGGTGCCGAACGGGAAGACGAACGGGATGACGTACGGCAAGGAGACGTCGACGCCGTGATACTTCCCGGCGAGGTAGTGGCCGAACTCGTGGACCATCAGGACGCCGAGCACGGCGGCGGTGAACGGCCACGCCTGCAACATCGTGAGGGGGTTCGCGCGGATCTCCGCGAGCGGGACGTAGTACCACCCGTACGCGCCGACGAACAGCGTGGTGATCACGGTGGTGAGAAAGAGCGTGACGTTGCCCCACGGGATCCCCTCGCGCCCGTGGTCGAACGGGGTCGCGACGACGACGTGGCCCGCCTCCGTCACCTCGAGGTCGACGTCGTAGCCCGCCTCGCGGAAGGCGGGGAGGAGCTTCCGGATCAGGGTTCGCTCGGGGACGTACGACTCGCCGACGTAGCGGATCCGACCATCGTCGACACGAACGGCATCGATCCGGAAGAACGTCCGGAGGGGCTCCGGGAGGGGGACGTCGGGATCCGGACGCTCCGGCGGCTCCGACGCCGTCCCGCCCTCGCGATCTGGCATCGTCGGTCGTTAGCCACGGGTGAGTATAAACCCCGCGTCAGCGGGGGAGCTGTGGACTGCGACGCCGCAGATCGAGGGTTCAAACTGGCTCGGGGTACGTCCCTCACATACCTCGGATCGTGGACGCTAAACGGATGGGAGATCGAGGGTTACCAATGCGGGTGACGCTTCTCGGAACCGGGGACACGACGGGGACGCCGACGGTCGGCTGTGACTGTGAGACCTGTCGAACCGCACGCGACCGCGGGATCTCCCGATCGCGGTTCTCCGTTCACGTACACAACGAGCGCCTCGACGAGTCGCTGCTGATCGACTTCAGCCCCGATTTCCGAAGCCAATTCCTCGCGGCCGACGTGCCGCTGCCCGACGAGGGGATCGTGACGCACATCCACTTCGATCACCTCGACGGACTCGGCAACGTCTACCGGCTCGTCGACGGCCTGCCGATCCACGCCCCCGCCGAGGTCGACCCAGCGAAAGACGAGAGTATCGCCGACACGATCCGGTCGAAATACGACTATCTGGAGGACCGGATCGGCGTGCACGCCCGCCCGGCGTTCGAGCCGTTCGAGGCCTGCGGGCTCACCGTCCGGTTCGTCCCGGTCTCGCACCCGCCACTTCTGGGCTACGGCGTCGTCATCGAGGACCCGGAGACGGGCGCGAAGCTCTCGATAACCGGCGACACCAGCTACGCGATATCCGAGGAGTCGCGTGAGGCGCTCGCGAACCCCGACCTGCTGCTCGCCGACGCCATCGTCCCGGCGTCGGTCTGTGGGTACCATCCGATCGGCGGTCGCCATCCGGGCCCCGACGGGGTCCCCCGAACGTTCGGCTCGAAACATATGACTCGCGAGGGGGCGCTCGCGCTCGCCGAGGAGCTGAACGCCGCCCGAACGCGGCTCGTCCACATCGCTCACTACTACCCGGCCGAGGAGGCCTTCGCCGAACCGCTCGCCGTCGACGGGGAGACCTACGAGCTGTAACCGAACCGTCAGTTCGGCGTATCGTGATGACCGAGGGCACGTTGGCGGACCCGTGTCCCGTCACTGGAGCCCGTGTAGTCGGTGTCAAACGCGTAGAGCGTCCCGCCGTAGGTACCGGCGAAGACGGTTCCGTCGACGACGGTCGGCGATGACTCCACCCAGCCATCGACCTCGACTTGCCAGTCTATCTCGCCGTCCGAGAAATCGAGCCCATAGAGCCAGCCCGTCCCGAAGCCGGACGGGTCGTTCGTGCCGACCACGATCGCCTCGGTTCCGACCGCGGTTGGCCCCGACCAGATCTCGCTGGCGAGGTCGGTCGACCACCGCTCCTCGCCGGTGTCGGCCGCCACCGCATACAGTCGACTTTCGAGGGGCGCTTCCCTGTCGGTAGCGTGGGTCTGTCGACCGTTGCCGACGAAGACGGTGTCGTCACGTACCGTCGGCGACGAGGAGATCCGATCGCCGGTCTCGACACGCCACCGTTCCTCGCCGGTATCGAACGCCAGCGCGTACAGGACTCGGTCGAGACCGCCGATGAAGACGGTGTCGTCGGCTACCGTCGGCGCGGAGTGGTCGATGCGATCCCCGGTTTCGAACGCCCACCGTTCGGAACCGTCGGCGGCGTCGACCGCGTAGAGGTGGTGGTCGTGGCTTCCGACGAAGACGGTGCCGTCGACGACGACCGGGGATGAACGCACGAAGCCACCGGTTTCGAACGCCCACTCGATCGTGCCGTCGACGGCGTCAAGTGCGTACAGCGATCGGTACGAGGGGACGTATACGACCCCGTCTTCGACGGTCGGCGAGCCAACTATCGGGCCGGGGTCGAGCGCCGTCCACCGCTCCGAGCCGTCGGTCGGGTCGAGCGCGTGGAGACCGTCGCCGCCGACATAAAGCGTTCCGTCGACCACGGTCGGCGACGTCGAGACCGCCTCCTCCGTGCCATACTCCCACTCCTGTGTGCCGGTTTCCGCGTCAACCCCGTATACCGCCGCCCCGAACGGTCCCGTTCCGATGAAGACCAGTCCATCGACGACGGTCGGGGACGAGCGGATCCGCGGGAACGATCGGCCGTCGGCCTCGGGCGATGAGTCGGGCTCAAAACGCCATTCCGTAGAGACCACGTCCTCGGACGATCGGTCGGTGGAGAGGCAACCGGCAAGTGGCCCGAGAAGCGTGAGGCCACATGCGGAGAGATACCCCCGTCGAGAGGGAGTGTGGTGCGGGGACATAGGTCGGGCTATGACCCACGAGAACATAAGCGATCGCCGAGGTGCGGCCTCGACAAGGATCGATGACGTCCAACGGTCGAATCGGGTCCCTCCGATTACTCCCCTGTTTCCGTCCCCTCGTGCGCGTGTGGGGCGACCCCGTAGTAGCCCGGCCCGTTCTCCTCGAGTGGCTCCGCGATCACGAGATCCTCGCCGTTCACGATCACCCAGGGGACCGCCCAGTCGATGAGCACCGCCTCGGTGTCGGGGTCGACGGTCGCCTCCGCGTCGAGCCCCTGTAACAGCCGGGCGATCTCGGGGATGGTGTAGAGCAGGTCCGGGTCGAGCAGCTCCGCGGGCGTGTAGAAGTCACAGGGGAACGTCTCCTCGAAGGCCTCCTTTGGTTTCGGCATGGTGAAGACTACGCGGGCCGACGGCTAAGAGGATGTGGGAGTCGGCGCGAACGGTGACCGCGTGGCTCCCTGGATACGGGTTTCAAAAAACGGTCGGGGTTCGACGCGCCCTGAAGGACACGTCCGAGCGACGTTACTCGAACAGCTCGACGGCCTGCTCGTAGCGGGCGGACGGCTCCTCCCAGTCGACGACCTCGAAGAAGTTGTCCATGAATTCGCCGCGGGCCGGACCGTAGTCGTGGTAGTAGGAGTGCTCCCAGACGTCCAGCGCGAGGATCGGGTGGCCGCCCCAGATCGCTCCCTGGTCGTGTTTGTCGACCACGACGTTTCGGAGCTGGTTCGAGAAGGTGTCGTACACCAGAAGCGCCCAGCCACTCGCGGCACCGCCGGCGGCCTTGAACTCGCCCTTCCAGGCCTCATAGGAGCCGAAGTCCTCCTCGATGCGGTCGGCGAGCGCCCCCTCGGGCTCGTCGCCACCCTCGGGCGACATGTTCTGCCAGAACAGGTCGTGGAGGATGTGGCCCGAGGAGTTGTGGGTCACGCTGCGGAGCGCGCCGCCGGAGGAGGAGAAGTCTCCCTCCTCACGGTTCGCGGCGAGCGTCTCCTCGGCGGAGTTCCAGCCGTTGACGTAGCTCTGGTGGTGCGTGTCGTGGTGCCAGGTGAGCACCTGCTCGGAGATGTGCGGTTCAAGTGCGTCGTAATCGTACGGAAGCGGATCGAGTTCGTAGCTCATCGGTTAATCACCCACCTCATAGATCCAACCGAAACCTGTTAAAGATAATGCGTGTCGTGATACCACACACCACCGGACGTGAGCGTTACCGGGGAGCCCGAATCAGTACCGCTGGAGTTGCGGTCCCGCCGGAAAACCGACGAGGAACGTCCCGGACGGGAAATCACCCCGGAGTAACCACTGATAGTTACACGAACGGGGATCGGGGGGCGACGGACTGAGAGAGCGAAAGTGATGGACTGGGAGCGCGGGAGATAAATAAAGAACGGAGCGAGCCCGACGGCTCAGCGGGATACATGCGGTGGGACTGGGATTTGAACCCAGGAAGCCGTGAGGCTACCGGTTTTCAAGACCGGCGCAATGGGCCGCTCTGCCATCCCACCGAGGTGACGATCCGAACTCCACGCCCCGATAAATTGAACCTGTCGCTCCCGGGTCGCCGTCGACATCGAGAGAAAACGGTGAGGAGCTATGACCGGATCAGTCGCGCGTCGCCGTCCTCGGCGACGACATCGAGCCCGTGCTCGTAGACGAACTCGGAGACGTACTTGGGGACGACGCGCTCGGCGGTGAACCGCGCGCGCAACGTGGGGACGACGTCGAGCAGGTCCCGACCCGTCTCCAAGACGGGGTGTGGCTCGATGAACTCGACGTCGAGCCCGGCGTCACGACCGCGCCCTGCAAGCGTCGACAGGCTCGGCCGCTCGAAGGCGTCCTCGAAATCGATCGGCTCGGTGAAGCCCGCGTAGTGGACCCGTCCCTCGGTGGACGGCCCGAGAACGACGCCGTTGGTGCGGAGCTTCATCGCGGCTGCGTCGATGGTCGTCCGCGAGCAGAGCGGGGCCGTCGGCGTCATGACCGCCACGGAGTCGGCCCCCTCCTCGCGGAGCAGGTGGGTGACGGTGTTGCCCGCGCGGGCGCTGAACGTCGAGCCGACCTGCGGTTCGAACCGAACGTCCTCGGTCCCGCCGAGCGTGTCGGCGACGATCGCGCGTAACTCGGCCTCCGGCGACGCATCCGTCCGGAACTCCTCGGGGAGCGCGTCCGGCTCGGGGTAGTTGATCAGGAGGTCGCCCCCGGAGCGGTCGACGGCGAGCACCAGATCCCGGAGCTGGGTTTCGTACAGCTCCGCCGCCTCCGCCGTCGACAGCGGGGTCGAGGCGGCCAGTTCCGTGCCGACGAGTCCCTCACGCGGCGGGTTCGCCAGCGCGACGACGATAGTCATACACGGAGGTGACGCCGGAACGCCCTTGAACTCGCCGCTTCGGAGGCGTGTCGGTGGTAACGTCGTGGATAACCGAATTCGAGACGGCCATTCAAGTACGATGACGGCGAACGGGAGGGTATGAGCCAAGTGACGAGGAGAATCGTACAGGAACTGCACGACGAGCCACATCTCGAAGGTCGGCGCCTCACCTACAGTTCATCAAAACGCAGGTGGAAGACCGGGAGCTGTCTCCGCGGACGGTTGCCGACCGTCACGGGATCGGTGTCGCCGACGTCTACCGCGCGCTCACGCACTACCACGATCACCCCGAAGAGATGCGTGAGATCGAGCGTCGACGTCGGACAGCCACCGAGGCGTATGCACACCTCACGACCGACCCCGATGACGTTCGGCGCTGATGGCGTATCGTCTTCTAGCGGATGAGAACGTCGAGCAGGCAACCGTGAACTACCTCGAAAAACTCGGCCATGATGTGACCCACTCAACGATCACCCTGAGCTCGGGCTTGGGGCTGATGACGAATCGATCGCACGGTATGCCCGGGAAAACGATCGGTTGATCCTCACGCAGGACGACGATTTCTTTACCACACTGGCTATCGAGCAAACAGCAGGAGTTCTGTTCCAGCGCGATCAAAGCCTCTCCGCCCGTGAGGTAGGGGACATCGTTCACGAGCTCTCGGAATATCTCGATCAGTCCGAAATCTCGCTCGAATACGTCAGTACAAACTGGCCGTAAGTGCGGGAGGGAAGATCTATTTTAAGCGAAATCGCGGCGCATCGCGATCTCGAACCACGGGCAGAGACGAAGCTGGCGGTAGAGCGCGGGGTTCTCGTGGAGGTGTTCATAATCCGCCCAGAGCATCCCGCCGATCTCCTCATCGTCGGGATCGAGCGACGTATCCTGAAGCGTGACCTTCAACACCGCACAGACCTCCCACTCGACGCCCTCGTTCGGGTAGTAGCGTTTGTACTCGAACCGGTCGGTCACCCGAAGGTCGTCGTACTGGTCGGGGGTGATACCGAGTTCCTCCTCCAGCCGCTGTTCGGTCGCGTCGACCTGGCTCTGTCCCTCGACGGGGTGGGAGGCGACCGTGCCGTCCCAGTGGCCGTCCCAGAGCCGTTTCGTGGGCGCACGCTGTGCGAGGAGGATGCGGCCGTCCGTATCGAAGACGAGGCAGGTGAACGCGCGGTGGCGGATCCCGTCGCCGGTATGGGCGTCGAGGCGGTTGACGGTTCCCTGTGGGTTGTCCTCGGGATCGACGGCGATGACGTCCTGAAGGGCGTTCTCGTGATCGACGTCCGCATCGTCGGCGCTTCCGGCGGCGTCGACTTCGGGGGCGTCGGCGTCATGTGTGCTCATGAGGATAGCCTCGTTGAGCGGGACTAATAAGCGTTCGATACGCACCGGGGTCACGTCGCGGCCCACCGGGGGAGGTCACCCGAGCCGCTCTTCGAGGATGAGCCGCGTCTTCGTGGATTTGACCTCGTCCATCTCGCGGGCCTTGGTGATCAGTTCGTTCACCGCGCGGGTGTCGACGGCGTCAACTACGAGCACGACGTCGTCCTCGCCGGAGACCTGCCAGACGAAATCCACCTCCTCCCACTCGATCATCCGCTCGCCGACGGCGGCCGTGTTGACGTTCATCTCCACCGATATCTCGATCATCGCTTTGACGTTTCCCGTGCGGGTGGTGACGGTGAACCGTTCGATAACGCCTTCCTCGGTCATCCGATCGACGCGGTTTCTCACGGTCCCCTCCGAGGTGCCCACGCGCTCGGCGATCTCGGTATAGGGCGTCCGTGCGTCCCGTCGGAGGATCGAGAGGATCCGTCGATCGAGGTCGTCCATATCGCCATGTACGCCGCCTCCGACTTACCCGTTACGAATATCGTAATGAATCTACGAACGACGCATTTATTAGGCAAGCTGCGTACGTATCTCGTAATGTCGGACGCCTACATCGCGCTGGCCGACGGACGCGTGCTCGAAGGACGTGCCCGTGCGCCGGGGCGTACACGTGGGGAATTAGTGTTCACGACCGCGTATACCGGCTACGAGGAATCGCTGACCGATCCCTCCTACGCCGAACAGATCCTGACCTTTGCGTACCCCTTGATCGGGAACTACGGCGTCCGAGAAGAGCGATTCGAGTCCGAGACGGTCCATCCGCGTGCGGCGATCGCCCGCGAGATGACCGACGACGTCGCCGACTGGCTCACCGGCGAGGACGTCCCCGCCGTCGACCACGTCGACACCCGCGAGATCGTCACGACCGTCCGCGAGGAGGGGGCAATGGCCTGCGGGATCGCCGCCGGCGAGGACGTGACCCCGGAGGACGCAATCGAGGAGATGGAGGCCTGCGTCCCGATGAGCGACCACACGGACATCGGCGCGCAGGTCACCATCGCGGAGCCGACCGTCCACGAGGGCGGCGGCGAGGCCGACGTGGCGCTCATCGACTGCGGCGCGAAGGGCTCGATCATCAGTTCGCTGACCGAGCGCGGCGCGGACGTCCACGTCCTCCCGTACGACGCGACCCCTGAGGCGGTTGCGGCGATCGACCCGGACGTGCTCTTCATCTCGAACGGCCCTGGCGACCCCGAGAACTTCGTCGACGCGCAAGCGATCGTCGACGCCTTCGCGGGCGAGATCCCCCTCGCCGGGATCTGCCTCGGCCAGCAGATCGTCGCGAGCGCGCTCGGCGGCACGACGAAGAAGATGTCGTTCGGCCACCGCGGCGTCAACCAGCCCGTGCGCGACCTGCGTACCGGGCAGGTGATCATGACGACGCAGAACCACGGCTACACCGTCGACGACACCGGCCCGCTGGAGGTGACGCAGGTGAACGTCAACGACGACACCGTCGAGGGGCTCGACAGCGAGGAGCTGGAGGTCATCACACGGCAGTACCATCCCGAGGCGAACCCCGGCCCCCACGACTCGCTCGGCTTCTTCGACGACGTGTTGGCGCTGGCGGGAACCCGCCGGCGCATCGCCGCGGACTGACCCGGCGGGCACCCGTCACGCGCCCGACCGACGGCCGGAGCCGCTTTTCGCCGACGTTTTCACCGGTGGCGTCAACGGGAGTCGTATGAGCCTCGATATCCTCCTCACGAACGACGACGGCATCGATGCCGCCGGGCTTCGGGCGCTTCACGACGCGCTCTGCGGTGACCACCACGTGACGGTGGTCGCGCCCGCGACGAACCAGTCCGGCGTGGGCGGCCGGCGGTCCTGGTGGGAGACGACGGTGGAATACACGGAGAGGCCGTTCGGCTACGCAGTTGAGGGAACCCCAGCCGACTGCGTCGCGGTCGCGGACGTCGCGCTCGACCTCGACCTCGACCTCGTCGTCTCCGGCTGTAATCACGGTCCGAACATCGGCGCGCACATCCTCGGGCAGTCGGGGACCGTGGGTGCGGCGATGGAGGCCGCGTTTCTCGGTACGCCCGGAATCGCCGTCTCGATGTACGACCGGGGGAACCTCCCGGTGTCGCCGACGGCGGGCCGGGACGACTTCGCGCTCGCCGCCCGGGTGACCGCGGCGTTCGTCGATCGATTCGAGCGTGACGGGCTGCCGCTCGGGGCCGACGTGATAAACGTCAACGTCCCGGCCGCGAGCGACGAGAACGCGGACAAACCGACCTATCGACTCACTGAGCCCGCACGCGGTTTCGACGTGATCGAGTTCCGTCCGGGCGAGGCGGGAACCTCGGAGGGGGGCACCGATGGGCGACGTGGCGAGTTGGGCTTGGAGCTTCGGGATCGGTTTTGGCGGGAGTTCCTCCGCGGCGACGTCGCCGACGATCCCGGGTCGGATAGACGCGCGACCGTCGAAGGCGAGGTCAGCGTCTCGCCGCTCGCGACGTCCCGCGCGATCGCCGGCGAGCGCGTCGGGGAGGCGCTCGATCTGAACGCGGGCGGCTGGGCGTCGGTGGACGGCGATGGGTCGTCGGCTGGCACCGCGGGTCGATCCCCGCGTGTGGACCGATGACCGTCGTCGTCGGCGTGCCGGACGTGGACGCACGGGTGGAGCCGATCCGCGAAGCGGCCCGTCTCGCCGACGGCCTCGACGAGCCGCTCCACGTCGTACACGTCCGCAGGGAGGGCGACTTCGAGGGGCTCGACGGCGAGGAGGGAACCCCGACGTTCGGGGCGATCAGGGATGCGGCCGCGGACGTTGCGACGACCGCCTCCGAGCGAGCGTTCGATGGCGGCACTGACGCGAAACCGAGCCCCGTCGAGCACGTCGGGCTCGTCGGCGACCCGGCGGAGACGCTCATCGAACACGCGACACACGTCGACGCGAGCCTGATCGTCGTGGGCGGTACTCGACGATCGCCGGTTGGAAAGGCGGTCTTCGGCGACGTGACGCAGGACGTGTTGTATAAGTCGGCGTGTCCGGTCGTCTCGTGTCTCGCGGACGACGACTGATCGGGGACGCCAAACAGCTAAAGGGGACGGGCCGCGACCTCATTCCTCGTTGGCGATCGGCGTATCGGGCCCGTCCGCACAGTCGAGAGTCCTCTCCGGCGCATCGAACCCGGTCATGGTGAGCGATCCATGATCGAGGCCGACCGTGAGCACCGTGTCGAGCGCCTCCCGATATCGGCCCTGTTCGGCGGCGACCCGCGCCCGATCCGCGACCGACGCCGGGATCCGGTCGTAGCGTTCCAGCTCGTCGATGAGGTCCCCCACGTAGCGGCGCTCCCACGGAGTCATATCTCCATCGAAGACCCCTTGGGACTTCATACGGACCGACCGTCATCCCGGATTAACCGGGATTAAACCACCCGACCGCAACTGAATCCCCCGGTGAGCGCGACCGACCCCCGGTCGGTCGCCGCGTTCCCGATGCCGCCGCCTTTTATTCGATCGCGGCCGCTGGTACGCACATGGACGACCTCGCGTGGGAGACGACCGGGACCGAGATCGACTACCGCTGTCCGGCCTTCGACGTCCGGCGCGACGACGTGCGGTTTCCCGACGGAACCGTCGACGAGTATCATTACGTCGACGAGGCACCGGCGGTGGTGATCCTCCCGTTCACCGCCGAGGGCGACGTCGTCGCCATCGAGGAGTGGCGGCAGGCCGTCGGCCGGGTGAACCACGGCCTCCCGGCCGGGTCGGTCGAGGACGCCGACGGCGACGACCTCGTCGACGCGGCCGCCCGCGAACTCGCCGAGGAGACCGGCTACACGGCTGACTCCTTCGAACACCTGACCACCGTCGAGCCCACGAACGGCATGGCGAACGCCGTCCACCACCACTTCGTCGCCCACGGCTGCCGCCCGACCGGGGAGCGGGACCTCGACGATAACGAGTCGATACGCGTCAGCGTCGTCGGGTATGATCGCCTGCTGAGCGCCGCCATCGACGGCGACCTGCGGGACGGCCGGGCCGTCACCGCGCTGTTGTACTACGAGTTGATTAGCCGGTGAGCGGGCCGGGAAGTCGATGGGTGGGTCGGGAGGTCGATTGGCAGGTCGGGAGGTCGATTGGCAGGTCGGGAGGTCGATTGGCAGGTCGGGAGATCGATGAGCCCGTCCATCCGTCGATAACGGCGTGGTCCGCGCGGAGCGTCGGGACGAACGCGCTTTTTACCCTCCATCGTCTAGGATCGGGTGATGACTGATACCTCCCGCGACGACGGGGAGACCGCCGCGCCGGTCGATGAGCGGGACGGTCCCGAGTCGACGACCGTCGATGGTGGGTCGACGCCGGACGGCGGCGTCGAGACGTCGACGCCCGGCATCGAGGATCCACAGGATCCGACGCCCGACCCCCCCGAGGGGACCGCCGTCGGCGACGAAGGGGACGACGCGGGCGACTCCCCGACGACCGCGATCCTCGTCGCGCTCGGGCTGGGTGTGCTCGGGCCGCTCATCGCGGTGGTCGGGTCGTTCGGGATCTTCGCGCTGGAGTTCGCGACCGGCGGGCTCCCGCAGGTCGTGAGCCTGGCGCTTACGCTGATCGTCGGACAGTACATCGCCTTCGCGGGTCTCGCGCTCGTCTACCTCCGCTGGCGCGGGTTCGACCGCTCCGGGATCATCTCGTATCTCGGAGTACGCTGGCCGACCCCCTTCGAGTTGGGGGTCGTCGTCGTCGGCTGGGTGACGATCCTCGTGACGGTGATCGGCATCTCGTTCGTCGTCCAGCTGCTCGGCGCGGAGCCGGCGGCAAACCAGAGCGCGGAGGTCGCGATGGCGAATCCCGCGCTCATCCCGCTTCTCATCGTCGCGATGTTCCTCGTCGTCGGCCCCTGCGAGGAGATCCTCTATCGCGGCGTCGTGCAGGGCCGGCTCCGGGAGACCCTGCCGGCCGCGCCGTCGATCATCATCGCCTCCGCGGTCTTCGCGCTCATCCACGTGGTCGCGCTCACCGGTGGCATCGAGGGACGGCTCGTCACCGTCGCCGTCCTCTTTTTCCCGAGCCTCGTCTTCGGGATCGTCTACGAGTACACCGAGAACATCGTCGTCCCGTCGCTGTTACACGGCCTGCACAACGCCGTGATATTCACCCTGCTCTACGTCTCCATCGCGTTCGCGGACGAGATCGAGGAGCTCGCGGAGATGCTGGCGCTGCCGCTGCCCTTTTAAACGGGCGGTGGGGCCGGGGGCTGACCGTCGCCGTCGCTACGCGGTCGAACTGGACTGAGGGGAGTAAGCCCCCTTCGGTTCATCCCGACATTCGGCTAAGCGTCCGCGCCGTGGCCGGACTACCTGATGGCACGGACTTGCACCGGCGAGGATTCGCCGTTCCATCCGTTCCCGCCCGTCACCGCGACGTCGCCGTCGCGCGCCCTCGGTGGGTTAACTCCCTCCTCTTACGAGTCGGTTCGCACGCCCGCGGCGGGGCCGCGGACGTCGCCGGTCGCCGGTGGCGACCCGCACACCTCATCGGTCGGGGCGGGGGGTGTCGTTGCTGTTCCAGAGCCAGCCGTCTCCGACTCCGGGCGTGTGCCCGGTCGCCCGTCCGGCCGGTGGGGGGACTTTCCTCATGCTGATGCACGG
>PWGU01000153.1 GCA_003554605.1 Halorubrum sp.
CACGGATCTGCTCGTCTGCAACACCCATTATACGTCAACGTTGGCGTTGACGCTACTTTGTTGTTTGGCCGCAAGGGGCACGGACGCCCCACGGAGGAACGTTTTATTATTTGCCCCAGAACGGGTCCCGTTTCCGTCGCGTATCGAGGTAGGCCGCGAGCGCCTCGCGCTCGTCGGCGGTGATCTGCTCGCGAAGCTCCTGTTCGAGGATCTTCGCGTGCTTCTCGGGCACGTCCGTCCAGAGCGTGTCGCCCTCCTCGATGTCGCGGCCGATCGTCGGCCCGTCGATGGCGATGCTCACGCGCTCGCCGGCACGGGCCTCGTCGACGTCGTCGCCCTGTTTTTGAATCCCCGAGAGGCTGCCGACGCGCTCGAACTCGTTGCCGTCGAAGTAGCCGACGTTGCGGTTGTTCTGGAGTGTTCCGGAGATGACCTCGACGCCGACAACCGCGGGGTTGTTCTGCCTGAAGGTGTGATCCAACAGGAGCCGGAAGCGGGACGGCCGCACGACCTTATCGAGCACCGTCTCCTGTTGGGCGCGCTTTCGCTCCTCGACGAACGTCTCGTAGTCCTCGATCAGCTGGTAGATGACGTCGTTTGAGTAGAGCTTCACGTTCGCGCTCTCCAACTCCCGCTCGGCGTTCGCGAGTACGTCGACGTTGAACCCGAGGATCGCCTTGTGCTCCTGCTGGTTGGCCGTCTCCGCGACGGCGACGTCACGCGGGGCGATATCGCCGACCTCCGCGCGCATGATCGGCACCTCCGCCTCCCGAAGCGCGTTCGCCATCGCCTCCAGCGAGCCGAGTGTGTCGGCTTTGACGACGACGCCGTCCTCGGCCGTCTCGACTTCGATCTCCGCGAGCTCGGCTTTCACCTCCGCGACGATCTCCTCAACGGGCTGGTCCCGGACGACCCGCACCGGCGCGCCGGCCATCGCGTCATCGAGGTTCGGTGCGGCGATCTTCACCCCGGCCGCCGCGCGCACCTCCGCGACCTTCTCGAACTTCTTTTCGGTGCGGATCTCCTCCAGCGGTCTCGGCTGCAGTAGCGCCCGGACCTCGGTGACGATCGGCTCGTTCTGCCCGCCGACGACGATCGTATCCCCGTTTCGGAGGACGCCGTCGTAGATCACGGCGTCGACGGTCGCGCCGAAGCCCCGCTCGTCTTTCACCTCCAACACGGTCCCCTCGCCCGGACCGTGCACGTCGATCGCCATCTCCTCGCGCATGAACCGCTGTGAGAGGCCCATGAGCACGGTGAGGAGGTCCGGGATCCCCTCCGCGGTCATCGCCGAGACGGGGACGACCCCGATGTTCTTCTGGAAGTCCTGCACGCGCCAGTAGAGGTCCGCAGAGAAGCCGACGTCCGAGAGCTGGCCGATGATCTCATACAGCTTCTCGTTGAGCATCGACTCCGCGCGCTCCGACTGTGCGGCGAGGCTCCGCTGGATCGGCTCGCCTTCCTGTGGGTTCCAGCCGGGCGTCGTGTCCGCCTTGTTGGCGGCGACGACGAACGGGGTCCCCGTGCGTCTGAGGATATCTATCGCCTCCTCCGTCTGCGGCTGGAAGCCGTCGTTGACGTCGACGACGAGGACGGCGATGTCCGCGAGCGCCCCGCCCCGCGACCGAAGCGTGGAGAAGGAGTGGTGTCCCGGCGTGTCGATGAATAACAGCCCGGGGAGGTCGAAATCGTCCGGATCGACCAACTCGCCGGCCATCGTCGAGATGGTTTCGAGCGGGATGTCGGTCGCCCCGATGTGCTGTGTGATCGCGCCGGCCTCGCCCTCGCTCACGGCCGAGCCCCGTATCTTGTCGAGCAGGCTCGTCTTGCCGTGATCGACGTGTCCGAGCACGGCGACGATCGGCGTCCGAAGGGTCGTTCGTGTGTCCTGTGTCATGAAGATCGCCCCGAAAAGGTCGTTGTGTTGCGTACGACCCGGACGTGAGTTAAGTGTTTCAGAACGCGCTCGGCGGCACGCGCCCGCCACGGACCCCCCGCGTCGGTCACGCGTCGGACGCCCCGTGGCGTTTAAGACGATTCGCCGGGTGGTAACGCGCATGGTAGATATCCTCGCGGAGAACCTCTCCGGGAAGGCCGTCATGGGTGCGGACGGCACGGAGATCGGCGACCTGTACAACATCACGATGGACCTCAAATCGGGGGCGCTTCACCACCTCCTCGTCAGTCCACACGAACAGTTCGACGGCGCGCGCTCGTCGTTCGAGTTCAACGACGCCGGCCAACTCACCGTGCCGGTCGCGAACGTGCAGGCGGTCAAAGACTACATCGTCGTTACGCGTTGATGGAGATCCTCGATTCGTCCGCGTTCATTCACGAGTATACCACGGACGACGACGTCGTCTCGATCCCCGAGGTGCACGAGGAGCTCAAGGCCGAACACGCGCTTCGATTCGACGCAATGGAGGGCTCCGGGATGACCATCCACGTCCCGGCACCCGAGGCGATCAAGCAGGTCGAACGTGCCGCACGCGGCTCCGGGGACGCCGCGGAGCTATCCGACACCGACGTTCGATTGATCGCGGCCGCACTGGAGCTTCACGCGACGCTCGTGACCGACGACTACGCGATGCAGAACGTCGCCGAACGGCTGGACGTTCCGATCAAACCGATCGCCCAGGAGGGGATTACGGAGGTCCGTGAGTGGCGATTCCAGTGTGTCGGCTGTAGCCGAACGTTCGAGACGAACCGCGAACGCTGCCCGATCTGCGGGAGCGACCTGACGCGCAAGAACCCGGCCTGACCGTGGCGGTTAGGGCCCGGCCGGCTCGCCAGTCCCTTCCTCGCCGGCGCGTGCGCTCCCGCCGGAACCACCCGTGTGCGACCGGTCACGGGAACCGCCGTCCGGGACCGCCGCCGAAATGACCGCCCGATCCCTCCGGGGCAGCCGTTCACGGAGCCGCGCGGCGACACGCTTCGCCTCCTCCAGTTCGATCGCGGCCGCCGCCCGAACGAGCGCGACCGCCCGCTCGCGGCGGGCGTACCGCCACGACTCCTCCCTGGACTGGTAGGTCCGGATCGCCCGCATGAAGTCGATCTCCGAGAACGCCGGCCAGTAGGGCGCACAGAAGTAGACCGCCGCCTCGTTACCGTTGGCGTGCCACGGGAGGAAGTTCGAGGTTCGTTCATCGCCGCCCGTTCGGATGATGAGGTCGACGTCGTGGGTCGGCCGATCGTTCAACCGGCGCTCGACGGCGTCGACGTCGACATCGGCCGGATCCGTTCGGCCCTCGGCGACGTCCCGGGCGATCGCCCGCGCCGCCGTGAGCAACTCGTCGCGTCCTCCGTATCCCAACGCGATGTTGAGCCGAAACGTGTCGTAGTCGGCGGTTCGGCGTTCGGCGTCTGTGACCGCCTCGCGGACCGATGCGGGGAACCGGTCGAGGTCGCCGATGGCGCGAATGGACACCCCCTGATCGTGTACACGGTCGGCTCCCGCGAACTCACGGATCTTCGTTTCGAGCAGCGTGAAAAGCGGCTCCAGCTCCGCCGCGGGACGCTCGAAGTTCTCCGTCGAGAAGGCGTAAAGCGTCACCTCCTCGATGCCGAGATCGACACACCAATCGAGCAGCTGTTCGGTCGTTTCCGCGCCCGCGCGGTGCCCGTCGGAGGGGGATTCACCCTGCTCGCGGGCATATCGCCGGTTCCCGTCCTGGATCACGGCGACGTGTTTCGGCACCCGATCGAGGTCCCGCCGAAGCTGTCGAAGGTAGACGCGATCGATCGTCTCACGAAGTCGCGTCAACATGATCGGGTCGAACACGGCCGTGGGTATGTACTTTTTCGTGTTCATCGCGATGAGGGGGAGGGTCGTCAGCTTATCGCGACACCCCTCCTCGCTCCGCGCGCCGCCCTCCGTCCGGGAGTCGCCCTCCGCCGGGGAAACGGTTAACGCCCGGGCGGCGGAGTATCCACTATGACGACGGTGCTCACCGACGAGGAGGTCGATCGACTCCTTCCGGACGGCTGGCGTCGCGCCGGCGACGAGATCGTTCGCTCCTACGCTTTCGAGGAGTATCTCGACGGCGTCACCTTCGCGAACGCGATCGCGGAGGTCGCCGAGGAGCAACAGCACCACCCGACGATCGAGATCACGTTCCGAACGGTGACCGTCCGCGTCCGGACCCACGAGGCCGACGGTATCACGCGGCGGGACGTTCGGTTCGCCTCCCGCTGTAACGACGAGTACTGACGATGGCGGACGGTGATCGACCGACGGGCGCCGAATACCGGTTTCGCGTGGCCGTCCGCCTACGCCCCGATGACGGCCGTCTGGAGCCCGATCGGTTCGAGACGGTGGCGGCGATCCCCGCCGTTACCCCTCCGGACCCCGGTTGGCTCCTCTTTCGTGATCGGCTCTGGCGTGGCGAAGTCGGGGACGAGCGCACCTGTCGGCGATTCCTGAGCGACCGCCTCGGGCTTGAGGTCGTCGCCGTCGAGTTTGCCGAACTCCGGACCGATGAGACGTATTATGCCACGCTCCGTGAGGCCATCGCGACCGACCTCGATCGGTTTAACGCGACCACCGTCGAGGAAGTGATACACAAGTATCTCGGGTCGTCGGTCCATCTTCGGTGAGTCTCGATCTCCTCGGGTCGCCATCCACGGCTCCCATTCGGCTCAGACGAACTCGACCTCCCGGCGGGTCACGGCAGCGGCGACGACGAGGGTTGCGACCGCGCCGGCGGCGAACCCGATCGGTAGCGGGACGCCACCGCCCCGCCAGTCGGCCGCGTAGGTTCGTGCATAAAAGTCCGCGACTTCGGGGTCGTCGATCGCGAGCAGCACCTCCCGGTTTTCGGTCCGTGCCACCTCGTTATAGTTGAGGCTCCCGACCACCACGGTGTCGTCGACGACGACTCCCTTCGCGTGTATCGACCCGAAACGGCCGCGAGGCTCCGCGATGGCGACCTCGATCGGTTCGTCCTCAAGCGCGTCGATGAGCTCCCGATTCTCCCGTTCGTCGTACCACATCCCCGAGAGGAGCAGATGCGTCTCGACGCCCCGCTCTGCCGCCCGGCGGAGCGCGGCGACGATCCGCTCGTCCGTGCCGCCGGTTCGGGGGACGATCGCCAACGCGCGACCCTCGGCGGCGTCGATCCGTGCGACAAGTTCGTCGTCGGCGTTGCCGGGTGCGGTCAGAAGCGTCACGTTCGCCGTCGATGGATTTGGCGGATCGAACCGGCCCGGATACGTGCCGTTCGCCAGGCCTGACCCGTGAAACGTCGCGTTCGATCGGAACTTCTCCCAGGTTCGTGCGTCCTCGGCGGACGCGTCGTGTGTGAACAACGCGGCGAGCTCGTCGGCCACCTCCGGGTCGTCGACGGCGACACCCCAGCCACGGTTCGAGCGACCGCCAGTCCCCGACTTCTCCCAGTTCTCGGTGAGTACGACCGCCTCATCGTCCGCGACCGCGTATTTGGCGTGATGAAATCGAAACCGATCCGGCTCGCCGTCGAGGACACGAACCTCGACGCCGGCCGCGACAAGGCGATCCGCGGCGTCCGCGCCACGTTCGGAAAAGCCGCCCACCGGCGTCCCCTCGATCAGGACCTGCACCCGAACGCCCCGGTCCGCGGCGTCGATGAGCGCCTCGACGACGCGCGTGGAAGAGAGGGTGTATCCCGCGACGAGGAGGCGCTCGTCCGCCCGTTCGAACGGCTTCAGCGGTCGCTCGGGGCTGTCGGGCAACACGAACGGCGTCGTCTCGACGTCCTCGAACGCGACCGGGTCCCGCGGTTCGTAGCCGTCCGGTCGCCACTCCGCCCAGTCGGCGCGCCAGCGGTATCCCTCCCTCACACGGCCGTATTCGACGATGTCGACCGCCTCTCCGTTCCGTTTTAGGACGATCCGGTCGCCGTCGGCCGCGAGCGGGAAGTGATCGGTGAGCGTCCGTATTTGCACCCCCTCGTCGACGTGTTCATCCGTCTTTTCGGGCTCCATACTCAGCGCGACCGTTCCGTTCACGTCCGCGGGAATCGTCGCGCGGTGGTAGCCGTCCGAGAGCGACCAGTTTCCCGGTTCGGGCAGTCGAACGATCAGGTACTCGCCGCGGTTCCCCTCGGTGACCGGGTTCGGGTAGAGTTCGACGATCGCCGGGGAGGCGTTACCCGGCCGGGGCGTATCGTCGGCTTCGATGTGCGCCGCGAACTTGTCCGCCGATACTTGCACCGCCTGCGGTGATGCCGTCGGCTCGGCCGCCCCTCCAGGCACCTTCGCCGTCGGCTCGGCCGCCCCTCCCGACATCGCGGCCGCTCCGAGAAGGAGACACAGGATGCCGAGCACCCGACCCAACCCGATGGCTCTCGAACGCACGGGCGGTCTGGCCTCGTTATCATATTTAAGTCGTATGAAGCGGTGGGTCGCACACGTCGCACGTGATCTCAGGGGAGAAACAGCGACCGGATGACGGTTATCGGGCTCGTCTATGCGGATTGGGGGTCGGAATCGAGCGTCGCGGTCGCCTTTTCGGCCTCGGTCTGGACGAGATACACTCGCTCGTCGACGTATTCGGCGGCGGCCTCCAGCGCGGCTTCCGTGCCGATCTGTCTGAGCGCCCACGCGGCGGCCGCTCTGACGTCGTCGGAGTCGTCCTCCGCGAGCGCGGTCGCGAGCGGGTCGATCGCCCGTGTGTCCCCGATCAGCCCGAGCGCGCGTGCCGCGTAGGGGCGCACGTGATCGTTTTCCATCTCCAGTTTGTTCGCGAGCGGCTGGACCGCCTCCTCGGCGCCGATCTCGCCGAGCGCTTTGAACGTCGCCTTCTGCAGGCCGGGGTTGGAGTCCTCATCGACGTACTCGACGAGCGTCTCCGTCGCCTCCTCAGCGGCCATCTTCCCGAGGATGCGGATGGCGAACTGGTCGCGCTTGCCGGCCCGACCGAGCAGCACCTCGACCGACTCCTCGGTCGTGCCCCGCTTGCCCATCCGTTCGAGCGCCTCCAGACAGTGTCGCTCCATGAAGTCCGACTGCAGCGAGTCGAGCGCGAGCAGCACCATGTCCACGTTTCCGCGCTTCTCGTGTTCTTTCAGCGCCGACCACTCGACCGGGTAGTCCTTGTAGTGTCCGAGGACGTCGTAATATCCCTGTGCGTACAGCTGTTCGTTCGTCTCGAGGTCGTCCCACTCCTCTGCATCCTCCAAGCCCGTCTCAAGCGCATCGGTGGCCTCCAACAGGGCGGCGATAGCCACCGCGTCATCGTCGGGGTCGAGCCCGGCATCGTCGATTCCGGAACTCACGGCGGTCAACGCCGCCGCGAGGTCATCGATGCTCGGGGATACGGCCGTGTCGTTCGAGGATTCGCGTTCCTCAGCTTCGGTACTCGCCTCGGCGTCCGTGTCGCCGTCGGTAGTACCGTCGTCGTCGGGGATGGTTCCGTCGTCGCTGTCGGCGGTTCCGTCGTCGCCGTCGGCGCTCCCGCCGAGGTCCTCGAGGTCGTCCACATCGAGGGTCTCGTCGTCGATCGCGTCCGCGGCCTCCCCGACGAAGGCCTCAACGGTCTCGACGACCTCCTCGTGTCCGTCGGCGGTCCATTCCGTCTCGGTGACGGTGTCGACCGCGGCTTCGACGGCCTCGATCGCCTCCGAAGCGTACGGTCCACGGGTCTCCTCCAGCGTCTCACGAAGCGTCCCGATCCGGGCTTCGAGGTCGCCACGGGGGTCCTCCGCGTCGTCGTCCTCGTCAGGCTCGGGGAGGTCGGCACCGTCGAGAACGTCCTCGGCGTCGTCCAAAAGCGCCTCGACGTCGTCACAGTCGGCTTCGGTCTCGGCCGCCTCAAGGACGGCTTCGATCTCGTCGAGATACTCGGTCAGGGACTCCTCGGTCGCCTCGTCCGGGCGGGCTGGCAGCGTCTCCTCGGCGGCGTCCTCGGCCGCCTGTTCCTCCTCGGCGTCGGCCTCCTCCGGGGCGTCAGCCGGGTCGTCGCCGTTGCTCATACTAAAAGAACCTGTGTGCGTAGTCCATTAAGGCGTTTCCCTTCGCCCGCGATAGGCCGTGAGCGTCCCTCCGTGTGGGCCGCTGTGGCCGTCAAAGGCGACGGTTACCGGACCCACGAGGCGATCCGCGAGGCGCGGTGGACGCTCTGTAGCGCACCGACCTTGGCGGTCGATGCCGCCTGGATGGCGGCCCACCTCGCGGTGGTCGCGCTCCGTACCGCCCCCACCTTCGCGTAGTATCCCGACTTTCGGGCGGCGGCGATGGCGTAGTGTTTCGCGGCCATCGGCACCGGCGCGCGCTTCCCGTTCACGCTCGTCGTCCCCTCGCGAAGCGCCGAGAGCACGTCCTCGGGGGTTACCTCCGCGATGGACGAGGCACCCTCGACGTCGACTTCCGTGAAGGCCCGCCCGACATACGCGAGGTCGTGGGCGTCGCTCGCGGCGACGCCGGGATAGCCGTACTCTGCGGCAAACCGGCGGGCACGTCGGTTTCGGTAGCCGGTGAAGAGCCACGCGTTGAACACCTCGACGGCGTCGACCTCGGCGACTTCGGCGACTTCGGCGAATCCGACACCCCCCACGTCCCCGGAGCCGCCGTCCGCCAGCTGTGTTTTTTCCGCCCGTTCCTTCGAGCGATCGGTAACCCCGACGGGAACCCCCCGATTCGGGCGATCCTCCGCCAGCGGAATGTGTCGCTTTCGAACCCCGTGACGGGACCGCTGAAACGGATGGGGGACGATCGCGACGCCGCCATGCTCTGTGATCCACGCGACGGTCTCGTCGAACGGCTCGCGTCGTGGCGGCATCTCCTCGACGCCGAGCGCGAGCAGATGTCCGTGGGCGGTCGAGACCTCCACCCCGGGGATCCCGATGAGCCCGTACTCCTCGGCCAGCTCCGCGGCCCGGAGCGACTCGTCCATCACGTCGTGATCGGTGATGACGACCGCGTCCAACCCGATGTCCGCGGCGTGCTCAAGGATCAGCTCGATCGGCTCGTGGCCGTCGTAGCTGTCATCGGAGTGGACGTGCGGGTCGATACGGACGGTGACGCTGGACACGTGTACCGGTACGCCGGCCGGGATATATAAGTGGCTCACGAACGGTCCGACGGGATCGACTGGACCGGACGTTTTTCCGCGTCGCGATCGAGTGTTCGGTGAGTATCCGTGTCGACCCATCCGATCCACTATATCCACCGCATCGACCGTATCGACCGTATCGACCGTATCGACTGCGGCGCTCCACACCCATCCGAGCGCCCGTGTACAGCCGATGGGACTGCCCGGAGGCCCTCCCATGGATGATCACGAGGGGGTCGACCGCGGCCACGTCGACCGGACCATCGACCTCGCCCGCGAGTCGGTCGCCGCGGGAAACACGCCCTTCGGGGCGCTCCTCGTCGTCGACGGCGAGGTGGTTCAGGAGGCGCAAAACACCACCCGGACGGACGACGACGTGACCGCGCATCCGGAGCTGAAACTCGCCCGGTGGGCCGCCCGCGAGCTCGATGCGACCGAACGGGTCGCCTGCACGATGTACGCGAGCACGGAACCCTGCCCGATGTGTGCGACGGCGATCGCCTATGCGGGGCTCGGGCGGGTCGTCTTCGGCGTCGCCGGCGAGACGCTCAACGAGGTGAGCGGCGGCGTCGTCGGGATCCCCTGTGCGGAGGTGATCCGCCGGAGTCCCGCCGAAACGAATATCGAGGGCCCGATCGCGACCGATGCGGCGATGGCGGTCCATCGGGAGTTCTACGGGACGGATTCCGAAGGAGAGTAGTCGGCGGCGGCCGTCGCGGCGGGGGTGACCACGGCGTGGTTCCCGATGTGGCGGTGGATCCGAGTCCCCCCCGATGCAAGCGCGGAAGCTAAGCGGCTCGCGGACGAACACGTGAGCATGTCCGAAGCACTCGCGGACGAACCGTGTGAGGCGTGTACCTCGGAGGACGAACCGCTGACGGAGGACGAGTACGCCGAGTACCTCGCCGAACTCGACGACGACGTGTGGGACGTGATCGACGGCCACCATCTGGAGGCGGCCTACTCGTTCGAGGACTTCCGGGACGCGCTGGAGTTCACGTATGAGATCGGCGAGCTGGCCGAGGAGGAGTGGCATCACCCCGACATCCACCTCTCGTGGGGTGAAGTCGGCGTCGAGATGTGGACCCACAAGATCGACGGGCTTCATAAGGCGGACTTCGTGATGGCCGCCCGAATGGATCGTATCCACGAGGAGTACGCTCCCGACGACGAGTAGTCACGGGTGTCGCGGCATCCGACGGGGAGGTGCCGCCGTGCGGGCGGTTTCGAGGTGACGGCGCAACGGACGCTTTTAACCCGTTGCCCGTAAAACGCACGTCATATGGGCGAGAACGTCTTCCTGATCCCCGTTGACCCGGAGAACTTCGATCGAACCGTGCGGTCGCCGGTCGACCTCACCGAGTATCCCGACCGTCCTGAGCCGCTCGCCGACGCCGAGGAGGCGCGGCTGTGGGCGGTCGCGGACGACAGCGGCAACGGGTCGACGTTCGAGCGGATGGCTGCGGGGGATCTCCTGTTGTTCTATCACGACGGTCGGTACGTCGCGAGCGGCCGTGTGGGGACCACGTTCGAGGACGAGGATCGGTGGGCGAGCGGAACCTTCTGGACGGCGTTCCCCGCCACCCGTATTTATACCGTCGAGTCGTTCGCGCCGGTCAGCGTCCCGAAACACGGGGTTAACCGTATCTTCGATTACTCGGCGGCTTACACGCCCGGCTTCATGCGGGTCGCCGACTCCCGGGTGAACCGCTCGCTCGATGCGATCGAGGCCGCGCTCGCGGCGTACACCGCGCGCAACGCGTCCGACTGATCGGCCCGTCGGGAGGGCCCTGTTCCGGTCGGCGCGCTGTGTCGCAAGCCACCCATCGGTCCCGTTTATATACCCTCCTTCGTGCATTCTGCCTTCCGTTCCGTCGTTACCGATCCGGTCTTTCGTCCTCCTCAGCCTCAGCCTTCCCCAGCCTCAGCCCTCCCCAGCCTCGTTCCGACGGGCCGCCGAGCGTCCGGCGGCCCGTCGGCACTCCACCGGAAATCGAAGATTTCCGAGCCGTCGGATGTAATCCGACGACCTCGCGCTCGGTTCACGCCTTTAAAAGGCGCTCACCGGAGCGCGCCGACCGCGGCGTGGGTGAGACTGCTGCGATCGACCAAGGTTCCTCAACCGTCCCACGTCGCAGTCAGGTGATCGTCCGTTTGCAGACCACTTTCACCGCGCTCACATACCTTTTAATACCATACCGAACCAATCGGCGTATGCCTCCCATTGAAACACGACCGGAGGCAGAGACACCCATGAGCGAACTGCGACAGGAAGCGGAAGCGATAGCGGAACAGTTCTCGGACCATTTGAACGTCGACGCCGACGAGGTCGAAGAGCGGTTGGAAAACCTCGTCAACGAATACCGCGTTCCACTCGACGAGGCGCGCCGGAGCGTCACGAACAGCTACCTCGACGACGCCGGCATGGAGCGCGAGGAGATCGGCCGTGGCGGGAGCGAACAGGTGCTCGTCAACGACATCGATCGGGACGAACAGTGGGTCGACCTCCGCGTGAAACTGGTCGACCTCTGGGAGCCGCGCAGCGACGCCATCTCACAGGTCGGCCTGCTCGGCGACGAGTCGGGGACGATCAAGTTCGTCTCCTTTGTGACCTCCGAACTCCCGAAACTGGAGGAAGGGGCCTCCTATCAGCTCTCGAACGTCGTCACCGACGAATACGAGGGACGATACTCGGTCAAACTCAACCGGACCACCACGATCACCGAGATCGACGAGGAGATCGAGGTCGGCGACAACGCCGAAACCGTGGAGGGCGCGTTGGTCGACATCCAATCCGGCTCCGGCCTTATCAAGCGCTGCCCCGAGGAGGACTGCACCCGCGTCCTCCAGAACGGGCGATGTTCCGAACACGGCCAGGGCGAAGGCGAGTTCGACCTCCGGATCAAGGGCGTGCTCGATGACGGCCGGACCGTCACCGAGGTCATCTTCGACCGCGAGGCGACGGAGGAACTCACCGGCATGACGCTGGCGGAGGCCAAGGAGATGGCGATGGACGCGCTCGATACGACCGTCGTCGCCGAGGAGATGGCCGGGGACATCCTCGGCCGCTACTATCGGGTGACCGGCCCCACCTTCGGGCGCTACGTGCTCGTCGACGAGCAGGAGGAGCCCGGTCCGGTCGACGTTGAGAGCGCGCTGATCAAAGCGAGGTCGATCTAACATGAGCCAGAGTACCCCCACCCGAGAGGTCGCCCGGCGCGTCTTCGCGAGCGAGTTCAACGACGCCGGATACACGTTCAAAGAGTCCGACGACGAGCGGGCACCCGTCTACGCGCTGTTGCCGACGGGTGCGTCCGCGAATCGCGTCTTCTTCGTCGGCACCCTGACCGAAAAGGACGACGTCGGCGACGACGCCGAGTACTGGCGTGCCCGCATCGTGGACCCCACGGGCACGTTCTTCGTCTACGCCGGCCAGTATCAGCCCGAGGCCGCCTCGGCGATCCGCGACCTGGAGGCCCCCGCCTACGTCGCAGTCGTGGGTAAGCCCCGGACGTACGAGACCGACGACGGAACGATCCGCGTCTCCGTCCGGCCCGAATCGATCACGGAGGTCGACGCGACCGTCCGCGACCGCTGGGTCGTCGAGACGGCCGAGCGGACCCTCGAACGCGTCGACGCCTTCGAGGAGGAGGCGAACGAGTACGGCCGGATGGCCCGCGAGGAGTACGAGTTCGATCCCGCCACGTACAAGGCCGCGGCGCTCGCGGCGCTTGAGGACCTCGATGAGAGCGACGAGCTCGCCGGGGAGACGGCGGACTCGCCCGCGGGCGTCTGATCGGTAGCGGGCGGCCGACCGACGGCCAGTAGCCGTCCACCCCGACCGCGACGCTGAGGACGCCGGTACGCCACCGTCTGACAAACGCTTAAGTAATCCGCGGAACGAACGGATCGGTGATGGGCAACAAGAACAAGACGATCTCGTTCCGCGTCAACGAGGACGCCTTCGAGACGCTCCGCGATATCGCCGAGGAGCGGGATATCTCGTTATCGGCCGTCTTCCGCGACTACGTGGACACCCTCGTTGCCCACGACGGTCAGGTTCGGGTCATCCCCGAGGC